>NZ_QQAO01000003.1:0-450676 GCF_003349855.1 Curtobacterium sp. AG1037 | reverse complement strand
GGGGGGCGGGCGGGGGCGCGGGGGCGCGGGGGGGGGGCGGGCGGGGCCCCCGGGGGGGGGGGGGGGGGGGGGGGGGGGGGGGGGGGGGGGGGGGGGGGGGGGGGGGGGGCAGGGACGGGTCGCGTCCGGACGCGACCGGGAACGGACGGGAGGCGCGGTGCCAGCCGGCACCGCGCCTCCCGTCCGTGGGGTGGTGGGGTCTACGAGACCTTCTTGCTCTCGCCCAGCCAGCCCGCGAGCTTCGTCATGTAGTCGGCCTGCGACGCGTAGTCGAGGGCCGGGAAGGTCCAGCTGTGCACCTGGCCGGCCTGCAGGGCCGCGTTGTCGGCGAACGTCGGCTGCTTCTCGAGGTCGGACACCTGGTAGCCCTGCTGCGACAGCAGGATCACGTCACCGGAGATCTGGCCGGCGTTCTCCCACGAGTAGATGCCCCAGTAGAAGCCCTTCGGCTTCGGGGTCACGAAGTAGACGCCGAACGACGAGTACATCTGCAGCGTGGGCTCGTCGGAGGGTCGCGTGACGTACGCGCCGTCGCCGTCCGCGTACATCGAGACGACCGAGACGTCGCTCGCCTTCGCGGCCTTCTCGAGCTCGTCCTCGGCCTTGTCGAAGCGGTCCTCGGCGGCCTCGACCGTCGACTCCGGGGCACCGAGCGACTCGGCGAGGTCGGCGATCTTCTCGATGACGTCCTCGCCCTTCCCGCCCCACTCGACCTGGACGACGGGCGCGATGGCCTCGACCTGCTGCTGCTGTTCCTTGTCCTTGAAGCCGTAGCCCGGCTGCGTGGTGTCGAGCGTGCCCTTGTCGTCGGTGGGGTAGACCGACGTGACGACGAGGTCCGGCTTGAGTGCCGCGAGCTGCTCGAGGTCGATGTCGCCGTAGCCGGTGCCGAGCTGCGCGATGCCCTTGGTGTCCAGGCCCTCGAAGCGCTGGTCCTTCGCCATGGTGAGCTGCCCGAAGGTGCCGACCGGGCGGAGGCCGTACTCGATGAACGAGATGGCGATGTCGTTGAGGACCACGACGCGCTTCGGGGTGCTGTCGAGCTTGACGGTCTTCCCGGTGGCGTCCTCGTACGACCAGGGTCCCTTCGCGGCGGCGCTCGAGCCGGAGCCGGCGGCGCTGCCGTCGCCGGAGCGGCCGGAGCCGTTCGAGCCGGTGCAGCCGGCGAGCAGGAGGGCCGAGAGGGCCACGGAGGTCACGAGGGCGGCGCGCACGGAGCCGCGGCGGGGGATCTTCACGTTAGGAGAGCCTAACCTAAGTCTGTACGGCCTGCCGGCCCCTGCTGGTTCAGGCCGGTCCTGCTCGTCCGGTTCAGTCCTGCTCGTCCGCCTCGGGGACGATCATCGGGGTGCCGGTCACCGGGTCGGGGACGACGCGGGCGTGCAGACCGAAGGCCCGCTCGAGCACTTCGGGCGTCAGGACCTCGTGCGGGGTGCCGTCCGCGACGACCCCGCCGTCGTGCAGCACCACGAGCCGGTCGGAGTACCTCGCGGCGAGCGACAGGTCGTGCAGGACCATCACGACGGTGGAGCCCTGCTCCCGGTTGAGCCGTCGCACGAGCCGCAGGACGTCGAGCTGGTGCGCGAGGTCGAGGTACGTCGTCGGTTCGTCGAGCAGGAGCGTCTCGGCCTGCTGCGCGACCACGAGCGCGATCCACGCCCGCTGTCGCTGCCCGCCGGACAAGCTCGCCACGTCGCGGTGCGCCACCTCGGTCAGCCCGGTCGCGGCGATGGCCTGCTCGGCGACGTCGGCGTCCTCGGCGGTCCAGGGGCGGGCCCAGGACTGGTGCGGGTTCCGGCCCCGCATCACGAGGTCGAGCACGCTCGTGCCGGCCGGGGCCACGGGGGTCTGGGGCAGGATCGCGAGCTTCCGCGCGACCGCACGGTTCGGCTCGCGTCGGATCGGGGTGCCGTCGAGCAGGACCTCGCCGGCCTGCGGCCGCAGCACCCGGCCGAAGGCCTTCAGCAGGGTCGACTTCCCGCAGCCGTTCGCTCCGAGGAAGGTCGTCACGGTGCCGCGTTCGATGCGCAGGTCCAGGTCGCGGAGCACCGGTTCGCGGTCGTAGCCGACGGACAGGCCGCGGGCCTGCAGCACGGGCACTCCGACTGGAGGCGCGGTGCGGGTCGGTCCATCGGCCGGCGTCGTCGAGGTGGTCGCGGCTGCGTCCGTGGTGGCGGACGTGGCGGCCGTCGCTGCCGTGGTGTCTGCGGTGGTCGCGGGTGCGGTGCGTGCGGTCATCGGGACATCTCCTTGCGGTGCCGGACGAGGAGCCAGATCAGGTAGGGGGCGCCGACGACGGTCGTGACGATGCCGACGGGGACCTGCCAGGGGAAGGCGGACCGGGCGAGCAGGTCGGCACCGAGCACGAGAACGGCCCCGAGGGCGCCGGCGAGCAGCAGCGGCGGCCGGTTCGTCCCGGCGAGCCGCAGCGCGACCTGCGGCACGACGAACGCGACGAACCCGACGGGTCCCGCGGCGGCGACGGCGGCGGCGGTCAGGACCACGGCCAGCGCGATGACGAGCAGCCGGTGCCGCTGCACCCCGAGGCCGACGCCCGTCGCGACCTCGTCACCGAGCTGCCCGATGCCGAGCGCCGCACTCGTCGCGAGGGCCAGGGGGACGGCGACGGCGGCCACCACGAGCAGGGGCCACACGGACGACCAGGACGTGCTCGACAGGCTGCCCACGAGCCACTGCGAGGCGGCGGTCGCCACGGTGATCTTCGCGCGGACGAGCAGGTAGCTCGTCATCGCGTCGAGGGTCGCGCTGACGCCGATGCCGACGAGCACGAGCCGGTAGCTCTGCACACCGCCGCGCCACCCGAAGCCGTACACGGCGGCGGCCGCGACGAGGGCGCCGATCGTCGCGGCGACCGGGATGCCGCCGCTGGTGACGACGCTCGACACCGAGTACGAGCCGCCGCCGAGGACGATGGCCGCCACCGCACCGACGCTCGCGCCGGAGGTGACGCCGATGATGTCCGGCGTGCCGAGCGGGTTGCGCGTGACGGTCTGGGTCAAGGCGCCCGCGACGCCGAGGACGAGCCCGACGAGCGCGCCGACCAGCACCCGGGGGAGTCGGAGCGTCGTGACGATGAAGCCCTCCGGGCCGTCCTCGACGCCGAACAGGGCGCGGACGACGGTGCCCGGTGCGATCCAGGTGCTGCCGACCGCGACGCCGAGGACGACGAGCACGACGGCGAGGGCGAGCGCGGCGACCGTGTACCCGAGCACCCGCGGGCGCCAGGCCAGGCCGACGGGGCCGACACGGACGCCGCGGCGGACCGGGGCGGCGGTGCTGCGGGGTGCTGCGGCGCTGCGCGGTGCGGCGGCGCTCACAGGGACACCAGCGATCGGCGGCGGGCGACGGCGACGAACACCGGGCCGCCGATGACCGCGAGGACGATGCCGACCTCGACCTCGGAGAACCCGCCGACGAGCCGCCCGACGACGTCCGCGACGAGCACGAGCGACGCCCCGACGAGGGCCGAGACGGGCAGGGTCCAGCGGTGTCCGGTCCCGACGAGGGCACGGGCGACGTGCGGCACCGTGAGTCCGACGAACCCGATCGGACCGGCGGCCGCGGTCGCGCCGGCGGCGAGCAGGGTGATGCCGCCGAGGCCCACGAGCCGGGCGACGAGGACGTTCTCGCCCAGGCCGCGCGCGAGCTCCGCGCCGAGGCCGAGCGCGTCGAGCGACCGGACGTTCCAGATCGCGAGGGCCAGTCCGACGAGCAGGAACGGTGCCGCGGCCGTCAGCACGTCGAGCTGCCGCGCCGCCAGGGAGCCGACCACCCAGAGCCGGTACGCGTCGAGCGACTGCTGGTCGGTCAGGACGATGAAGGACGTGACCGCGCCGAGCAACGCCGAGACCGCGGCGCCGGCCAGGGCGAGGGGCACCGGGCTGGCCGTCCCGCTGCCGGCGATCGTCACCGAGAACACCACGACGCTCGCGACCACCGCGCCGGCCAGGGCGAACCAGACCGTCGCGCCGGTGCTCGTGACGCCGAAGACGTAGACGCCGAGGACGACCGCGAGCCCGGCGCCCGACGAGACGCCGAACAGGCCCGGGTCGGCGAGGGGGTTCCGCGTGTGCCCCTGCATGAGCAGGCCCGCGATGCCGAGGGCCGCGCCGACCGCGGCGCCGATGAGCGTTCGGGGGATGCGCGAGCCCCACACCACGGCCTCGGTCGTCCCGGACCCCGAGCGCGTCAGGCCCGCGAGCACCTGGTCGACGCCCAGGCGATTGCTGCCGAACAGCATGCTGGCGACGGCGGCGAGTGCGAGGACCACGACCAGGCCGAGGACGACGGTCGTCCGACGGCGGACCGCGGTGCGGTGGACGCCCGTGGCGCTCGGCGGAGCGGGCGGTCGCGCGGGGGTCACGACGAGATCGGGGGATGGCACGCGGACCATCTTAGGTTAGCCTTGCCTCATGGCGAAGATCCCGCGGCTCATGCCCGAGAACCCCCGGCTCTTCCGTGCCCGCGTGCTCCGCTCCGCCCGGGTCACGCCGTCGATGCACCGGGTGACGGTCACCGGGGCCGACCTGCACGAGTTCCCCTTCGCCGGGTACGACCACTGGTTCCGCCTGTTCCTGCCGCTCCCGCACCAGCAGCACCTGACGCTGCCCGAGATCGACGGCAACCGCTGGTACCCGCAGTACCTCGCCATCCCGCAGGACACCCGACCGCACCTGGCGAACTACACCGTCGCGGGCTTCCGACGACTGCCGGACGGCACCGCCGAGCTCGACGTCGACTTCGTCGTGCACGCCCACGCCGACGGCACACTCGAGGGGCGTGCCGCGATCTGGGCGTGCGCGGCCCGACCCGGCGACGAACTCGCGATGCTCGACCAGGGGCGCATCTTCGACTGCCCGGACGACGTCAGCCAGGTCCTGGTCGCCGCCGAGGAGACCGGGCTGCCCGCGGTCGTCGGCATCGCCGCGTCACTGCCGCGGGACACCGTCGGCCGCATCGTGCAGGAGGTGCCGACGGCCGCCGACGTCCGCGTGCTCGACGCCCCGGCCGGCGTCGAGGTCACCTGGATCGTCCGCGAGCACCTCGACCCGCACGGGGTCCCCGGACGTGCCGCGCTCGCCGAGCTCCAGCGGCACGTGCCGTGCGACGACCGGGTGTACGCCTTCGTCGTGGGGGAGTCCCGGCTCGCAACCGAGGGGCGCCGGCACCTGCACCGCGCGGGGGTCCCGAAGTCCCGGATCACGTTCTCCGGGTTCTGGAAGCACGACGCCCGGCAGGCCGTCCCCGCGTGAGCCCGGCCGTCCCCGCCTGACCCCGGCCGGGTAGCGTGCGGGCATGAGCGTCCGACTGAGCGAACTCGTGCTGAACTGCGACGACCCCGAGGTGCTGTCGCGCTTCTGGTGCGCCGTCCTGGACTACGTCGAACTCGGCAAGGACGAGGACGGCATCGAGATCGGCCCGGCGTCCGGCTTCGGCGGGGCGACCCCCACGATCATCCTGTCGAGGAACCCGCAGCCGAAGCACCAGCCGCTCCGCCTGCACCTCGACGTCTCACCGGTCGACCAGGACCAGGACGCCGAACTCGAGCGGCTGCTGGCCCTCGGCGCGCGCCCGGCCGACGTCGGGCAGACCGGGGAGGAGTCGTGGCACGTGCTCCAGGACCCCGAGGGCAACGAGTTCTGTCTCCTCCGGACCCGCCTCGATCCGCTCTGAGTCGTCTCCGACGCGGACGTTCCTTCCCATCGCACTCGCGGTAGGAGGACGTTCCGCGCACGGAACGCCGTTCCTCCGGGTCTCCTTTGCGCGGATCTGCCTCCCACGCGCGGATCGGCTTCCGACGCGCGGATCGGCGACCGGCGAGCGTGGGCGCGGGGTCGCGCCGGGACGGACGGGAGGCGCGGTGCCAGCCGGCACCGCGCCTCCCGTCTGTCGTGGGGTGGCGTCAGCCCTTGAGACCGGAGCCGGTCACACCCTCGACGATCTGCCGCTGGAAGACCAGGTACAGGATGATCAGCGGCAGGGCCGCCAGGATCGCCCCGGCCTGGATGTCGGCGTACCGCTGGCCGAAGCTGCCCTGGACCGTGGCGAGTCCGACCGGGATCGTCATGAGGTCCGGGTTCGACAGCACGAACAGGGGCAGCAGCAGGTTGTTCCACACCCCGACGAACGTCAGGATCGCCACCGCGGCGATGACCGGACGCGACAGGGGCAGGATGACCGACCAGTAGATCTTCCACATGCCGGCGCCGTCGATGCGCGCGGCCTCCTCGAGCTCCTTCGGGATGCCGTCGAAGAACTGCTTGAAGATGAACACCGCGATCACGGCGGGCACCTGCGGGAAGATCACCGACCAGTAGGTGTTCAGCAGGTTGACGGCGTTGAGCTCCTGGAAGATCGGGATGATCAGGACCTGCGTCGGGATCATGATGCCCAGGATGATGAGCAGGAACGCGACGTTCCGCCCGCGGAAGGCCAGCCGGGACAGTGCGAACGCCGCCATCGAGGCGAACAGCACCGTGAGGGCCGTGGTGAGCAGGCTCGTGATGCCGCTCGCCAGGTACCAGTTCCAGATGTCGCCGGCCTGGAACAGCGACGCGTAGGAGTGCAGCGTCGGGTTCCAGTTCGACAGGATCGCGTTCGCGCCCAGGGCTGCGACGCCGTTGTCGGACAGCGACGTCTTCAGGGCGAACAGGCTCGGGATGAGCCAGATGATCGCGAACACGGTCAGGATGATCGCGGCCGTGATGTTGAAGCCCTTGCCGGAGACGCCGATCTTCGCGGCGTTCGCGGGAGCTGCGGCCGAGACGCCCGTGCGGACGCGCCGGCGGCCGGTGGTGATGCTCTCGGTGGCGGTCATGTCAGGCACCGATCTCTCGCTTGGCGGCAGCGCGCTCGACGAGCTGCCGGATGACCGCGATCGCGACGATCACGATGAACAGGAGCACCGAGGCCGCGGACGCCGCACCGAGGCGGTTGTCCGTGAAGCCGACGCCGGTGATGAGCTGCAGCGAGACCTGGGTCGAGATGCCCGGCCCGCCGTTCGTCATCAGGTACACCTGGTCGAAGATCTTCAGGCTCGCGATGATCTGCAGCAGGATGACGAGCGTCGTGGTGCGGGCGAGCAGCGGCAGCGTGATCGACTTGATCTGCTGCCAGCTCGACGCCCCGTCGACGGCTGCGGCCTCGTAGAGCTCGCGGGGGATCTCCTGCAGCCCGGCCAGGTACAGCACGAAGTTGAACCCGAGCGTCCACCAGACCGTGGCGATCGCGACGCCGATCATGGCGGTGTTCGGGCTCGCCAGGACGCCCGCGCCGGGGGTCAGGCCGATCGCCTGCTGGACCGAGGCGAACAGGCCGGTGGCCGGGGTGAAGATGAACACCCAGATCAGCGAGATCGTCGCCGACGGCAGGATGAACGGCAGGAAGAACGCCAGGCGGAAGAACCACTGCCCGCGGTTCATCCGGTTGGTCAGCACGGCGAACACGAACGCCAGGATGACGAGCGGCGGGGTCGTGTAGAGCGTGAACTGCAGGGTGTGCCAGAGCGACGACCAGAAGTCGGCGCGTCCGAGCATCTCGGCGTAGTTCGCGAACCCGGCGAAGCTGCCGAGTCCGGTGCGGACGGTCGAGGTGTTGAAGAAGCTCGTGACGAGCATCCACACCGTCGGGCCGAGCAGGAAGGCCAGGTAGAACAGGCCGAAGGGGGCGAGGAAGAGCCAGCCGGAGCGTCCCTGACCACGGCTCATGGCGTTGACGCGGGGACGCGAGCGGCCGGTGACGGCCCTGGCGTCCGTGGGTCGGGTGAGAACTGGTGCAGCGGTCACGTCATCGTGCCTCTCGTGCGGGGTCCACGTGGATCGAAGGGGTCGCGCGCCGGATCACAGCGGGCTCGGGGTGTTGAGGTACGTGGACAGCTGGTCCTTGATCGCCGAGAGCGCCTGGGCCGGTGAACTGCTGCCCTGCTGCACCAGGGCGAGCTGCGCCCCGACGGTGTTCTCGAAGGTGGACCCGGAGCCGCCGTACCAGGCGGGGTCGTCGAAGACGGCGGTCTCGGCGGCCGACGCGTAGTTCGACTGCGGTGTGAGCTCCTTGAACGCCGTGCTGTCGAACGTCGGCATGTAGGCCGGCACGTGCCCGCCCTGCGCCCACGTCAGGCTCTGCTCGAGCATCTGCTTGATGAACAGCATGTGGGCCTTGCGCTGCTCGGGCGTGCGGTCCTTGCGTGGCAGGATGAACGTGTGCGAGTCCGCCTGGGTGGCCGGCTCGTCGTACAGCTGCGGTACGGGCACCATGCCGAACTTCAGGCCCTTGATCGACTGGGCGGTGCTGATCTCCCACTCGCCCTGCATGAAGAAGCCCGCCTTGCCCGTGAACATCAGTGTCTGGGCGGTGGCGTAGTCGAGGCCCTTGTTCAGCCAGCCGTTCTTCACCCACTTCTGGGTCATGTCGGTGACCTTCATGTAGGCGTCCTCGTTGACGGTGAGCTTCGCGCCGCCGTCGCTGATGAACGGCGTCGCCCCGTTGATCTGGTTGTACATCGTCCAGAAGAAGCGCCACGGGGTCGCGACCTCGCTGACGTTCGCGACGTTCAGCGCGGTGCCGCCGGTGACCTTCGCGACCGCGGCGAGCGCGGCCTCGAAGTTCTCGAGCCCGTTCAGGTCCTTGAGCTTGCCGTCCGAGTCGATCAGGCCCGCCTTCTGGCACACGTCAACGTTGTAGAAAAGGACGAAGGGGTGCGTGTCGAGCGGGATGCAGATGTTCTTGCCGTCGGTCTTCTGCGCCGTCCACGCCTTCTGGTTGAAGTCGCTCGCGCTCAGGCCGACGCTGGCCAGGTCGTCCGCGGAGATCGGGTCGAGCAGGTCCCCGTCCCAGAGCGGCTTCGCCCGGGTCAGGTGCGCGATGGCGACGTCCGGTGGCTTGTTCCCGACGGTCGCCAGTGTGACCTTCGAGTAGTACGGGTTGCCCCAGGCGAACGTGGTCGCCTGCAGGGACGACGAGCCGCCGTGCTGCTTGGCGTAGCCCGCCTCCATCGCCTGCATGCGGAGGCCGTCGCCGCCGCCGAACAGGTTCCAGAAGACGAGCGTCTCGGGGTTGAGGGGAGCGCCGGCGACACCGGCGGCGAGCGGGCTGGAACACGCTGCGAGGGGCAGGACCGCGGCTCCGGCGGCGGCTCCGGCGAGCAGGCTCCGCCGGGTGAAGGCACCGCCGCGGGACTGCGGGGTGGGGACAACGGATCGGATCGGCATGGCATCACTCCATCGGGACAGGCCGAGTCGGAGCAGGGTCGGTGCTCCGTGAGCGCTCACACTAGTGGTGCTCGGGGAGCCCCGCCACCCCTTCCGTGAACGTCACGACGAGGGCGCCTCCCCGCTTCCGCACGGCGCCGGAACCCGCTAGCGTTGCCGAAGGACGTGAGCGCTCACTTTCGTGTCGGGCTGCGCACGTCCACCTGCAGCACGACGCACGAACCGCACACGGCACCGCCGCCGCCAGCAGATCGAAGGAGATCCATGCCCCGCACACACCTCGTCCTCGACAGCGCGTTCACCGTGGGGCCGGTGCGCCGTCGCCTGTTCGGCGGGTTCGTCGAGCACCTCGGACGCCACGTCTACGACGGCATCCACGAGCCCGCGCACGAGACCGCCGACGAGCACGGCTTCCGGAAGGACGTCGTCGAGCTCGTCAAGGAGCTCGGTGTCTCCGCCATCCGCTACCCGGGCGGCAACTTCGTCTCGGGCTACAAGTGGGAGGACGGTGTCGGCCCGGTCGAGCAGCGCCCCCGCCGCCTCGACCTGGCGTGGCACTCGACCGAGACGAACGAGGTCGGCCTGCACGAGTTCCAGCACTGGCTCGACGCCGTCGGCTCCGAGCTCATGCTCGCCGTGAACCTCGGCACCCGCGGCACGCAGGAGGCCATCGAGCTCCTCGAGTACGCGAACATCGACGCCGGTACCGCCCTCAGCGAGTACCGCCGCTCGAACGGCCGCCAGGAGCCCTTCGCCATCAAGATGTGGTGCCTCGGCAACGAGATGGACGGCCCGTGGCAGCTCGGTCACAAGAACGCCGAGGACTACGGCAAGCTCGCCGCGATGACCGCCAAGGCGATGCGCCAGATCCAGCCCGACCTCGAGCTCGTGGCCTGCGGATCGTCCGGTGCCTCGATGCCCACCTTCGGCGAGTGGGAGCGCACGGTCCTCGAACACGCCTACGACGATGTCGACTACATCTCCGCCCACGCCTACTACGAGGAAGAGGGCGACCTGTCCTCGTTCCTGGCCTCCGGCGTGAACATGGACCACTTCATCGACACCGTGACGACCGCGGCCGACCACGTCAAGGCGCACAAGAAGTCCGACAAGCGGATCGACATCTCGTTCGACGAATGGAACGTCTGGTCGCTCAGCAAGTGGAACGAGCAGCAGAAGACGTTCGAGCTGCAGGACTGGCCGGTCGCGCCGCGCCTCCTCGAGGACGTCTACACCGTCGCGGACGCGGTCGTCGTCGGCGGCCTCCTCATCACGCTGCTCCGCCACGCCGACCGCGTCGCGTCGGCGAGCCTCGCGCAGCTCGTCAACGTGATCGGCCCGATCATGACCGAGCCCGGCGGGCCGGCCTGGCGCCAGACCACGTTCTTCCCGTTCTCGCTCACGTCGCGCCTGGCGAACGGCACGTCGCTGCAGGTGAAGGCCTCCGGTGACACCGTCGACGGCGGCAAGCACGGCGAGGTCCCGGTCGTCGACTCGGCCGCCACGGTCGAGGACGGCAAGGCGGCGGTGTTCCTCGTGAACCGCCACCAGACCGAGACCACCACGGTCACGATCGACCTGGCCGGCCTGCAGGTCGACGGTGACGTCCGTGCCGAGGGCGTCTGGGACGACGACGTGCACGCCGTCAACGACCTCGGGAACCGCGAGCGCGTCGGGCTGCGGACGAACGACACGGTCCGTCGCGACGGCGACACGATCACCATCGAGCTGCCGCCGGTCTCCTGGACCGCGGTGTCGATCGGCTGAGCTCCGCCGGCTCCGGCCGGCGGTCGAGCGCCTCGGCGAGCGCCACGGTGAGCGTCGAGTGAGCACGGGAGGGCGTCGGTCCGCGTGAGCGGGTCGGCGCCCTCCCGCTGTCCGTCGGACCGCTCGCGACCCGGCACAGGACGGACGGGAGGATCGTGGCGGGGCCGCCACGATCCTCCCGTGGCGGGGCCCGGTCCCCGCACCGGGCCCCGCGCACGCGGCGGACGTGCCTGCAGTGCGGGGCATGACGGGGACGGAGGAGCCGGACGGAGCGGGACAGCTCGGGCCGTTCCAGGACGACTTCGTCGCGTCGATGGCAGCCTGGACACCGTCGGGGGACGCCGGACCCGAGCCCGGTTCGTCCGCAGGACGAAAGATCCGGTGACCGGCGGTTGACGTCTGCCGTCGGTCCGGTCATCCTCGGAGCACGGCAGCGTTGCGGTGGTGGATCAGGTCCCCGTGACGCGGGGTCGGTGCCTGTTCGGGTCAGGTCGCCCCGGTGACCGCGACCGACCGGGTCGCGGTCACCGCCGTCACCGCCGTCACCGCCGTCACCGCCGTCACCGCCGTCACCGCCGTCACCGCCGTCACCGCCGTCACCGCCGCAGCGTCTGTCGCGGGTACTCGCGGACGGCGCGGAGGTACTCGCCCGCGAACCGGCCGAGGTGTCGGCCGACACCCGCCGCTGACGATCACCGGGTCCGTGCCGCCCGGTCCTTGATCGCCTCGATGACCTCGGTCTTGGCGTCGGCGTACGCGTTCATGTCGTCCCAGCTGCGGGTCATCAGCGCCCGCTTGACGTCCTCGTAGCGCTGCCGGTCCGCGGCGTCCCGGCGGAGGTGGTCCCGGAGCAGCAGGTACGCGTCGAGCGCGGGCGCGCCGTGCTCGTACACGTGGACGTGCACGTCGCGCTCCGGGGTCCGGACGAGCCGGTGCCCGGGCTCGCGGACGCGCAGCTCGTAGCCGGCGGCCAGGAGCGGCTCCAGGTACGCGGCCTCGTCGGTGACGTCCGGCACGGCGACCGCGACGTCGACGATCGGCTTGGCGGCGAGCCCGGGCACCGCCGTCGACCCGATGTGCTCGACCGCGACGTGCTGCCCGGCGAGCGCGGTCGTGATGCGGTCCCGGTGCGTCGCGAAACGCTCCGCCCAGGCCGGGTCGTGCTCGTGCAGCCCGACGGTCAGTGCTTCGGGACCGCCGACGATCTCGGTCGTGTCGACATCCGGCGCGCGGTGGGCGCCGGTGCGGATCCAGAAGCGCAGCAGGGTCTGGCCGTCCGGGGTGACGACGCTCCGCTCGTACCGGCCGCCGTTCCGTTCGATGACCCGACGGGACGCGGGGTTCGTGGCGTCGCACGTCAGGAGCACCTCGGGCATCCCGCGCTCGGCGGCCGTGTCGAGCGTGGCCGCGAGGGCCGCCGACGCCAGGCCGCGCCCGCGCGCGGACGGGCGGATGCCGTACCCGACGTGGCCGCCGTACTCGCGGAGCCAGTCGTTCAGCTCGTGCCGCAGGGCGATGCTGCCGAGGTACTCGTCGCCCTCGACGATCCACCGGTAGGTGCAGGTCACGTGGCCGAGCTCGACCGCGGCCGTGGTCTCCTCGGCGAGCAGCTGGTCGACCCAGCGGCCGAAGCCCTCCGGGTCGCGCAGTGCCGCGGCGTCCCGGACACCGGCGCCGTCCTGGTGGGCGTCGCCCCACTCGTCGAGGGCGCGGACGAACGAGGGGAAGAAGGCGTGGGACGGCGGGACGAGTTCCATCACGCCGAGCCTAGGGGCTGGCCGGGCGGCCGGGCGCGCGCGCAGCGCTGTCCGGCGTGGTCAGGCCGGTGGTGCCGCCGTGCTCGCCCGCTCCACGAGCCGCACGGGGACCAGGTCCGTCGCGGTGTGGACCGGGTCGCCCTCGATCTGCGCGAGCAGGTTCGCGACCGCACGGCGGCCGACCTCGTCGAAGGACTGGTGCACGGTGGTCAACGGCGGCCAGAAGGAGTCGGACTCGGGGGAGTCGTCGAAGCCCACGACGCTGAGCGAGTCCGGGACGCTCCGGCCGGACTCGTGCGCCGCGCGCAGGACCCCGAGCGCGGTCTGGTCGTTCGCGGCGAACACGGCCGTGATCTCCGGTCGCCCGGCGATCTCGAGCCCGGCGGAGTATCCGTGCTCGGTCGTCCACCCGCCGTGGAACACCGGCGGGACGGTCCGTCCGGCGCGCTCGAGGGTGTCCTGCCACGCGGCCAGCCGGCGTGCGGCGGAGTACTACGACTCCGGGCCGGCGACGTGCCAGACGGTCTCGTGCCCGAGGTCGAGCAGGTGCTGCGTCGCCTGGCGGGCACCGTCGGCCTGGTCGGTGTCGATCGCAGGGTGCTCGGTGGTGCCGGTCGAGTCGACGACGACCATCGGCACACCGTCCGGCAGGGCGACCTCGGCCGTGTCGATGATGTGCGACTCGATGATGATGACGACCCCGTCGACGGCCTGCTCGTGCAGTCGGGAGAACGCCGAACGCACGCCCTCTTCGGTCCGGGAAGCCATCGGCAGCAGCGTGATCGTGAAGTCCGCGGCGCCGGCGGCGTCGGCGATCGCCTCGAGCGTGCGCATGTTGCCGAAGGACGCGAGCGTGAACATGATCACGCCGATCGTGCGGAACCGGCCGGAGCGCAGTGCCCGGGCGGCGCGGTTGGGGCGGTAGCCGAGGGTGTCCATCGCGCGCTGGACGCGTTCGCGGGTGTCGGGGCTGACGTTGTCGAACCCGCGGGACACGCGGGAGACGGTCTGCATCGAGACCCCGGCGGCCTCGGCCACGGCGGCCAGCGAGGGCGCGCGGCGCGCGGCGGCGATCTCGGTCGACACGAGCGCTCCTTCCCCCTCGGGCGGCTCCCGCAGCGAAGCCGTCCCCGAACGGTAGCGCATGTTGACGTTGCCATGCTACGGTTCCCGAGTTCGATGTTGACGTCAACATCGACGCACCCGAACGCAGCACGACAAGGGAGTCACATGACCACGCTCGAAGCGCGTGCGCCAGGAGCCGCAGCTCCGGCGACGCCGCCGCGGCGCCGGAACCGGCAGCGCGGCCGCTGGACCGGCTGGATGTTCGTCGGTCCGTTCGTCGTGGTCCTCGTGGCCATGCTCGTCGTCCCGATCGGCTACGCGCTCTGGCTCAGCCTGTTCCGCGATCAGCTGATCGGCGGCAACCAGTTCGTCTGGTTCGCCAACTACGTGCAGCTGTTCCAGGACGCCAAGTTCTGGACCGGGTTCGGCCGCGTCGTGCTGTTCCTCGTCGTCCAGGTGCCGATCATGCTCGTCGTCGCGCTGATCGCGGCGCTCGCGCTCGACAGCGCCCGCCTGTGGGCGGCGTCCTTCTTCCGGATCGCGATCTTCCTGCCCTACGCGGTGCCCGGCGTGGTCGCGGCGCTCATCTGGGGCTTCATCTACGGCAACCAGTTCGGTCTCACCGGCACGATCAACTCGGCGCTCGGCATCGACCTGCTGCAGCCGTTCAGCCCGGACTGGATGCTCGCGTCGATCGGCAACATCGTCACGTGGGAGTTCGTCGGCTACAACATGCTGATCTTCTACGCGGCCCTGCGCGTCGTGCCCGGTGAGCTCTACGAGGCCGCCGAGATCGACGGTGCCGGCCCGATCCGCACGATCTGGTCGATCAAGATCCCGGCGCTCCGCGGCTCGATCGTCATCGCCACGATCTTCTCGATCATCGGCAGCTTCCAGCTCTTCAACGAGCCGAACCTGCTCAAGACGCTCGCCCCGAACGTCATCGGCACCTCGTACACGCCGAACATGTACGCCTACTCGCTGTCCTTCAGCGGCCAGCAGTTCAACTACTCCGCCACCGTCGCGATCGTCATGGGCGTCATCACCGCCGTGATCGCCTACGTCGTGCAGGTGCGCGGGACCCGAGCGGAGAACCGATGAGCACCCTGGACACCCGCACGACGCCGCCCACCGTGACCGAGGCGGTGACCACCCGCGGACGCAGCGGGGCGGGCCGCACCCGTGCCTCCCGTCCGAGCGGCCCGAAGGGCCGTGGCCCCCGCGCCCGCAAGTCGACGCTCCTGCTCGTGGTGATGATCGTCATCACCGTCTACTCGCTGCTGCCGCTCTTCTACCTCGTCGTCAACGCGACGAAGTCGCAGGACGACCTGCTCAGCACCTTCGGGCTCTGGTTCGGCAACGGCTTCTCGCTGTTCCAGAACATCGGCGAGACGCTGACCTACAACGGCGGCATCTACCTGCGCTGGCTCGCGAACACCGTGCTCTACGTGGTGGTCGGCGCCGGCGGGGCGACGCTCCTCGCGACGATCGCCGGCTACGGCATGGCGAAGTTCCGGTTCCCGGGCCGCCGTGCGGTGTTCGCCGTCGTGCTCGGCGCGATCGCGATCCCCGGCACCGCGCTCGCCGTCCCGACGTTCCTGCTGTTCTCGTCGGTCGGCCTGACGAACACCCCGTGGGCGATCATCCTGCCGTCGCTCATCAGCCCGTTCGGCATGTACCTCATCTGGACCTACGCGATCGACGCGGTCCCGACCGAGGTCATCGAGGCGGCGCGGATGGACGGCGCGGGCGAGTTCCGGATCTTCTTCACGATCGCCCTCCGCCTGCTCGCCCCCGGCGTCGTGACGGTCCTGCTGTTCGCCGTCGTCGCGACCTGGAACAACTACTTCCTGCCCCTGATCATGCTGAGCGACCCGAACCTCTACCCGCTCACGGTCGGCCTCAACCAGTGGAGCGCGCAGGCGCAGGGCGTCTCCGCGCACCCGATCTACAACCTCGTCGTCACCGGATCGCTCCTCACGATCATCCCGATCGTCGTCGCGTTCCTCTTCCTCCAGCGCTCCTGGCAGTCCGGCCTCGCGGCCGGCTCCGTCAAGGCGTGACCTCCCGCACCACCCGAAGCACCTGCTTCACGATGAAGTGAAAGGCACCCTCATGCACAAGCGTCTCCGTCGCGGGCTCAGCGCCCTCGCGATCGGCGTCACCGCGGCCGTCGCCATGACGGCCTGCGCCGCCGGCGGCTCGTCCTCCTCCGGTGGATCGGCCGACGACATCACGAAGGCCCTCGAGAAGGGTGGGTCGCTGACCTACTGGTCGTGGACCCCCTCCGCCCAGGCCCAGGTCGCCGCCTTCGAGAAGGCGTACCCGAAGGTCAAGGTCAAGCTCGTCAACGCCGGCACCGGCAACGACCAGTACACCAAGCTGCAGAACACGATCAAGGCCGGCTCCGGCGCCCCCGACGTCGCGCAGATCGAGTACTTCGCGCTGCCGCAGTTCGCCCTGAGCGACTCGCTCGTCGACCTGAAGTCGTACGGCTTCGACAAGCTGGCGGACAAGTACGGTGCGGGCACCTGGCAGTCGGTCGACCTCGACGGCAAGGTCTACGGCCTGCCGCAGGACTCCGGCCCCATGGCGATGTTCTACAACAAGAAGACGTTCGACGACGCCGGGATCACCACGCCGCCGAAGACGTGGGACGAGTACGTCGCGGACGCCGAGAAGATCCACGCGTCCAACCCGAACGCCTACATCGCCGCGGACAGCGGTGACGCGGGCTTCACGACCTCGATGATCTGGCAGGCCGGCGGCCGTCCGTTCGAGGTCAAGGGCACCGACGTCACGGTGAACCTGCAGGACGCGGGCACCAAGAAGTGGACCTCGACCTGGAACCAGCTCGTCGAGAAGGGCCTGCTCTCGCAGACGCCCGGCTGGACCGACGACTGGTACAAGCAGCTCGGCAACGGTGAGATCGCCACGATGGTCACCGGCGCCTGGATGCCCGGCGTGCTCGAATCGAGCGTGAAGGACGGCAGCGGCAACTGGCGCGTCGCCCCGATCCCGACCTACGACGGCTCCTCCGACGTCACCGCGAACAACGGTGGCTCCGCCGAGGTCGTCATGAAGCAGTCGAAGAACCCGGCGCTCGCAGCCGGCTTCCTGAAGTGGCTGAACTCCTCGCAGGACTCGATCGACGTGTTCCTGAAGTCGGGCGGCTTCCCGTCGACCAAGGCGCAGCTCACCTCGTCGACCTTCACCGCCGAGAAGCCGGAGTACTTCGGTGGCGAGGCGATCAACGAGACCCTGTCGAAGGCGTCCTCCAGCGTCGCCGAGGGCTGGCAGTACCTGCCCTTCCAGGTCTACGCGAACAGCGTCTACGCGGACACCGTCGGCCAGGCGTACCAGGACAAGTCCGACCTGAACGCCGGGCTCGAGGCCTGGCAGAAGGCGATCGTGAAGTACGGCAACGAGCAGGGCTTCAAGGTCACCTCGAAGTAACACCGTTCCACCACCACCTCGGGGCCGTGCGGATCCTTCCGCACGGCCCCGTTCCCTGAGAGGGTCACACCATGCGCTTCGCCATCGGCGACACCGACTTCCTGCTCGACGGCGAGCCGCACCGGGTCCTGTCCGGCGCGATCCACTACTTCCGCGTCCACCCGGACCTGTGGCAGGACCGGATCCGCAAGGCCAAGCTCATGGGCCTCAACACCGTCGAGACCTACGTCGCCTGGAACGCGCACGCACCCCGTCCGGGCGAGTTCGACCTGACCGGCGGGCTCGACCTCGGCCGCTTCCTCGACCTGGTCGCCGCCGAGGGCATGCACGCCATCGTCCGCCCCGGGCCGTACATCTGCGCCGAGTGGACGAACGGCGGCCTGCCGTACTGGCTGTTCACCGACGGCACCGTCGGCGTCCGCCGCGACGAGCCGGGGTTCCTCGCCGCCGTGCAGGACTACCTCGAGCAGCTCGCGCCCGTGCTCGTCCCGCGGCAGATCGACCACGGCGGGCCGATCGTGCTCGTGCAGGTCGAGAACGAGTACGGCGCGTACGGCTCCGACCCCGTCTACCTGACGAAGCTCGAGCAGATGCACCGGGACATCGGGCTGACGGTGCCGTTCACGAGCGTCGACCAACCGATGGGCACCATGCTCGAGGACGGCTCACTGCCGTCGCTGCACAAGACCGGCTCGTTCGGGTCCCGCTCGGCCGCGCGGCTCGAGCGACTCCGCCAGGCGCAGCCCACCGGTCCGCTGATGTGCTCGGAGTTCTGGGACGGCTGGTTCGACAGCTGGGGCGAGCACCACCACACCACCCCGGCGGGCGACTCGGCCGCGGACCTGGACGTCCTGCTCGCCGCCGGCGGCTCGGTCAACGTCTACATGTTCCACGGCGGTACGAACTTCGGCTTCACGAACGGCGCGAACGACAAGGGCGTGTACCGGCCGATCGCGACGTCGTACGACTACGACGCACCGCTCGACGAGGCCGGTCGCCCGACCGACAAGTTCCACGCCTTCCGCGCGGTGATCGAGCGCTACGCGCCCGTCCCGTCGCTGCCTGCCTCGATGCAGCCCGGTGGATCCGGTCGCCTCTCCGAGGACGGGTCCGGCCTGGAGGCACGCCCCGCCTCCGCCACGGACGTCGCCGTCCGGCTCGACCGGGTCGCGTCGCTCCGCTCCCTGCTGCCCGCGCTGACCGGGTGGACGACCCACGACGAGCCGCCGACCTTCGACGCGCTCGGGGCGGCCAGCGGCTTCGTGCTCTACCGGACCGAGGTCGACCTGCCGACCGGCGGTGTCCTGACCGTCGGTGACGAGGTCCGCGACCGCGCCGTCGTCACCGTGGACGGTGTCGTCGTCGGCGTGCTCGAACGCGAGCACCACGACCGTGCGATCGCGCTCCCGCCGGTCACCGGCACGCTCGAGCTGCTCGTCGAGGACCAGGGCCGGGTCGACTACGGCCCCCGGATCGGCGAGCCGAAGGGCCTGCTCGGCGGGGTCGCCGTGGACGGGGTCCCGGTCGCGCGGTGGAGCGCCTCGCCGCTCGCCCTCGACCCGATCGCGCCCGCAGCGCTGGCGCAGCTCGCCGAGACCGCGCCCACCGACGGCGACGTGCTCGCCGGCCCGGTGTTCGCCGCGGGGTCGTTCGACCTGACCGAGCCGGGGGACCGGTACCTGTCGCTCGACGGCTTCCGGAAGGGCGTCGCCTGGGTGAACGGCTTCTGCCTGGGGCGCTACTGGTCGCGGGGGCCGCAGCGGACCCTGGCCGTGCCGGGTCCGGTGCTCCGGGCCGGCCGGAACGAGGTCGTCGTGTTCGAGGTGCACGCCGCCGCGTCCCGTCGGGTGTGCCTGCTCGCCGAGCCGGACCTGGGCCACACCGAGGCCTGAGCGGCCGGTCGAGTTCCGGCTGTACGGTCGGGCCGACACGGCCGGTCGAGGCCTGCGCACACGGACGGTCCGGCGCGACCGGATCAGCTCGGCGGAGTCGACGCCACCACGTTCGCCCCGGCGACGAAGAGCCAGGCGCCGTCGCTGCGCAGCGCCGTGAACGTGAGCACTCCGGCGCTGTCCGGGACGGCGAGCGCGGGGTCGGCGTCTGCCGCTCGTTCGAGGCGCCATCCGACCTGCACCACCGCGACACCGTCCGCCGCGGCGTGCTGCTCGACGTCGTGGGCGCTGAGGGTCGCCCCGTCCAGGCGGCTCGCGAAGGCCGCCTCGTGACCACGTTCGATGCCGGTCCGACCGGACATCCGGATGCCGTAGATGTTGACGAACTCGGCGTCGTCGGTGAACAGGTCGGCGAGTGCCCCGGCATCACCGTCGTTGAAGGTCGTGACGAAACGGCGGGCGAGGTCCGTCGCCCCGAGGTCGTTGGCAGTGCGGGACGACGAGGAGGACGGTCGCTGGGTCGGTGATCCGGTGTCGGCGCAGCCGTGCAGACCGATCGAGGAGACTGTTGCGATCGCGACGGCGGCGGTGACGGCGAGCGGGCGAGTCGTGGGTATGGTGGTCCTCCTGGCAGTGATGTCCAAGATTTCAATGTAGCGGTTCGTCGGACTGCGCGCCGTCGAGCACGGCGAGCGCGCGCTCGGCGTCCGCGACCCGGTCGGCCTCTGGACGGGTCCACCACTCGGGTCCGCGTTCGCCGAGCCCGTGCTTGGCCAGGCCGTTCCGTCGCCGCGCCGCCGCCAGGGCCTCGTCGTCGCCGTCGCGCCTCGCCCGGCGGACGGCATTCCTCCCGCGACCCAGGTGCGACCGGAGCGCGGCCGCGACGTCCTCGGGGATCGCCGGGTCCGTCCGGCGCCACCGTCGACCGTCGACGACGAAGAAGTGCTCGTCGGGTTCGCTCATCCTGCGAGTCTGCCCCCGTGACGGACGGGGAGCGCTGACGCGTCCCCGTCCGTCCGAGCCGACGGCGACGCCGGGTCAGCTGCGGGTCAGTGAGAAGACCTTCGAGGTCGTGTCCTCGCCGTCGACGGTCTGCACGAACCGCAGGTGCAACGAGTACAGGTCCGCGGGGACCGTGTGGTCGAAGCTCCACGTGCCGTCCGCGGCGACCGGGATGACCTGGTCGTGGCTCTGCCAGCCGTTGAGGAACTCGACGTGCAACGTTGCCCCGGGGGTCGCGGTGCCGGCGAAGTGGTTCTCGACGCCGGGACGGAACGTCGAGTTCTCCAGTGTCGGGGCGACGACGCCGGCCTCGCCGTCAGCGGGGGTCGCGCCCTCGACGTCGACGGTCAGCGGGTCGGAGACGCCGTGCAGCGCGCCGAGGAACTGCTCGACGCGGAACACGAACGTGCTGGCGGTCGTCGGGACGGCTACCTCGGCGCTCCAGGTACCGTCGTCGCCGACGCGCAGGTCGCCCGGGACGACCTGGCGACCGTCGACGTCGAGGATGCGGACGTGGGCACCCGGCGTCGCCGTCCCCGCGATGCGGGCCGTCGTGCCTGCGCGCACCGGCCCGGACACGACGGTGGGGGCGGTGAGTTCCTGCGGGTCGTTCGGCGCGGGCGTCCCAGGGCCTGCGGCGAGCGTGAAGAGCTCCGAGACGCCGGTCTCGTCGCCGAGCGTCTGGGAGAAGCGGAACTGCAGCGTGGTCTCACCAGCCGGTGGCGTGTGGTCGAAGGACCAGGTGCCGTCGGCCGCCACCGGGATGTCGAACGGGTGGCTCTGCCAGCCGGTGGTGAAGCCGACCCGGAGTGTCGCGCCCGGCGTGGCCGTGCCGGTGAAGCGGTTGGCCACACCGGGGACGAAGCTCGTGTTGTCCACCGTGGGGGCGACGAACTCGGGTCGCCCCACAGGCGGGGTGGCGCCGTCCACGTGCACGGTGAGGACCCCGGACACGGCGCGCCGGTCGCCGAGCTCCTGCGCGAGCCGGAACGCGAACGTGTCGTCGGTGCTGGGGACGTCGACCTCGAAAGACCAGGAACCGTCATCGCCCACTCGGGTCTCACCCGGGACGATCGTCCGTCCGTCGGGGTCGAGGACCGTGAGGTACGCCCCGGGCGTCGCGGTCCCGTCGATGCGGCGCTTCCCGCCGGCCTGGACGCGCTCGGTCACGACGGCGGGATCGGCCAGTTCGGCGGGGACCTCGGGCGCGGGCGTCCCGGCGCCGGCGGTCAAGGTGAAGACCGGCGAGACCCGTTCGACGCCGTCGACCCGCTGCGAGAAGCGCATGAGCAGGCTTTCCGAGCCGGCCGGGGGCGTGTGGTCGAATGACCAGGTGCCGTCCGCGCCGACGGGGATGTCGTGGGGGTGGGACTGCCATCCGGTCAGGAACCCGACGCGCAACGTCGCGCCGGGGGTGGCCGTCCCGCTGAACCGGTTCGCCATGCCGGGGATGAACGTCGTGTTCTGCAGCGTGACGTCGCGCGGGGCGGTCGGGTCCTCGGGGGTGGGCGTCCCCGCACCCGGCGCCAGGGTGAAGATCTGCGAGACCCGCTCGGTGCCGCCGACCTGCTGCGTGAAGCGCATCAGCAGGCTGCTGAGGCCTGCGGGTGGGGTGTGGTCGAAGGACCACGTGCCGTCAGCACGCACGGTGATGTCCTCCGGGGACTGCTGCCACCCGGTCAGGAACCCGACCCGCAGGGTGGCGCCCGGGGTCGCGGTCCCGCTGAACCGGTTCTGCACGCCGGGGGCGAAGCTCGTGTTCGTCACGACGACGTCGCGGATCTCGGCCGATGCAGCGGCGGCGGACGGCCACGCCGACGCAGGGACGCCGGCGACCACGACGGATGCGAGGCCGAGGCAGCCGAGGCCGACGAGGGCGCCGAGTCGGTTCCTGCGGTGGGACCGGGGCGGTCGTGTGGGGGATGGGTTCTGCACGGGAGTCCTCTGCTGGGTGTGGGATGCGGACGGTCCATGCAAGCCGATCCGACTGGAGGAATAGAGAATGCGATGTATTGCTCCTGCGCTGCTCTGGCCACGGACACGTCGGTGGGTGCTGGTAGGAACGTGCCGGTGAACACTCGTCCCGAACGACCGCTCCTCGACGTCCGGCGCATCTACGCCGAAGCCGCCGCGCTCGACCTGCCGCGCGGACAGGACGTGGTGGCGCGGTGGCCGGACGCCGAGATCGTCCCCGTGGCCTCGCACTGGAACATCCCCGAGGTCCACGGCGACGAACGCAACGTCCGCCGCTGGGTGCGGATCAAGACCGAGGCGCTCGTCCTCGGCGTGAAGAAGTCGCTCGTCACCCGTCCGAACGGCCGCTCCGCCGACTTCATCGCCCCCTCGACCGCGAACGGCTGCGCGATGGCGTGCGCGTACTGCTACGTGCCGCGACGCAAGGGCTACTCGAACCCCGTGACCGTCTTCGCGAACATCGACCAGATCACGAAGCACGTCGCGCGGAACATCGCGAAGCAGGGGCCGAAGACCGAACCGAACCAGTGCGACCCCGACGCGTGGGTCTACGACATCGGCGAGAACAGCGACTGCTCGGTCGACGCGCAGCTCAGCGAGAACGTCCGCGACCTCTGCGATCTGTTCCGGATGAGCCCCACCGCCAAGGCGTCCTTCGCGACGAAGTACGTCAACCGGGACCTGCTCGACTGGGACCCGATGGGCCGCACGCGCATCCGGTTCTCGCTCATGCCGCACGAGACCGCGAAGGTCACGGACATCCGGACCTCGCCCGTGGCCGAGCGGATCGCCGCGGTGAACGACTTCGTCGACGCCGGCTACGAGGTCCACCTGAACTTCTCGCCGGTGATCCTGACGCCGACGTGGGAGTCCGACTGGGCCGACCTCCTGCGACAGGTGGACGACGTCCTCTCCCCGGCGGCCAAGGCACAGCTCGCGGCCGAGGTCATCTTCCTCACCCACAACCAGGGCCTGCACGAGGTCAACCTCGGCTGGCACCCGAAGGCCGAGGACCTGCTCTGGCGCCCGGACCTGCAGGAGCAGAAGGTGTCGCAGAACGGCGCCGTCAACGTCCGCTACCGGGCGGCGACGAAGGGGCAGCTCGTCGAGCGCTTCCGGGAGCTCGTGGCGGAGCACGTGCCGAGCTGCCGCATCCGCTACGCGTTCTAGCGGCTGAGCGGCTGAGCGGCTGAGCGGCTGAGCGGCTGAGCGGCAGAGCGGCAGGGCCCCGGAACGGCGGACGCCCGCACCGCCTGGTGGCGGTACGGGCGTCAGCGGTGCTCGAGGCTCACTTGCCCTCGAGGTGGTCCTTCGCCTTCTCCTTGTCGAGGCGCGCCTCGCCCATGACCTGGTCCTTCTGGCCCTGGTGCGTCAGTTCGGCGTCGTCCGTGTGCTTGCCGACGGCCTCCTCGACCTTGCCGACGATCTTCTGGGTGGCGTCCTTCGCCTTGTCTCCGAGCGACATGGTGTCGTCCTTCCTCCGGGGATCCCGCCGAGGGTCCCCGGCGCCTGTGCACCCGACTGAACCACGAGCCTCCCGTCCCTTCGCGGCGCAGCCGGAGGTTCACGTACCCCGATCTCGCCGACGGGGTACGACTACGGGACCAGGCGGTCCGCCCGGTAGCGGTCGAACAGATCGGCGAACGCGCGGTCGGTGCGCCGGTACCCGGTGAACCCGGCCTCGCGGCTCTTCCCCATGTCGGTGACGACCTCCATCTCGCGGCCGAGGTCGGCGTCGGTGTGCCACCACGAGGCGAGCCGCGTGACGTCGGGTTCGACCAGGCCGTGCCGTTCGGCGATGCCGGCCCAGGCGTGCTCGTGCGGCGCCATCTGCTCCTCGAGCGGGCGCGGACCGTCGGCGTACCCGACGACGCGCGCCGGGTCGACGCCCAGGTGCGCGGCGAGTCGCGGCCACATCCACCGCCAGCGGAAGACGTCGCCGTCCACGACGTTGAACGCCTCGTCGGCACCCTCGGGGCTCGTCGCCGCCCACACCATGTGCTCGGCGAGGAGCCCGGCGTCGGTCATGTCCGTGAGCCCGTCCCACTGCGCGGCGCTCCCCGGGAACACGAAGTCCAGGTCGAGCTCCTTCGCGAGCGTGGCCTGCACGGCGAGCGTCAGGCCCATGTTCATCGCGTTGCCGACGGCGTGGCCGATCACGGTGTGCGAGCGGTGCACCGACCACGTGAATCCCTGGCGCTCGGCGGCGGCGAAGAGCTCGTCCTCCTGCGCGTAGTAGAAGTTCGGGACGTCCAGCCGCGGCTCCTCCTCGTGGAAGGGCGTGTCCGGCACGACCCCGGCGGCGTACGCCTCGAACGGTCCGAGGTAGTGCTTCAGGCCGGTGACGAGCGCGACGTGCTCGAGCGGCGCGTTCGACAGGGCGGCGAGCAGGTCGCGGACCATGCCGCCGTTCACGCGGATGTTCTCCGCCTCGGTCTCCTGGCGCTGCCACGCGGTGAAGAACACGTGGGTCGGGCGTTCGCCGGCGAGTGCCGCGTCGAGGGACGCCGGGTCGCGGAGGTCGGCGGCGACGGTCCGGACGCCGTCGCGGGCGAGCGGTCGGCGGGACAGCGCGGTGACGCGCCAGCCCAGGGAGAGGAGGTGGTCGACGAGGGCGGAGCCGGTGATGCCGCTGGCGCCCACGACGAGGGCTTCGGGACGGACGGGGGTCGCTTCGGTGGAGGTCGTCATCCCCGGGTGCAACGCGGTCGGGCGTCAGGTGTTCCCTACCGGGGACGTCGGATCCGGATCGGTCCCTTGGCGGTGGACGGGTCGACGACGGTGCCGTGCTGGGTGATCTCGACCTCGCCCCGCGCCACCATCCGGCGGGCAGCCCGGCGCGCCGGCTCCATGAGCGGGCGCCAGTCGTCCGGCTCGAGCGAGCGGGCGGCCTCGGACGGGCAGATGCTCGCCGTGCGGGGGCGGGCGGCGAGCAGCTCGTCGATCCGCTGCTCGAGCGCCCGGTCGGTGGCGTCGACACCGTGCTTCCGGCACGCGGCGGAGCACCACTTCGCGTCCGGGGCGGCGGACGACGGCATCCGGCGGCCGCACGAGGCGCACGTCCGCTCGGCCTGCACCTCGGCCGACGCCGACGCGTCCGCAGCGGTCCTGATCGCTCGTCCCATGCCGACCATCCTGGTCCCGCTGTCCGGTCCCGCACACAGCCCAGGCTCGGGCTGGCAGCATCGGGTCGGTGAACGCCGCCGACGAAGCAGCCCCCGCCCGCCCGGAGGATCCCGCGTGGGTCGAGCACGCGATGTGGTGGCACGTCTACCCGCTCGGAGCCGTCGGGGCCGAGATCCGTCCGACGACGCCGGTCGACGAGCGGCCGGTCGAGCACCGGTTGTCCCGGCTCGTGCCGTGGCTCGACCACGTGGTCGACCTCGGGCTGAACGGGCTGCTCCTCGGTCCGGTGTCCGCGAGCAGCACCCACGGCTACGACGTCGTCGACCACTTCCGCGTCGACCCGCGCCTCGGCGACGACGCCGACCTCGACGCCCTGCTCGCGGCGGCGCACGACCGCGGCGTGCGGGTGCTGTTCGACGGGGTCTTCAACCACGTCGGACGGGACCACCCCGCGTTCCGCGCGCTCGAAGAGCACGGACCCGACGCCCCGACCGCCGACCTGTTCGCGGTGGACTGGACGGGCTGGCAGCCGGGCGACCCGGTGCCGGTGGGGGACTTCGAGGGGCACGACATCCTCGTGGCGCTCGACCACGACTCCCCGGCGGTGCAGGACCTGGTGGTCGAGGTGATGACGCACTGGCTCGCACGGGGGATCGACGGCTGGCGGCTCGACGCGGCGTACGCGGTGCCGCCGGCGTTCTGGGCGGCGGTGCTGCCCCGCGTGCGGGAGCGGTTCCCGGACGCATGGTGCAGCGGCGAGGTGATCCACGGCGACGCGACCGCGATCGTGACGGCGTCGACGATGGACTCGACCACGCAGTACGAGCTCTGGCAGGGCACGTGGCACGGGATCGCCGACCGGAACTGCTTCGAGCTGGCGCACGCGGTCGAGCGCCACGACGCCCTGCTCGGCACGTTCGTCCCCACGACGTTCGTCGGCAACCACGACGTCACCCGCATCGCCAGCGCGGTGGGAGAGCGCTTCGCCGGGCACGCGGCCGCCGTCCTGTTCACGGTCGCCGGGACCCCCGTGGTCTACGCCGGCGACGAGTACGGCTGGACGGCCGTCAAGGAGGAGCGCCTGGGCGGGGACGACGCCGTGCGTCCGGAGCTGCCCGCGACGCCGCCGAGCCCGACCGACCTGACCCGCACCTACCAGGCCCTCGTCGCCCTCCGCCGGCGGATGCCGTGGCTGCACCGCGCCCACACCGACGTCGTGCACCTGACGAACACGGCACTGGTGCTGCGGACGGCGACCGCGGACGCGGCCGTGGTGACCGCCCTGAACCTTGCCGACGACCCAGCCGAGGTGCCCGCAGCCGACGCGACGCGGGTCGAGGCGGGCGGTGGCGACCTGCGTGACGGGGCCCTGCGCCTCCTGGCCGGTGGGTGGGCCGTCCTGACCGCCTGACCCGGTCCGCAGAACGAAGCGGTGGAGCAGAAGACGTCGGGCGCCACACGGCGACCCGACGTCTTCTGCTCCACCAGGGAGGGGCCCTCCACCAGGGGAAGGGGAACGGGGTGGGACCCGCCCTACTTGCGCGCGGACGCAGCCCGACGCTTGTTGAACACGTCGAACGCGACGGCCGCGAGCAGCACCAGGCCCTTGATGAGCGACTGGTACTCGGTGCCGACGCCGAGGATCGACATGCCGTTGTTCAGGATGCCGATGATGAGACCACCGATGATCGCGCCCGGGACGGTGCCGATGCCGCCGGTGACCGCTGCGCCACCGATGAACACGGCCGCGATGGCGTCGAGCTCGAAGCCGTTGCCGGCACCCGGGGCGGCCAGGTTGAGCTGGCCGGTGAAGACCACGCCCGCCAGCGCCGCGATGACGCCCATGTTCACGAACAGCAGGAACGTGACACGCTTCGTCTTCACACCGGACAGCTGCGCGGCGAGGGCGTTGCCGCCGATCGCGTAGACGTGGCGGCCGAACACCGCGCTCCGCATGACCACCGAGTAGACGACCACGAGCAGCCCGAGGACGACGAGGACGATCGGCGTGCCGTTGTAGCTGGCGAGCAGCAGCGCGACGTAGATGACGAGCGCGACGCCGAAGGCGAGCTTGACGAGGAACCAGACGAGCGGCTCGCTCTCGAGCTGGTACTTGCGCCGGGTGGCACGGCCACGGAGCGAGACGACGATCATGATCGCCGCGGCGGCGAAGCCGAGCACCATCGTCAGCGGCTCGTAGCCCGAGGTGCCGAACGAGGGCAGGAAGCCCGAGCCGAGCGAGCGGAAGCCGTCCGGGAAGGGCGAGATCTGCTGGTTCTGCAGGACGATCTGCGCGGCACCGCGGAAGGCGAGCATGCCCGCCAGGGTCACGATGAACGCCGGGATCCCGAAGTAGGCGATCCAGAAGCCCTGCCAGGCGCCGACCAGGCCGCCGAGCACCAGGCAGAGGACGACCGCGATCGGCCACGGGATGCCCCACTGCGTGATCATCACACCGGCCATGGCGCCCGTGAAGGCGACCACCGACCCGACCGACAGGTCGATGTGGCCGGCGATGATGACCATCACCATGCCGATGGCGAGGATGAGGATGTAGCTGTTCTGGACGATCAGGTTCGAGACGTTGATCGGGGCCAGCGTGATGCCGCTCGTCGTCACCTGGAAGAAGATGACGATGACGATCAGCGCGATGAACAGGCCGATCTGTCGGAGCTGCCCGGTGAGGTAGCCGGCGGCGGACTTAAGCGCGTTCATTGACAGGGGTCTCCCGTTCCTGGGTCATGTACTGCATGAGGACCTCGGGTGTGGCCTCGGAGCGGGGCACGTCCGCGGTGATCGTGCCCTCGGAGAGCGTGTAGATGCGGTGGCAGATGCCGAGGAGCTCCGGGAGCTCCGAGGAGATCACGATGACCCCCTTGCCCTGGTCCGCCAGGCTGTTGATGAGCGTGTAGATCTCGTACTTGGCGCCGACGTCGATGCCTCGGGTCGGCTCGTCGAGGATGAGCACGTCGGGGTCGGCGTACATCCACTTCGACAGGACGACCTTCTGCTGGTTGCCGCCGGAGAGCTTGCCCGTGACGGCGTTCACCGACGGGGCCTTGATGTTCATGCTCTTCAGGAACGAGCCCGCGACGGTGGTCTCCTGCGAGCCGTTCACGAAGCCCCAGTTGGCGAGCTTCCCGAGCGCCGAGCCGGAGATGTTCCGCTTGATGTCGTCGATCAGGTTCAGGCCGTAGCGCTTCCGGTCCTCGGTCGCGTACGCGATGCCGTTGTCGATCGCGCGCGTGACCGTGTTCGTCTTGATCGGGACGCCGCGCTTGTAGACCGTGCCGCTGATGCCGGTGCCGTACGAGTGCCCGAACACGCTCATCGCGAGCTCGGTGCGCCCGGCGCCCATCAGGCCCGCGATGCCGACGACCTCGCCGGCCCGGACGTTGAGGTTCGCCTGGTGGATGATCTCGCGCGAGCCGTCGAGCGGGTGGTGGACGGTCCAGTCCTCGATGCGCAGGAGCTCCTCGCCGATGACGGGGTTCTCGCGCTCGGGGTAGCGGCTCGACAGGTCACGGCCGACCATCCCGCGGATGATCCGGTCCTCGGAGACGTCGTCGGCGTGCATGTCGAGCGTCTCGATCGTCTTGCCGTCGCGGATGATCGTGACCTTGTCCGCGATCGCCTTGATCTCGTTGAGCTTGTGGCTGATGATGATCGCCGTCATGCCCTCGGCCTGCAGCGAGCGGATGAGCTCGAGCAGGTGGGCCGAGTCGTCGTCGTTCAGCGCCGCGGTGGGCTCGTCGAGGATGAGCAGCTTGACGTCCTTCGAGAGCGCCTTCGCGATCTCGACGAGCTGCTGCTTCCCGACGCCGATGTCGACGATCTTCGTGACGGGGTTGTCCTTGAGCCCGACGCGCTGCAGCAGCGACGCGGCCTCGAGGTTCGTCTGGTTCCAGTCGATGAGCCCGCCCTTGACGCGCTCGTTGCCGAGGAAGATGTTCTCGGCGATCGACAGGAAGGGGCTGAGGGCGAGCTCCTGGTGGATGATGACCACGCCCGCGGCCTCGGAGTCGTTGATGGAGCCGAACTTCACCGGCTGGCCGTCGAGCAGGATCTCGCCGTCGAACGAGCCGTGCGGGTAGACGCCCGACAGCACCTTCATCAGGGTGGACTTGCCCGCGCCGTTCTCGCCGCAGATCGCGTGGACCTGGCCGCGCTCGACCTCGATGGAGACGCCCTGCAGGGCCTTCACACCGGGGAAGGTCTTGGTGATGTCCCGCATCTCGAGGATGGTGTCCGCCATGTGGGACCGCCTTTCCGTCGTGCGCGCTTCCGCGCGCGGGTGGAGACGGACGGGAGGCGCGGTGCGGATGTGCACCGCGCCTCCGGTCCGGCAGATGGTCGGGACCTACTCGAGGTCGGTCTCGGTGCCGGGATCCGGCACTGTGCCGGAGTCGACGATCGTCACTTGAGGTCGGCCTCGGTGTAGTAGCCGCTGTCGATCAGGACGGACTTGTAGTTGTCCTTCGTGACGACGGTGGGCTGGAACAGGTAGGTCGGGACGACCTTGACCTTGTTGTCGTAGCTCTTGGTGTCGTTCACCTCGGGCTTCTTGCCCGTCAGCAGGTCCTCGGCCATGGTGACCGACTGCTTGGCGAGCTTGCGGGTGTCCTTGTAGATCGTCGAGTACTGCTGGCCGGCGATGATCGACTTGACCGAGGCGGCCTCGGCGTCCTGGCCGGTGACGATCGGGAGCGGACGGTCCGAGGTGCCGTAGCCGGCACCCTGGAGAGCCGAGATGATGCCGATCGACATGCCGTCGTAGGGCGAGAGCACGCCGTTCAGCGTGGTGCCGCCGGAGTACGACTTGGCGATCAGGTTCTGCATGCGGGCCTTGGCGGTCGCCGGGTCCCACTGCTGCGTCGCGGCCTGGGAGAGCTGGTCCTGGCCGGACTGGATCTTCAGCGTGCCGTCCGCGAGGTACGGCTTGAGGGTGTCCATCGCGCCGTTGAAGAAGAAGCCGGCGTTGTTGTCGTCGAGCGATCCGGCGAAGACCTCGATGTTGAACGGACCCTTCTTGTCCGTCTTCTTGCCGTCCGCGTCGACGAGGCCGAGTCCCGTCAGCAGCGACGTGGCCTGGTCGACGCCGACCTTGTAGTTGTCGAACGAGACGTAGTAGTCGACGTTCTTGTTGCCGGTGAGCAGGCGGTCGTAGGAGATGACCTTGATGCCGGCCTTGGCGGCGGCGTCGAGCTGGTCGGAGAGCGCCCCACCGTCGATCGACGCGATGATCAGGACCTTCGCGCCCTTGGTGATCATGTTGCTGACCTGCTGGGCCTGCTGCTGGACCTTGTTGTCGCCGTACTCGAGGTCGACCTTGTAGCCGGCCTTCTCGAGGTCGCTCTTGACGGCGTCGCCGTCCTTGATCCACCGCTCGGAGACCTTGGTGGGCATGGCGACGCCCACGAGCGCGCCCTTGTTGTCGCCGCTGCTGGTGCCGCCCTCGGTCGACGCCCGGCCACCGGCCGAGCACGCCGCCAGGGAGAACGCGATGCCGACTGCTGCGACGCCCGCGATGATCCTGCGCTTCATCATCGAAGTACCTCTGTTCCTCTCGCGTCGTCCTCGACGCGCTCAGGTGCTGGGGCTGCTGTGCCCCGTGGGATTGCTCGGGTGAGCGCTCACATACTGAGGGTTCCGTCACGGGGTGTCAACTCGTCGTGACCGTTTCGGGACCTTGCCTCGTCGGGCGGACTGCGCGGTACGCTCAGCCCCGTGACGACCACGACCGCGCTCGGTGGTGCCGGCGGCAGACGCCGCAAGGCCCCGACGATCTTCGACGTCGCCGAGCGCGCGGGCGTCTCCCACCAGACCGTCTCCCGCGTCATCAACGGCGACCCCACCGTCCGCGAGGCCTACCGCTCGCAGGTGACCGACGCCGTCACGGCGCTCGGGTACCGACCGCGCGCGGCCGCCAGGGCCCTGGCCGGTGGCCGCAGCCGTGCGCTCGGCATCATCACCGCCGGCGACGCCCTGTACGGGCCGTCGAGCACGGCGATCGGCTTCGAGCGCGCCGCGCGGGCCGCCGGGTACCACGTGCTCCTGTCCACGCTTCCGGACGAACCGCGGCCCGTCGACCTCTCCGGCGCGCTCACGACCCTGCTCGCCCAGGACGTCGCCGCGATCGTCCTGGTGGCGGCGGACAACCGGGTGCTCGACGCGCTCGCGTCGCTGACGATCCCGGTCTCGGTGCCGGTCGTCGTCGCGAACGCCGTGCAGCGCGACGCCAGGACCCCCGCGGCGCCGAGCGTGGCCGCGGTCGCCATCGACCAGGCCGCCGGGACGACCCTGGTCATGGAGCACCTGTTCGGGCACGGGTACCGGCGGATCGTGCACATCGCCGGACCGTCGGTGTCGCAGGAGTCCGAGGTGCGCCGCGCCACCTACGAGCGGGTCATGCGCGAGGCCGGGCTCGAACCGGTCGTGCTCGACGGCGACTGGACCCCGGCGAGCGGGTTCGCCGCCGCCCGGCACATCGACGCGACCGTGGTCGACGCGGTCTTCGCGGGGAACGACCAGATGGCGCTCGGGGTGCTGCACGCCTTCGCGGACGAGGGGCTCCGCGTGCCGGACGACATCGCCGTGGTCGGGTTCGACGACGTCCCCGAGGCCGCGCACTTCACGCCGCCGCTCACCACCGTGCGGCAGGACTTCGTCGCGATGGGGCAGCGGGTGCTCGAGACGGTGCGGGCGCTCGTCGAGGGGGAGCCCCGCGACGAGACGCTCCTGGCGCCCGAGCTGGTGGTGCGGCGGAGCACGTAGCGGTCCCGCGCGTGGGAGGCCGATCCGCGCGTGGGAGGCCGTTCCGCGCACGGGGTGCCGATCCGCGCATGGTTGGTCGTCCGTTCCGACCGAGTACGCGCGGATCGGCTTCCGATGTCGGGTGCGATGGGCAGGAACGTTCGTCGTGCGCCCGCCGGCTTCACCGCGCGAGCGGGATCCAGACGCGCATCGGCTCGGGCCCGCGGTTCGCCCAGGCGTAGTACGGCACGGCGGTCGCCGTGACGGACTGGAGGATCGTGGCACGGTCGCCGGACCCGGCCACGTCGTCGACGCTGGTCGCGTCCGCGGGGCGATCCGTGCCTCCCGTCCGGTCCGTGTCGAGCCGCCGGTACGGCCACGCTGCCTGCTCGTGCCGGGACGGCGCGGACCCGGGCACGCGCAGCGTGACGACGCCGTCGAGGAGGTCGTCGCGACGCTCCTCGGTGATCGGCGCCGACGCGTCGACCGTCAGGTCGTCGACCGTGAAGCCCTGCTGGTCCGCCTGCTCGACGGCGTAGACGAGCGGCCCGCGCTCGATCGCGACCTGCCCTCGGGCGGCGTCGATGCGGGGGTCTGCGACGTACCGGTGCGGTGTCGTGTCGAGGACGAGCTCGACGGTGTCGCCCGCCGACCACGTGCGGTCCAGGACGTGCCGCGTGCCCGGGGCGGGATGTGCCGTGCCGTCCGGCCCGGTGACCGTCGTGGTGTCCGACCAGGCGGGGATGCGCAGCCCGAGGGCGAGTGGCCCGTCCTGCGTGACCGTGACGACCACGCGGCCGTCGTGCGGGTACCCGGTCTCGACACGGACCGGGCCGAGGTCGGCGGTGGCGTACTGGTGCACCTGCAGGCCACCGTCGGTCGCGGTGGCCAGGTAGCCGTCCAGGCTCGCGAACGTGCGCATGATGTTCGGCGGGCAGCAGGCGCAGTCGAACCAGCCGCGGCGGCCGTGGGCGGGGGAGCGGTTCTCGTCCGGGTGGGCACCGTCGCGGTGCTGCAGCGGGTTGACGTAGAAGTACTCGGTGCCCGCCAGGCTCACGCCGGCGAGGAACGCGTTGTACAGCAGGCGCTCGATCGCGTCGGCGTAGACGGGCTTCCCGGTCGCCAGGAGCAGGCGCCACGCCCACTGGATCCCGCCGATGGCCGCGCAGGTCTCCGCGTAGCCGCGGTCGGAGGGGAGCTCGTACGGGTCGCCGAACGCCTCCCGGTCCCAGCGCGCGCCGAGGCCGCCGGTGATGAACGCCTTCGTGGCCTGCATGTCGGCGAACTGTCGCTCGCTCGCGGCCAGCAGCTCGGTGTCGCCGGTCTCGACCGCGACGTCCACGGCACCGGCGGCGAGGTACACGGCACGCACGGCGTGGCCCTCGACCGTGGTCCCCTGCCGTACCGGGACCCGGTCCGAGAAGTACGTCGGCTCACCGCCGGCGCGCTCGATGATGCCGTGTCCGCGGGCGTCGACGAACCAGTGCGCCAGGTCGAGGTAGGCGCGGGTGCCGGTCTCGCGGTACAGCTCGACGAGGCCCGTCTCGACGACCGGGTGTCCGTCGATGTCCACGGTCTTCCCCGGTCCGTCGCCGAAGGTGGCGACGAGGTGGTCGGCGTTCTTGATCGCGACGTCGAGGAGCCCGGTGTCGCCCGTCGCCCGGTGCTGCGCGACGGCCGCCTGGTACAGGTGCCCGGCGCAGTACAGCTCGTGGCTCCACTGCAGGTCGACGTACCGCTCGCCCTTGCCGCGGACCTGCTGCACGGAGTCGACGTACCCGTCCGCGGCCTGGGCCCTGGCGTACAGGGCGGTGACCTCGCGCTGCAGGGTGAGGAGGTCCTCGGCGGGGGCGCGGCCGTACTCCCACGCCACCGCCTCGAGCCACTTGGTGACGTCCGAGTCCATGAAGACCGGGCCGACCGCCTCGCCCTGTTCGTCCCCGGCGGCGATGCGTAGGTTCCGGAAGTTCCCGGCGGCGTCGAGCCGGTCGTACCCGCTGCGGATCGCGTCGCGGCCGTTGCGGTCCTGCCGCAGGGCCCAGAAGCCGCCGGTGATCCGGGCGTCGCCGGTCGGGAGCGGCCGCAGCGCGAGGTGCGCGCCGGCGGTCGGGAGGACCGGGGTCGCGGTCCGTGCTCGGCTGTCGGTGGGGAGCGTGGTCGTCACGGCGCCTCCTCGCGCTCGGGCGCTCCTGCGTCGGGACCGGGGCGGGGACCGACGCGTCCGACGGGCGGAAAGCGCTTTCCGTGGCGACCGTACGGCAGGTCGGTCCCGGGCGCAAGAGCCGGTTCCCGTAGGCTCCGACGGGGGACGATCGTCCCGGAAAGGACGTTGCCGTGTCGCACGACCCCTCTGGCCACCCTGCCCACCTCGGGCGCCCCGGGCACTCCGGGCACCCCGGGCGTCCCGCTCGCATCGCGGACGTCGCGGCGCTCGCCGGGGTGTCGATCGGGACCGCCTCGAAGGCGTTGAACGACACCGGGCAGCTCCGTGCCGAGACCCGGGAGCGGGTCAAGGCCGCCGCCGAGCAGCTCGGGTTCGTCGGCGACGCCCGGGCCCGGGCGCTGTCGTCCGGTCGCTCGTACACGGTCGGGATGGTGACGACCGACTCGTTCGGCCGCTTCACGATGCCGGTGCTGCTCGGCGCCGAGGACGCCCTGTCCGCCGGCGAGGTCATGGTCCTGGTCGCCGACACCCGCGACGACCACGTGCGCGAGGCCCACTACCTGCGCTCGCTCGTCTCCCGCGGTGTCGACGGCATCATCGTCACCGGCCGTTCCGCCGACGCCCGGCCGCCGATCGAGGTCCCGGTCCCGGTGCCCGTCGTCTACGCCCTGACGCCGTCCACGTCGGACGCCGACGTGTCGGTCACCCTCGACGACGCCGCGGGCGCCGCTGCCGCCGCGACACACGTCCTCGGGCTCGGGCGCCGACGGGTCGCGGTCGTCACCGGGCCGGTCACCGCGCGCTCCGCCGAGCTCCGGGCCGCCGGGGCGCGCTCGGTGCTCGGCGACCGGATGACCGGCGAGCCGCTGTTCGGCGACTGGTCGGAGCGCTGGGGGCGCCGGGCCGTCGACCAGCTCGACCGCACGCACGGCGGGGTGGACGCGGTCGTGTGCGGGAACGACCAGATCGCCCGGGGGGTGTGCGACCGCCTGCGGGAGACCGGACGGTCGGTGCCCGGGGACGTCGCGGTGACGGGGTACGACGACTGGGACGTGGTGGCACTCGCGAGCCGCCCGCCGCTGACGACGGTGGACATGCGCCTCGACGAGCTCGGGAGGATCGCCGGGCGGTCGCTGCTCGAGCTCGTCGCCGGGGGTCGGCCGGCCTCGACCGCGGTCACGCCGACGCTCGTCGTCCGCGAGAGCACCGCCGGCGCGTAGGGGCGGGGCGCGCGTGGTGGGTCGTTCCGCGCATGGTTGGTCGTTCCGCGCATAGGTGGTCGTTCGTTCCGACCAGGTACGCGCGGATCGACTTCCCATGTCGGGTGCGATGGGAAAGAACGTGCACGGGCTGCCCTCGGAGGCTGCTGGGGACGCGGGGAGCGGGGCGTTCCGCGCTGCGGTGGGCGTTCCGCGCTGAGGTGGTCGTTCCGCGCATGGTTGGTCGTTCGTTCCGACCAGGCACGCGCGGATCGACTTCCCATGTCGGGCGCGATGGGAAAGAACGTGCACGGGCTGCTCTCGGAGGCTGCTGGGGGCGCGGGGAGCGGGGCGTTCCGCGCGTGGTTGGTCGATTCGGGCATGGTCGGTCGTTCGTTCCGACCAGGTACGCGCGGATCGACTTCCCATGTCGGGTGCGATGGGCAGGAACGTGCGTCGCGACCGGCCTGGAGGCGCGGTGCCGGTCCGCCGGGCGTGCGCCGCGCCTCCAGGCTGGTCGCTCCCACCCCCGTGGCCGGTCCCGCGGGCATGGCCTGCCACCCGCGCGGCCGTGCGCGCGGGAGCTCACGGGCTGGGCGACACCTCACGCGCGTGGCCGCCCATGATGTGTCGCTCAGCGCGTGGAGTGCCGCACCGAGCGTGCCCGGCGCGCCGTCGCGTTGCGGGTGTGAGCGCTCACCTGCCATGATGTGAGCGCTCACGCAGGACGACGAGGTCTCGGAGGGACAGATGCGCGACGACCGCCGACAGCAGGTCGAACAGGGCCGGACGACACTCGGCATCGAGCTGGGCTCGACCCGCATCAAGGCGGTGCTCGTCGACGAGGACCTCCGTCCGATCGCGAGCGGCTCCCACGAGTGGGAGAACGAGTACGTCGACGGACGCTGGACGTACTCCCTCGAGTCCGTCGAGACCGGGGTCCGCGCCGCGTACGCCGACCTGGTAGCCGACGTCGAGCGGCAGGTCGGGGTCCGCCCGACGACCTTCCGCGCCGCCGGGGTCTCCGCGATGATGCACGGCTACCTGCCGTTCGACGCGGACGGCGAGCTGCTCGTGCCGTTCCGCACGTGGCGCAACACCTCGACGGGGCTGGCCGCCGAACAGCTCAGCGCTGCGCTGGACTTCAACGTCCCGCAGCGCTGGTCGATCGCACACCTCGCGCAGGCCGTCCTCGACGACGAACCGCACGTGGCGCAGGTCGCAGGGATCACGACTCTCGCCGGGTACGTCCATCGGGTGCTCACCGGCCGGGACGTCCTGGGCGTCGGCGACGCGAGCGGGCTGTTCCCGATCGACTCCGGCCCCGTCGACAGCGCACCGGGTGAGCCCGGCCGCCGCGACTACGACGCCGCCATGCTCGCCACGACGCAGGAGCTGCTCGGCGGACGGGTGCCGGACCTCCGCGCCCTCCTGCCCGAGGTGCTCGTCGCGGGCGAGGACGCCGGTGCGCTCACCCCCGAGGGCGCCGCGTGGCTCGACCCGACGGGCACGCTCCAGCCGGGCGTGGCGTTCTGCCCGCCGGAGGGCGACGCGGGCACGGGCATGGTCGCGACGAACGCCGTCGCACCCCGCACCGGCAACGTCAGCGTCGGCACGAGCATCTTCGCGATGGTCGTGCTCGAGCGCCCGCTGGGCACCCCGCACGAGGAGCTCGACGTCGTCACGACCCCGGCCGGCGACGCCGTCGCGATGGTGCACTGCAACAACGGTGCGAGCGAGATCGCCGCGTGGGCTCGGGTGTTCGGGCGGTTCGCCGAGGCCTCGGGTTCGCCGCTGCCCGTCGACGACGTGTACGCGACGCTCCTCGCCGAGGCGGTCGACGCCGACCCCGACGCGGGTGGGCTCCTGTCCTTCAACTACCTGGCCGGCGAGCCGGTCACGGGCGTCGAGGACGGCAGACCGCTGCTCCTCCGCACGCCGGGCGCCCGCTTCACGCTCGGCAACCTGGTCCGCTCCGAGGTGCACGGCGCCTTCGCCACGCTCGCGATCGGCATGGACGTCCTGCACGGCGAGCACGTCGCCGTCGACCGGATGACCGCGCACGGCGGGCTCTTCCGGACGCCGGGTGCGCCGCAACGCCTGCTCGCCGCGGCGCTCCGCGTGCCGGTCGCGCTCGAGGAGACCGCGGGGGAGGGCGGCGCCTGGGGCATCGCGGTCCTCGCGGCCTACCTGGAGCACACCGACCGGTCGCTCGCGGACTTCCTGGCCGAGACGGTCTTCGGGGGTGACTCGGTGCACGTCGCCGATCCCGAGGAGCGGGACGTCCAGGGCTTCCAGGACTACCTCGCCCGGTACCGCGCGGCGCTGCCGGTGCAGGACGTGGCGGCAGCGGCGACCCGCACCAGCCCGACCACCGACCAGGGCGAGCCGACCGACGGGGGCGATCCGCGCCTCCAGGCCGACGCCGGCGACGGGACGGCCGACGCCGACGTGGCCGACATCGACGCCGCCGCGGCCGACGCCGGCACGGCCGACGCAGCGCCCACCCAGCACACCGAGAAGGAGCCGACCGCATGACGGACCTGACCACCGACGAGACCGAGGCGGCCGTCGCCCGCGCGCGCAAGCGCGTCGCGACACTGCACGGCGAGCTCGTCCGCTACGGCCTCGTCATCTGGACCGGCGGCAACGTGTCCGAGCGCGTCCCCGGCACGGACCTGTTCGTGATCAAGCCGAGCGGGGTGTCGAGCGACGACCTGACCCCCGAGAACCAGGTCGTCTGCACGCTCGACGGCGTCCCGGCCGAGGGCTGGGGCAACGCCCACGGCCCGTCCTCCGACACCGCCGCGCACGCCTTCGTCTACCGGAACATGCCCGAGGTCGGCGGGGTCGTGCACACCCACTCGACCTACGCGACGGCGTGGGCGGCCCGCGCCGAGGAGATCCCGTGCGTCATCACGGCGATGGCGGACGAGTTCGGCGGCCCGATCCCGGTCGGCCCGTTCGCGATCATCGGCGACGACTCGATCGGCCGCGGCATCGTCGACACCCTCGCGGGTCACCGGAGCCGCGCGGTGCTCATGCAGAACCACGGCGTGTTCACGATCGGCAAGGACGCGAAGGACGCCGTCAAGGCCGCGGTGATGTGCGAGGACGTCGCCCGCACCGTGCACATCGCGAAGCAGGGCGGGGAGCTCGTCCCCATCGCCCAGGAGAACGTCGATCGACTCTTCGATCGCTACCAGAACGTCTACGGACAGAACCCCGAAGGAGCCATGCGATGACGCAGGTGAACCCCCAGGCCACCCTCGACAGCTACGAGGTCTGGTTCCTCACCGGGTCGCAGGGCCTGTACGGCGAGGAGACCCTCCGCCAGGTCGAGGAGCAGAGCCGCGCCGTGCACGCGCAGCTCGAGAGCGCGCTCCCGGTCAAGCTCGTCTGGAAGCCCGTCCTCAAGGACGCCGACGGCATCCGCCGCGCCCTCATCGAGGCGAGCGCGGACGACAAGGTCATCGGCGTCACGACGTGGATGCACACGTTCAGCCCGGCGAAGATGTGGATCGGCGGCCTGCAGGCACTGACGAAGCCGCTGCTGCACCTGCACACGCAGGCGAACGTCGCCCTGCCGTGGGGCGACATCGACTTCGACTTCATGAACCTCAACCAGGCCGCGCACGGCGACCGCGAGTTCGGGTACGCCCTGGCGCGCCTCGGTGTCCGGCACGCGACCGCGGTCGGACACGTGTCCGACGAACGGGTGCAGCACCGGGTCGCGAACTGGACGCGCGCGGCAGCCGGCGCCGCCGCGGTGCGGGAGCTCAAGCTGACCCGCTTCGGCGACAACATGCGCTACGTCGCCGTGACCGAGGGCGACAAGACCGAGGCCGAGATCGAGCTCGGCGTGCAGGTGAACACCTGGGCCGTCAACGAGCTCGCGGCGGCCGTCGCGGAAGCGGAGGCCGACACCGCGGCGGTCGACGCACTCGTCGCGACGTACGAGCGTGACTACGACGTGGTCCCGGAGCTGCGGAACGGCGGCGACCGCCACGACGCGCTCCGCGACGGTGCCGCGATCGAGCTCGGCCTCCGTGCCCTGCTCGAGCAGAACGGCTCCGCGGCGTTCACCACGAACTTCGAGGACCTCGGGACGCTCAAGCAGCTGCCCGGCCTGGCCGTCCAGCGCCTGATGGCCGACGGGTACGGCTTCGGCGCCGAGGGCGACTGGAAGACGGCCGTCCTGGTCCGTGCGATGAACGTCGCCGGTGCGGGGCTGCCCGGTGGCGCCTCGCTGATGGAGGACTACACGTACGACCTCACCCCGGGGGCGGAGAAGATCCTCGGCGCGCACATGCTCGAGGTCTCGCCGACCCTCACCACCTCGAAGCCGACACTCGAGATCCACCCGCTCGGCATCGGCGGCAAGGACGACCCGGTCCGCCTGGTCTTCACCGCCGACGCGGGTGAGGCCGTCGTCGTCGCGCTCTCCGACACCCGCGACGGCTTCCGCCTCACCGCGAACGTCGTCGACGTGGTGCCGCCGACCGAGGCGCTGCCGAAGCTCCCCGTGGGCCGTGCCGTGTGGGAGCCGCGCCCGTCGTTCCCGGTCGCCGCGGAGGCCTGGCTCACCGCCGGCGCCGCGCACCACACCGTCATGACGACGGCCGTCGGCCTGCAGGTCGTCGAGGACCTCGCGACGATGGTCGGCACCGAGTTCCTGGTCATCGACGAGCACACCACGGCCCGCGGCTTCCGCGACGAGCTCCGGCTGCAGCAGGCGTGGCACCGTCTCGACCGGGGGTTCTAGGACCGTGACCGTGGCTGCGACGACGCGCACGAACTGGGCCGGGAACGTCACCTACGGTGCGTCCGACCTGCTCTCGCCGACCTCCGTCGACGAGGTCCGCCGCGTCGTCGCGGCCACGCCGCGCCTGACGGCGCTCGGTTCGACACACTCCTTCAACCGGATCGCCGACACCGACGGCGTGCAGGTGACGGTCGCCGGGCTGCCGCCCGTGCTCGACGTCGACGCCGACCGCCGGGTCGTCCGGGTCGCCGCAGGCATGACGCACGCCGCGGTCGCGGCCGGCCTGGAGGCTCGTGGCTGGGCCCTCGCGAACCTCGCCTCCCTGCCGCACATCTCCGTCGCCGGGGCGGTCGCGACCGGCACGCACGGTTCCGGGGTGCGCAACCCCTCGCTCGCGCAGGCGGTGGTCGGTGTGGAGGTCGTGCGCGCCTCCGGCGACGTCGCGTGGGTGGACGCGTCGACGCCGGACGACGCCCTCGACGCCCACCGGGTGGCGCTCGGCGCGCTCGGGGTCGTGACGGCGGTCGAGCTCGCGATCGAGCCGACGTTCCAGGTCGCCACGACGGTGCACCTCGACCTGCCGTGGGACGCCGTGCTCGAGCACTTCGACGCGGTGGTGTCGGACGCGTACTCGGTGTCGCTGTTCACCTCGTTCGATGACCGCGGTGCCCGTCAGGTCTGGACGAAGCGCCGCACCGACGAGCCAGCCCCGACGGTCGACCTCGTCGCGCTCGGCGCCCGGCCGGCCGACGGCCCCGTGCACCCGGGGGAGAACGACACCGCGGGCGTCACCGAGCAGGGCGGCGTCCCAGGACCCTGGTCCGAGCGGCTGCCGCACTTCCGGTCGACGTTCACCCCGTCCACCGGCGCCGAGATCCAGGCCGAGTACCTGATCCCCGCGTCGCACGCGGTCGCCGCCCTCGAGGCCCTGCGTCCGCTCGATCCCGTGTTCGCGCCGCTGCTCATCGCGGCCGAGGTCCGGACGATCGCCGCCGACACCGCCTGGCTCGCGCCGTCGTCCGGACGCCAGTCGGTCGGCCTGCACTTCACGTTCCGGCGGGACGCCGAGGCCGTGGCAGCGGCGGTCGCGCGGATCGAGGACGTCCTCGCGCCATTCGACCCGCGGCCGCACTGGGGCAAGGTGTCCGCGGCAGGTGTCGAGCGACTGCACGAGGCGTACCCGCGGCTCGACGACTTCGCGGCGCTCGCGCGGGACCTCGACCCGACCGGACGGTTCCGCAACGCGTACTTGGCGCGGCTGCTGGCCTGACGCGCGCGGGGAGCCGATCCGCGCGTGGGAGGCCGAACCGCGCGTGGGAGGTCGATCTGCGCATGGTGCGTCGTCCGTTCCGACTGCCGATGCGCGATCCGGCCTCCCATGTCGGCTGCGATGGGCCGGAACGACGGGAGCCCGAGGCCGTCGTGCGACCGGCCCAGCAGATGCGCAGGCGTTGGTCGGGTGCCGCACGGGCGCATCGCTGAGTGCTCACATGTGTGATCACAAAGGTTGGGTCATGGCGAACCTCAACCGGATCCTCGGCATGGCCTCGAAGGTCATCGACAAGCAGATGCAGAAGCAGCGCGGGCAGGGGAGCCCGGACGCCGCGAACCGGCAGTCGTCGGGTGGGACCGACTGGCGGGACATCGTCCGCACGGCGGCGGACAAGCTGACGGGCGACGACCGGCAGCGACCGCAGCAGCCGCAGCCGCAGCAGCCGGCGCCTCAGCAGTACGGGTACCAGAGCCAGCAGCAGTACGGCCGGCAGCAGCACGGCCAGCAGCAGGGCGGCCAGCCGAAGCAGCGCGGGCAGGCCGACCCGGACGCGGTCGCCCTGGCGAAGTACGACTACCTGCTCCGCACGGCCCCGCCGGAGCGCCTTGAGCAGGTCCACCACGACGCCTTCGCGCGGCTCACGCCCGAGCAGCGCCAGCAGGTCCGGGACCGACTGAACTCCGAGCTCCCGCCGCACGAGCACCTGCGCGACGACTCTGCCGGCGGGATGGCCCGCGCGGCGACCCGGGCCGAGGTGTCCCGACCCGGCCTGCTCGGGCGGGCGCTCGGCGGCCGCGGTGGGTCGTTCGCAGGCGGCGCCGCGGTCGGTGCCGGCGCGATGGCGGTCGGCGGCCTCGCGGTCGCGGTCGCCGGTGGCGCGGTGCTGAGCGCCGCAGCCGGGCCGGTGCTCGCGGGAGCCGCGGACCTCGGGGTGGACTTCGAGGGGATCGCCGCGGGTGGCGAGGCGTTCCTCGGCGGGCTCGGTGAGCAGGCCGGCGGCCTCGGGGAGCAGGTGTCGGGGCTCGGCGAGCAGGCGAGCGGTCTGGGTGAGCAGGCCAGCGGGCTCGGCGAGCAGGCGTCGAACCTCGGTGGCGACTTCCTCGGCGGGTTGTTCGACCGCTGACCCTGGTCGTCGGCGACGCGCTCACTCCCTCCGGACGAGCGCGTCGCCCACGGTGCTCCGGTAGTACAGGACGGCCCGTCCGTACCGGGTGCGGTTGAGCAACCCGCCCCGCTCCATCACGCGCAGGTGCTGGTTCACCGCCGACGTCGACACCCCGAACCGCATCGCCAGGTCCGTCGACGACGCCGGCTCACCGAGCGCCTCGAGGAGCGCCGCCCGCGTCCGCCCGAGCAGGTCCCGCACGGCGCCGGCATCGGGGTGCGACGCGGTCGACCACATCGCGCCCTGCCCCCGTGCCGGGTACATCACCGTCGGCGGCAGGTCGTCGTCGATCGGGGTCGACGCCCGGACGACGAACACCGACGGCACGAGGGTGAGCCCCTCGCCCTGCACCGGCCGGTCCCGTGCGATCGGGCTGCTCAGGCGGACGTCGACGTGCCGGCCGTCGAACCGCACGCTCTCGGACAGTCCGGCGAGCACCGCGCCGACGCCCTCGTGCGCCGCGACCCGCCCCCGGTGGGCGACGTCGGCCTGCAGCACCCGTCGCATCCGCGGCCAGTACGGCGCGAAGCACAGCTCCCACGTCGTCGCGAGCGCCTGCTGCAGTCGCTCGACCACGCGGTCGTGCCGCCCGGCGAACACCGCGGGGACCGTGCCGTGCACCCGCTCGAGGTCACTCCGGAGCCGCTCCGGCCGGATCCGCCCGAGCGCGCGGAGCTCGTCGTCGAACGACGTCAGCGGCGAGTCCGGTCGCGGGTTCACGAAGTCGGCCACCCAGCGTCGCTCATCGACGAGTCCGGACAGGACCTCGCGGTCGAGCAGCGGCAGCACCCCGGCGATCCGGTCGGTCCACGGCCGCTGCAGCGGATAGCGCTCGGGTGCACGGAAGGCGCGCAGCCCCAGGCCGAGCTCGGACAGCGGCGAGATGCCGAACCGCACGGCGGACACGTCCGACGGCTCGAGTCGGTACCGGATCATGAAGCCCGAACCTACATCCGTTCGTGCAGGACGTCGGCCCTGCCAGAACTGAGGGGTGAGCACCACCGAGCAGCAGGTCCCGATCCGCACCCTCGTCCGTCGGGACACCACGCTCCGACGCCTGCTCACGGTCACGCTCGTCGACACCCTCGGCCGGGGCGCATTCTTCACGCTGACTTCGCTCTACCTGATCACGATCGTCGGCATCCCCGCCGTGGCGGTCGGCCTCGGACTGACGGTCGCCGGCGCGGTCGGGGTGGCATCGTCCCTGGCGTTCGGACACCTCGCCGACCGGTTCAGTGCCCGCCGGATGCTCATCTGGCTGCACGTCGTCCAGGGGAGCGCCCTCGTCGCCTACGTGCTCGTCCACGACGTCGCGACGCTCATCGTCACCGCGTCGATGGTCACGCTCGCGCAGCAGGGCGGCGGCTCGGTCCGGAGCGCCGCGATCGGTCGGGCCTTCCCGGGGTCGGAGCGCGTCCGGGTCCGGGCGACGATGCGCACCGTGACGAACGTCGGGATCGGCGTGGGGACGGCGCTCGCCGCGATCCCGCTCGCGATCGGCACGGGCGAGGCGTACCGCGTGACGATGGTCGTGTCCGGGCTGCTCTTCGTGTCCTCGGCGTTCCTCGTCACGGGGCTGTCGTCGGCGCGGGTCGACCCGACCCCGGCCGACCGGACGGACACCGGCACGATCGTCCGTCGGGAGCCCGCGGGTCGCAGTCCGTACCGGGACGTCCGGTTCCTCGCGGTCGCGGCGCTGACCGGGGTCTTCGGCATGCAGTTCGGCCTGTTCGAGGTCGCCGTGCCGCTGTGGGTCGTGCAGCACACCGTCGCGCCGGACGTCCTGGTCTCGCCGCTCCTGCTCGTGAACACCGTGTGCGTGGTCCTGCTCCAGGTCCGGATGAGCCGGGGGACCGACACCGTCGCCGGTGCCGCGCGGGTGATGCGGCACGCGGGCTGGGTGATGGCGCTGGCGTGCGGGCTCTGGGCGGCCGCGGGGTGGGTCCGCGGGGACGACTGGGTGCCCGCGGCGACCGCCACGGCCGTGCTCGTCGCGGCCGCGGTCGCGCACTCGCTCGCCGAGATCACGTCGAGCGCGGCGGGCTGGGCGCTGTCCTTCGAGCTCGCACCCGCCGACCGCATCGGGGCGTACCAGGGCGTGTACGGGACCGGCTACGCCGTCGCTGCGATGGTCGCACCGGCCGTGGTGACGCTGACCGCGATCGACCTCGGGACGCCGGGCTGGGCGATCCTCGCGGTGGTGTTCCTGGCGGCGGCGCTCGGTGTGGCCGCGATCGCCGGGCGGGTGGCGCGCACGACCGCACCGGCCTGACGGCGTCGCGCCGAGCCTCCAGGCCGTGCAGCGCAACGCGACGGACGCAACCGCACAACGCGGCGGACCGTGCCGGCGCGACGGACGCAACCGAGCCGGCGCGACCACCCGCCGCGCGCGCCGGACCACCCGGGAATACGCTCGGGTCACACGCGTTGTCGTGTTGCGCCATGCAATGTTGCGTTGCGTGTCATCCGGACCCCGCGAGGGTTCGGACCCCGCCCCGGCCCGGTGCCAGGATGGACCGCCCGCCGGCCCACCGCCCGGGCGCAGCGACACCCCCACCCCCCGACGAGGAGCAGGACGCCATGCACCGCCCCAAGCGCTTGACCATCACCGCGGCCGTCGCCGCCGCCGCAGCCCTCGTGCTGACCGGCTGCTCGGGTGGCGGGGCATCGGACGACGCATCGTCCGGCACCACCAAGGGCGGCACGCTGAACATCCTCACGCCGCAGACCGCGCTGCACTTCGACCCGGCCACGAGCCAGAGCCTCGGCATCACGTCGATGGGCCTCGTCGCACGCCGCCTCACCACGTGGGACGTCGAGCCGGGCAAGACCGCGAAGGTCGTCCCGGACCTCGCCACCACGACCGGTGAGTCGAGCGACGGCGGCAAGACCTGGACGTACACGCTCAAGGACGGCCTGAAGTTCCAGGACGGCACCCCGATCACCACCAAGGACATCAAGTGGGGGATCGAGCGCTCGTTCGCGCCGAACCTGACCGGTGGCCTGAGCTACCACAAGTCGCTCCTGGTCGGCGGCAGCCAGTACCAGGGTCCGTTCGAGGGCAAGACCCTCGACAGCATCGAGACCCCGGACGACAAGACCATCGTCTTCAAGCTCGACAGCGCGTACGGCGACTGGCCGTGGCTCGCGTCGATGCCGGCGTTCGCCCCGGTCCCCGAGGGCGACGGCAAGGACACCGGCGCCTACGACGCGAAGCCCGTGTCGTCCGGCCCGTACCAGATCGAGTCGAACACGCAGGGCTCGCAGGTCACGCTCGTCCGCAACAAGGAGTGGAGCGCGAAGACCGACGGCATCCGCACCGCGGGGCCGTCGAAGATCGTGTTCAAGGAGTCGCAGGACGCCTCGACCACCACGCAGAGCCTGATCGCCGACAACGGCGACGCGAAGGACTCGTTCGGCGCGATCTACCTCGGCGCCGCCGAGCTCAACCAGGTCCGCGCGAACCCGTCCGCCCAGGACCGCCTCGCGACGAGCAAGGCCGGCCCGATCACCTACATGGCGATCAACACGCAGCGCGGCAAGCTCCAGGACCTCAAGGTGCGCCAGGCGCTGCAGTACGCGGTGGACCGCAAGTCGTTCCGGATCGCCGCGGGTGGCGCGCTCGCGGGCGAGTACGCCTCGACGCTCATCACGCCGGGCATCGCGGGCCGCAAGGACTACGACCTGTACAAGACGAGCGCCACGGGTGACGTCGACAAGGCGAAGGAGCTCCTCAAGGAGGCCGGCGCCGAGGACCTGAAGCTCACCCTCGTGTCGCAGAACGACCCGACGTACCTCGCCCAGGCGCAGGCACTGCAGGCCGGGCTCAAGCGCGCCGGGATCCAGGTGACGCTGAAGCCGCTCGACTACGACTCCTTCACGCAGGCGACCACGAACGGCACCGACTTCGACCTCTCCCTGTCGAGCTGGCAGCCGGACTTCCCGAGCGCGAACGCCAACCTGCAGCCGCTGTACGACTCGTCGCAGATCGGCGGGGGCGGCTACAACGTCTCGAAGTACTCGAACCCCGAGGTCGACGCGCTCATCGCGAAGGCCACCGGCACGATCGACCAGTCCGACGCCCAGAAGCTGTGGGCAGAGGCCGACCAGAAGATCATGGCGGACGCCCCCGTCGTCCCGCTGATCTACGCGAAGCAGTCCTTCCTGGCCGGCTCGAACGTCGAGAACTTCCGCATCGCGGACTTCCCGGCGTACCCGAACTACCTCAAGGTCTCGCTCGCCAAGTGAGTGCACCGCTGCTCGAGGTCGAGGGGCTCCGCGTCGCGTTCGGCGACGCGGAGCCCGTCGTCCGTGACGTCTCCTTCACGCTGACGCCCGGCCGGGTCCTCGCGCTCGTCGGCGAGTCCGGGTCGGGCAAGTCCGTGAGCGCGATGAGCGTGCTCGGGCTGCTCCCGCCCGAGGCACGGGTGACCGGCAGCGTCCGCTTCCGCGGCGACGAACTCGTCGGTGCGTCGGCGGAGCGGCTCCGGGCGGTCCGCGGTGCCGGCATCGGCGTGGTGTTCCAGGAACCGATGAACTCGTTCACGCCGGTGCTGTCGATCGGCACGCAGATCGCTGAGGCCGTCCGGGCGCACCCGACCGACCTCGACCGCGCGGGCGTCTCGGCCCGGGTCGACGAGCTGCTCCGGTCAGCCGGGCTCCGTGATCCGCGGCGGATCCGGAAGGCGTACCCGCACGAGCTCTCGGGCGGGCAGCTGCAGCGCGCGATGATCGCGATGGCGCTCGCGGGCGACCCGGTCGCGCTCATCGCCGACGAGCCGACGACCGCGCTCGACGTCACGGTGCAGGCGGGCATCCTCGACCTGCTCCGCACGCTCGGCCGGGAGCGCTCGCTCGCCGTCCTGCTCATCACCCACGACATGGGCGTGGTCGCGGACGTCGCGGACGAGGTGCTCGTCATGCGCCGGGGCGACCCCGTCGAGACGGGCACGGTCGCGGAGGTGTTCGCCCACCCCGCCGCCGCCTACACGCGGCAGCTCCTCGACGCGGTCCCGGCCCTCGAGTCGGACCCCGGCCGGGAGGCCCGTGGCGCGTCCGCCCCGGCGGCTGCGGCGGGCGGGGCGGAGACGACCCGTGCCTCCCGTCCGGAGGGGGTGGTCGCGCAGCTGCGCGACGTGGCGGTGCGCTACGCGCGTCGCGGCGACCCGACCGTCTCCGGGATCGACCTGGAGTTCCACGCCGGGCGGACGCTCGGGCTCGTGGGGGAGTCCGGCTCCGGGAAGTCGACCATCGGTCGTGCGCTCGCGGGGCTCGTCCCCGTCGTGCACGGCAGCGTCGCGGTCGAGGGCGCCGACCTGCGCACCGCGCGGGGGAAGCGGCTCCGCGACCTCCGCAGCCGGGTCGGCATCGTGTTCCAGGACCCGGCCTCCTCGCTCAACCCGCGGCAGACCATCGGGTGGAGCATCGCCGAGCCGCTCCTCGTGCACGGGGCCGGCTCCGCCGCCGACCGTGCCGCGCGGGTGGGCGAACTGCTCGCCGCCGTGCAGCTCGACCCGACGTGGGCCGAGCGGTTCCCGCACCAGCTGTCCGGCGGGCAGCGGCAGCGCGTCGCCGTCGCGCGGGCGCTCGCCCTGCGCCCGGCGCTCGTGATCGCCGACGAGCCGACCAGCGCCCTCGACGTCACGGTGCAGGCGGCCGTGCTCGACCTGCTCGCGCGGCTGCAGCAGGAGTTCGGCTTCGGCATGCTGCTCGTCAGCCACGACCTCGCGGTCGTCCGGCAGCTCGCGGACGACGTCGTCGTGCTGCACGAGGGCCGGATCGTCGAGCGGGGCACCACCGACCGGGTCCTCGACGACCCGCAGCAGGACTACACGCGCATGCTGCTCGCGGCGGCGCCGGTCGCCGACCCGGTGCGGCAGGCCGAGCGCCGGCAGGCCTGGCGTGCGTGGGAAGGAGCAGCACCGTGACCGCGAACGTCGTCGACAGCCCGGTCTCCGCGGCCGCCGGACGCTCGACCGGGTTCCGCGCCGTCGTCCGCCGCGTCCGGCGCGACCGGTGGGCCGTCGGTGCCGCGGTCGTCATCGTGGTGTTCGTCGTCGTCGCCCTGGCGGCGCCGCTCATCGCGCTCGTCAGCGGCCAGGACCCCTACGCGTACCACGTCGACGCGCTGAACGACTTCGGTGCACCCCGCGGTGCCCTCGGCGGGGTGAGCGGTGATCACTGGTTCGGTGTCGAGCCGCTGACCGGCCGTGACCTCTTCGCGATCGTCACCTACGGCGCGCGGACGTCGCTCGGCATCGGGCTCGCCGCGACCGCGATGTCGATCGTGATCGGCGTGCTCGTCGGCGTGACCACGGGGTTCCTCGGCGGTTGGTACGACCGGGTGCTGTCCCGCGTGGTGGACGTCATCTTCGGGTTCCCGTCGCTCGTGTTCATGATCGCGCTGACCGCGGTGGTGCCGACGTCGTTCCCGAAGCCGCTCCTCGTGGTGCTCGTGATCGGGTTCTTCGGCTGGCCCGCCGTCGCCCGCGTGGTCCGGGGGCAGACGCTCTCGCTCGTCACCCGGAACTACGTCGTGGCGTCGACCGCGATGGGCGCCGGGCGCTGGCACGTCATCCGGACGCAGCTGCTGCCGAACCTCGCCGCCACGATCACCGTCTACGCCACGATCTCGATCCCGTCGATGATCGGCGCCGAGGCCGCGCTGTCGTTCCTCGCCGTCGGGGTCACGCCGCCGACACCCTCGTGGGGCCGGAGCATCGGTGACGCGATCGGCTGGGTGCAGACCGACCCGATGTACCTCGTCTTCCCCGGAGCCGCACTGTTCCTCATCACCCTGGCCTTCAACGTGCTCGGTGACGCCCTGCGCGACGCCCTCGACCCGCGAGGGGGTGCCCGGTGAACGCCGCCCGGTTCCTCGCCGTCCGCATCCTCGGAGCCGTCGTCGTGCTGCTCGTCGTCGCGGCGATCACGTACGCGCTCTTCATGCTGCTGCCGACGAACCCCGCGCGGGCGATCTGCGACAAGCCGTGCACACCCGAGCGCCTGGCCGACGTGCAGGCGTTCCTCGGCACCGACAAGCCGTGGTTCGCGCAGTTCGCGGCGTACCTCGGCGGCATCTTCACGGGCCGCACGTTCGGTTCCGGCGCCTCGACGATCTCGTGCGCGGCGCCGTGCTTCGGGTACTCGTTCCAGCTGCACGACTCGGTGACGAACCTCATCACGTCGCGCCTGCCCGTCACCGCGTCGATCGCGATCGGCGCCGCGGTGCTCTGGCTCGTCGCGGGGGTCGCCGGCGGGACCGTCTCAGCGCTCCGCCGCGGGACGATCGCCGACCGTGCGGTGATGACCGTCGCGGTCGCCGGGGTGTCCTCGCCCGCGTACCTCATCGGGCTGCTCGCGATCCTGCTCTTCGGCTTCACCCTCGGGTGGCTGCCGACGAGCGGGTACGTGCCCTTCGCCGAGGACCCGGTCGGGTGGGTCACGCACCTCGTGCTGCCGTGGTGCGTGCTCGCGTTCATCAGCGCGGCGATCTACGCCAGGCTGACCCGGGGCGAGATGCTCGAGTCGATGTCGCAGGACTTCGTCCGGACCGCCCGTGCGAAGGGTCTGCGCGAGCGCCAGGTCGTCGTCCGGCACGGCCTGCGCACGGCGATCCTGCCCGTGGTCACGCTGTTCGGGCTCGACCTCGGGTCGTTGCTCGGCGGTGCGGTCATCACCGAGAAGGTGTTCTCGATGCAGGGGCTCGGCGCGCTCCTGATCGACGCCGTGCACACGCTCGACCTGCAGGTCGTCGTCGGCTTCACGGTGTTCTCGGCGCTGTTGATCGTCACGGCGAACCTGGTCGTCGACGTCGTCTACGCGTTCGTCGACCCCCGGGTCCGACGCCGGGCCTGAGTCCCCTCACACGCTCACGGCGCGGATCCCGGGCGCGTCGCTGAGACTCCCCTCACCTGCGCACGGGACCGGCCGCGCAGGTGCTGAGGACGTCCCCCGGCGGTCCTCCCAACGCAGGACTTGTCGGGCGCCAGGGGCAGGTCGAGCATTCGGTCGTGATCAACTCTCAAGGGGATCCCGCGGTGACACCGACGACGGTGCGCTCGCGGGCGAAGAAGACGTTCATCGGGATCGCGGTCGCCGCGGTCGCCATCGCGGGGACGGTCGGCCTCGCGGCTCCGGCCCTCGCGAGTCAACCGGGCCTGAACACCGGGGGAGGGCCCTCCGCCGCGGCGAACAGCGCCATCGCGTACGCGGAGAGCATGTGGAGCAGGACGGACGGCGGGCCTGCCGACACCAAGTACGTGCTCGGCGGCAACGGACCCACGGAGTGGGACTGCTCCGGGCTGGTCTGGAAGGCGTACCTCCAGGCGGGCATCGACCTGTCGAACGGGACCTCGCGTCCCGTCGTCGGCGACGAGTTCAACGCGCTCAAGGGGAACCTCGTGTCCCGGGCGGACGCCGAGCCCGGCGACGTGCTGTTCTGGACGTCGAACGGCACGACCTCGGGGAACTTCCTGCACGACGGCATCTACCTGGGCAACGGGTACATGGTGGCGGCGGCTGCTCCGGGTGAGGGCGTCAAGGAGCAGACGCTCTGGTCCGAGCCCGGGGAGCAGCTGCTGGACGTGGTCGGTCGGCCGACCGGTTCGCTGTCCGGCTCCGGTTCCGGGGCGGGCACGGTGCACACCACCTCGTACGTGACGGCTGAGCAGGTCAACACCGGGAAGCTCTGGAGCGTCACCGCGAGCAAGGCAGCGACCGCGTACCCGGTCGGCGTCGCCTCCGGGACGAGCCCTGCGATCGCCACGCTCGGCGGCGGCAAGTACGTCACCGCGTTCCAGGCCGCCGGTGGCGCGCTCTGGACGATCACGTCCGACGGTGCAGCGACGTCCTTCCCGGTCGGCATGAAGGCAGGGACGAGCCCGTCGATCATCCCGACGTCGGGAGGAGGCTACGTGGTCGCCGTGCAGACGAACACCGGCGCGCTCTGGACCATCACGAACACGAAGGCGGCGACGGCCTTCCCGGTCGGGATGGCCGCGGGCACCAGTCCGTCGATCACGGCGACCGCGGGCGGGCACTACGTGGTGGCGGTGCAGACGAACTCCGGTGACCTCTGGAGCATCACCGACACGAAGGCCGCGACGGACTTCGGCGTGGGGATGAAGACCGGCACGAGCCCGTCCGTGACGACGACCGCGAACGGCGGCTACGTCATCGCGGTGCAGACCAACACCGGCGCGCTGTGGAGCGTCACGAACACCAAGGCGGCGACGGCGTTCCCCGTCGGCATGCTCGCCGGTACGAGCCCGTCGATCCTGGCGCAGCCGTCCGGCGGGTACGTCATCGCGGTGCAGACGAACACGGGCAAGCTGTGGACGATCACCGACGGCAAGGCGGCGACCGCGTTCGACATCGGGATGGCTGCGGGCACGAGCCCGGCGATCGCCGCGGTCGGCAGCGGGTACGTCGTGGCCGTCCAGACGAACAGCAGCGACCTCTGGTCGGTCACGAACGACGACGCGGCGACGTCGTTTGGCGTCGGGATGCAGCCGGGCACCAGCCCGGCGATCCTGGCGCAGTGACGCCCGGGAGGCCGGGGTCTCGTCCCCGGCCTCCCTCGCCGCGGTTCCTCTCGCGGAACGCAACGTGGGCGGGTCCTCGCAGCGGTACGTCGCTGCGAGGACCCGCCCACGTTGCGTCTTGCGGGCCGCGCCGCGCTCGCGCCGCCCCCGCCGCGCCCCTAGAAGTACGTGATGCCGTGCGGCGCTCGCGCCGGCGTGAGCATCGCGCGCAGGAGCACCGTCGGCGCCGGGTCCGTCGCCCGCACGAGCCCCGCCGCCGCGAGGGTCACCGGGGACACCGAGCCGATCAGCAGCGCGCCGAGGTCGGCCACGTCGAGCCGCACGTCGGCCTCGCCGGAGTCGTCCGCGGCCGTGCGGGTCACGGTGCCGCGGCCGTCGACGACGTCCAGCCGGTAGGTGCCCGCCGCGAAGCCCATCGTGTCGGAGACGGCGAGCACGATCGACCCGTCGACCGCGTACGGCCGCGAGGCCAGCACCGCGGGCACGTCGAGCACCCGTAGCCAGACGTGGTCCTCCTCGTGGTCGACGTCGTACGCCCGGTTGTCCCCGAGCGCGGCGACGATCGGGTCGTCGAGGCGCGAGCGCTTGTACGACACCACGTCGTTCAGGTCGATCGAGAGCAGGAACTCCCACAGCGACAGGTACGCCTCGTCGGTCGCGTAGACCAGGTCGACGACCTCGAGCACGGTGTCCTGGTCGCGGCCGGAGCCCTCCTTGACGCGCCAGGTCACGTAGCCGTCGACGGCGTCCGCGTCGGTGGCGCCGTCCGGGCGGTGCACGGCGGCGCGGACGTCCTTCGCCGACTCACCGTCGCCGTTCCGCAACCCGGTGACGATCGGCCAGGTACTCGTGTTCCGCTTCATGGAGCCCGGCGTGCGCGCGTCGAACCGGTCGAACACGGCGCGGGCGTTCCCGTCCGCGAGCCACTCCGGCGTGACGACGCTGACGGTGCCGGTCGTCGGCGCGAGGAACGGCAGCGCCCGGGCCCGACGGACGCGGACGGCTCGCTCGCGGATCGCGCAGCCGAACCCGAAGCGCCGGTAGATGGTGCCCTCGGACGCGGTCAGCGACGCCACCGCGTAGCCCTCGGCGACGCCACGCTCGAGCGCGTGCGTCATCATCCGACGCAGGATGCCCCGTCGGCGTTCGGTCGGCCGGACGGTCACCGCCGAGATCGCCTGGGTCTCGACGGCCTGGCCGTCGCCCCAGCTCAGGGACTTCGGGAACCACGCGAAGGTACCGGCCGGCCAGGTCTCGTCGACGGACCCCGGGAGCGGACGACGGACGTGCACGCCGAGCCAGGTCTCGCGGTCGGCGACGAACGCCTCGGCCATCAGCGCGGCGACCTCGTCGTTCGGGTGCGGTTCGTGGAAGCCGAGGCCGACGGCATGCATCCACGCGTCGGTCGCGGCGTCCGGCGCCCCCTGCTCGTCCGTGCCCGGCGCGAACTCGCGCAGCTCGTAGCGGTCGTCGAATGCCTCGTTGCTCACGTTCCCGACCCTACCGGCGCCGCTCGCGCGGCCGCCTCCCCCTGTCGGTGGAGCAGGAACCGGCGGGTGGCAGCACCGGACCCGACGTCGTCTGCTCCATCGACGGGCTGGCTGCAGACCGGACGGGGCCGGGTCCGGACCGGACGGGAGGCGCGCGGCGGGCCCGTCACGCGCCTCCCGTCCGGTGTGTGGTCACGTCGCGATGGCGACCCTCACGGGGTGGTGCGCCGCGCCTCCTGGGCCACCACCTGGTCGAGGTCCGCCAGCTTCCGCATCTGCTGGAGCGGACGCGCCATCCGGTTGTTGTTGCGGAGGGCGGGTTCCGTCCGCGACAGGAACGCCCAGTACCCCGCGGTGAAGGGGCAGGCGTCCTCGCCGACCCGTTTCGTCGGGTCGTAGCGGCAGCCACCGCAGTGGTCCGACATCCGGTCGATGTAGCGGCCGCCCGACGCGTAGGGCTTCGTCGCGACCATGCCGCCGTCGGCGTGCTGCGACATCCCGATGATGTTCGCCGGCATGACCCAGTCGGTGCCGTCGACGAAGACGTCGGTGAACCACTCGGTCAGGTGCACCGGGTCGTAGCCGCGTTGCAGGGCCCAGTTGCCGAGGACCATCAGGCGCTGGATGTGGTGCAGCCAGCCGTGGTCGTGCAGGCCCTCGATCGCGGTGCTCAGGCACACCGCGTCGATCTCCGAGGCGTCGAGCTCCCGCCACCAGCGGGGGAGGTGCTCGTGCGCGTCGAGGGCGTTCTCCTCGGCGCCGTAGTCGTCGCCGAACCACCAGTAGAGGTGCCAGACGTAGTCGCGCCAGCCGGCGACCTGGCGCACGAACCCCTCGACGCTGGCGAGCGGGGCGTCGTGGTCGCGGTGCGCGGCGAGTGCGGCCTCGACGACCTCGAACGGGTCGAGCACGCCGAGGTTCATCGGCACGCTGAGGAGCGAGTGCGCCATCGTCCAGTCGTTCGTCAGCGTGGCGTCCTCGAACGGGCCGAAGTCACCCAGGCGCACATGGACGAAGTCGTCGAGCGCCTGCCGGGCCTCGTCCGCCGTGACCGCGAAGCGCCGGGTGTCGTCCCTGCCGACGAAGCGCACGGTGCCGTCGCGCTCCCACCGGTCCAGGTCGCGACGGACCTCGTCGTCGATCTCGTCCTCGGTCGGCCACCACGGTTCGGGGAGCCCGAGCGTCGTCGCACCCTTCGGCGGCGGCTCGCGGTTCTGGTCGTCCAGGCTGAACTTCCCGCCGATCGGCTTCTCCGAGCGCATCAGCCAGCCCTCGCGGCGGCGGACCCGCTCGTAGTGGGTCTCCATGCGGAACCGTCCGGTGCCCTGCGCTGCCCACTCGGCGAACTCGGCCTCGTCGGTGATGAACCCGCGGCTCGGCAGGATCGCGGTGCCCTTGCCCCAGTGCCGGACCTGCGCGCGGAGGGTCCGGGACGGCGGGTCGACCACCTCGAGGTCGTCGCGACCGACGAGGGCGTCCTTCAGCCGGTCGACCTGCACGTGCTCGGCGCGGTCGCCGAGCTCCCGGACGCGGTGGCGCAGGGCGCTCAGCCACAGGTGCGCCTTCGCGCGGTGCATCGGCCGCGCGTCGAAGAACTCGCGGGCCTCGACGACGAGCACCGGACCGCCGTCGTCGAACAGCGGCCCGTACTGCCCGGGGAGGACGAGCCTGGTGCGGACGGTGCTGCCGGCTTCGGTGCTGCGGCGCTCGGGTGCCATGCCCGGACGCTACCGGCGGTGCGTGACGACCGCCTGACGGCGCGTGTGCCCCGACCGCCGGGCGTTGCCCGCGACCGGGGCTGCCGGCGACCGGGGCTGCCGGCGACCGGTGTCGTCGACGGCCCCGGTCGGTCGGATGGCCCGCTCAGTTGTAGGACGCGAGCCGGTTCGGCGCCGTGTTGCCCACCGGCGTCGGAACCGCCCCGCCGACGCCGTTGATGACACTCGAGATCGTGCCCGTGTCCCCGAGCGACACCGTCACGAGCCCGTGCGCCCGGATGCCCGAGCCCGTCGGGGTCTCGAACGCCCGGTCGGCGTGCACGGATGGGTTCGTGTTGAAGAAGCAGTACACGCCGCCGCCCCAGATCTCGTGGTTCGTCACACCGGACGCGACCTTGTACGCCGCGTACCCGGCACCGGTCGGGCTCTGCCACGAGGCGTTGTCCGGCACGTCGTACGGCATCTCGTTCTGGAAGAAGATCGTCCGACCGCGGTTGCCGTTCCAGAGCACCTCGTACTTCTGGTAGTGCTCGACGAACAGCCCGGTGGCGAGCACGTCGTCCCCGTTCACCTCGACGCCCGTCGCGCCGGTGTTGACGTTCCAGCCCGTCGCGGCGCCGCCGTGGTCGGCCCGCCACGCCCAGATGTGGTCGACGAGCGTGTCGTCGGCGTCGACCTGCAGCGTCGTCGACGCCTTGCCCTGGATGCTCGACCCGACGCGGAAGAACACGTCCTGGATGCTCTGCGGGTCCGAGGCATGGTCGACGTGCGAGCCGCTGGTGCCGAGTCGGACGAGCTGCGCGCTGTTCTGTGTGCCTGCGTCGACGACCAGGTTCGACACGTTCACGCCGGAGACGTCAGCGGTGGTGAGCACCGCGTTGCCGGCGGTCGGCACGAGCGTCGGGAACCCGATGCCCGTGACGACGGTGTCCGGACGGGTGACGTTCAGCGCGGCGTTCAACTGGTACGTGCCCGGGGTGAAGAACAGGTTCAGCCCCTGCGCCAGCGCGGTGTTGATCGTCGCCGCGCTGTCACCGGGGTGCGCGACGTAGAAGTTGCGCATCGGGATGTCCGTCCCCGGCGTGTTCGGCCACGTCACCCCGGCGGAGTTCGTCCGCAGCGACGGGACGAACACGTGGTACTTGTTCGACGAGTCGACGTACAGGTACGGCTTCTCCCGCGTGACCGGGGTGCTCGACAGGGTGGTGTAGCTCTTCGAGAAGTCGTTCGCCGGCGCGCCCTGCACCCCCGAGAACACCATGTTCCAGTTGCCGCCCTGCCAGCTGCCGAGTGTCGAGTTCCGCGTGTACCACTGCTGCTGCGACCCGCTCGTGACGGTGCCGTCGACCTTCGAGTCGGCGATGTAGCCGCCCGACGAGTACCCCTGCCCGCCGTCCTGGTTCGACGGCCCCATGGTCAGGTTGCCCTTGATGTGCACCCGCCGCATCGGAGCGGCCTGCGACACCGCCCACCGGTCGGTCCCGCCCTCGGGCGCCACGGAGAGGTTCTCCGCCGACCGCCAGAAGTTCTGTGTGGCGTTCTTCTCGTCGCCGGCGTTCCAACCGGAGTCGACGTTGAGCGCGCCGGAGATCGTCACGTCGTCGGGGTTCTTCCCGAGACCGGCCACCGAGGTGTAGAAGCCCAGGTTCGCCCAGACCCGCCCGTAGCCGCCGGGCTTGAACAGGAAGGCGTACCGCTGCGAGCCGAACTGTGCCGTTCTGCTGCGGAGTTGCGCGTTGAAGGCCGCGTCGACGTCGGCCTGGATCGTCGACGCGGGAGTGGACTGGTCGTAGACCTTGACGTTGCCCCCGAAGTCCGGGACGTCGCTGGTCGGGACAGCGGCCTGCGCCTGCAGGGCCGGCGCCAGGGCGCCGACCAGGCCGACCGCCGTGATCGTCGCGAGGAGCGTGCTCATCCGTCGTTGCATGATGCTCGATTCGTCGTCGAGCGGCCCCGTTGCCGCCCGCAACAGACGGTAGACCCGCCCGGACGCCGCGGCAGTCGGTGCTGCGGCGGACAAGGACGTACCCCGTTCGGGGGTCGGACAGGAGGCGCGGGGGTGCGCCCGCCCGGTCGCTCACGGTCCGGCGGCGGGTACCATGCGCGCATGTGGCCGACCGAGCGGGACTGGCGTGCGTCCGTCCCGCGCAGGCTCGCACGAGCGGTCGAGCGCTGGGACCTGCGTCCCGGCGAGCCGTACGCCGGCGGGAGCGTCTCGCACGTCGTGCCCGTGCGGTTGCCCGACGGTGGCGATGCCGTCCTCAAGCTGTCCCTGCCGCACCACGAGGCCGAGCACGAGGCCGCGGCACTCGCCTGGTGGGACGGAGCCGGAGCGGTCCGCCTGCTCGACGTCGACTCGGACGATCCCTTCGTGCTGCTGCTCGAGCACTGCGATCCCGGCACCCGGCTCGGGGAGCGTGACGACCTGTCGGCCGAACACCGCCTGCGCTCCGCCGGCGGTCTGCTCACCCGGCTCTGGGCCGCCGGGGTCCCCGACGAGGACACCTTCGTGTCCGTCGCCGACGTCACCACCGGGTGGGCGTCGCTCGCCGAGGACCGGATGCGCGAGCTCACGCCGCCCTTCGACCCGGGACTCGTGCGCCGCGGCGCAGACCTGCTCCGCACGCTGCCGAGCGGTGCCGTGCGGTCGGTGGTCGTGCACGGCGACGCGAACCCCGGCAACGTGCTCGCGGCGGGGCGGGAGCCGTGGCTCGTCATCGACCCGAAGCCGATGGTCGGCGACCCCGCCTACGACCTGTGCCCGCTGCTCGTGCAGGTCGACGACCCGTTCCGCGCGGAGGATCCCCTGCACGCCGTGCGGCATCGGGTCGTCGTCCTCGCGGACACGACCGGCGAGCCCGCCGACCGGATCGCCGCCTGGTGCACGGCACGGCTGGTCGAGTCGGCCCTGTGGTCCGCCAGCCGCGGCGCACTCGACGACGGCCTCGACGCGATGACGCGAGCCGCCGTGGTCGACCGCCTGGCCGACTGACCGCCGACGGGCTCACCGTCGAGCCGGGTCACGATCCAGCATCGAGCGATCTCGATCCGGTCACCGCGGCCGACTCCGGCGTGCCGGTCCGCCAGGATCGACGCATGGGAATCCCGAGCACCGTCCGCCCGTTCGCCGCCGTGGTCGTCCTGCTCGCCGGGGGACTGCTGTCCGGCTGCGCTGCCGGCTCCGGCGACAGCGCTGCGCCCGTGGCCCAGACGCCCGTGGCCCAGACGCCCGCGGCCCCGAGTGCGGCGCAGACGCAGGAACCGAGTGATCCGATGCAGCAGGACCTGTCCGCTGCGTCGGTCTGCGGAACCGTGAGTGCGCTGAGCACGGTCCTCCTGAACGCGTCGGCAGGGCAGCAGGTCGGTGCGGTCAGCGAGTCCGACCGGCTGGCCCTCGTCCGGTCGGCCCGGTTCGGCTACGAGCACCTGCAGTCCTCGGACCCTCGGATGACCCGGGCCATCGACTCGGTCCAGCGGTACCTCGACGCGCATCCGGCCCCGACCGAGGGCCTCGCGATGGAGGACGGCCCGGAGTGGGAGCTCCAGCAGAAGCTCCTCACCACCGCGTGCCGCGAGTCCGGCTCGAACGTCGTGGCGACGGCCCAGTACGGCGGCTGACCCGGGGCGGTCAGTCCGTCGCACCCCGCGGTGGATCGACCAGCAGCGCCACCCGGTCGCGCAGGTACCCGTCGAGCGGCACCGTGCCGGCGGTGGGGGACCACCGGACGACCGGCTCGCCGTCGACGACCGCGAGCACACCGTCGGCGTCGACCAGGGTGTCGTCGAGGGGGATCGGCACCGCGCCGTGGTTCACGGTGTCGTTCTCGCGGAAGTGCCCCTTCGCGGCGGCGGCCCGGTAGGCGCGGCGCACCTCGGCGGACACCGACACGAACTGCGTCCGGCCCGGATCGGTCACACGGGTGATGCGCGCGGTGGCCCAGACCCGGCCCGTGGTCTCCACGGACGAACCGAGCAGCAGGGCACCGACGCGCCACACCCGGCCGAGCGGTCGCATCGTCGGGTCGCGGCGGATCCCGAGCACGGCGCGCGGCTCGACGTACTCGGCGAGGGCCTCGTCCCGCACCCCGGCGTCCCGGAGCCGGTCGGCCGCGGCGTCGAGCAGGTCGCGCGTGCGCTGGACGGCTGCCGCCGCGCTGCCCGTCCCGCCGTCGTCCGCCACGACCCCAGAGCGTAGCCCGGAGCCGAGTATCGGGGCCGTGCACACCGCGAGCCCGTCACGCGGCGCCGCACGACCGCCGGAATGCGCGTCGGGCCCCTACCGTTGCACCGTCCGGAAACGAGGAGGGCCCCATGAGCATCGTGCGGTGGCTGTTCGACGCACAGCTCGTCATCGGCGACCAGACCGTGCTCTGGCGCGAGGTGATCGGCAACGTGTTCGGACTCCTCAGCGCCCTCGGCGGGATGCGCCGCAGGGTCTGGGCGTGGCCGGTCGGCATCGTCGGGAACGCCCTGCTCTTCACCGTGTTCATGGGCGCCCTGTTCGACACCCCGAACCCGGTCAACCTGCTCGGTCAGGCCGGCCGCCAGGTGATGTTCATCGCCGTGAGCGTCTACGGCTGGTACCGCTGGACCCACCGCGCGGACGACACCGTCACCGTGGTCGAGCCCCGCTGGGCCTCGTGGCGGACCCGCGCGCTGCTCGTCCTCGCGATGGTCGGCGGCACCGCGGTCCTGACCCCGGTGTTCCGTGCCCTCGGCTCGTACGAGCCGGTGTGGAGCGACGCGTGGATCTTCGTCGGCTCGCTCCTGGCGACGTACGGCATGGCGAAGGGCTGGGTCGAGTTCTGGTTGATCTGGGTCGCCGTGGACCTGGTCGGTGTGCCCCTGCTGTTCTCCGCCGGGTACTACGCCTCCGGCCTGATGTACGTCTTCTACGGCGTCTTCACGCTGACCGGCTTCTTCGTGTGGATGCGCCAGCGCGTCCGGCCGTCGGCAGCGCCGATCACCGTCGGCTGAGGCACCACCGGGCCGCCGGCAGGACGGCCAGGCGGCCGGGATGACCGTGCACCGCGGTACCCCCCGAACGAGGATGTGACAGGAACGAGCGGTCTCCTGTGGAATGTCCGGATGACGGTCCCCGACGTGCACCTCGTCGACGAGGAGGCACTCGCTGAACGCATCGTGCGCGGTGCGATCCGCGCCTTCCGGCTGTACACCTTCGAGATGGTCGACGCGGTCGTCGTCGCGGACACCTGCGGGGTGACGCCCGAGGACGTCGACCGCCTGTTCCCGTCGTGGGACGGCCTGCTGCTCGTGACCTACGACCGGTGGATCCAGCTCCGGGGGACCGGGCGCTCGACCCCGGCGACGACGGTCGACCACGTCCGGACGACCCTGGCCGAGGACGTCGCCGACCCCGGCCTCGTCCGGCTGATGGCAGGCGTCCTGACGATCGCGGCCGCGGACGGCGACTTCGCGGAGCTGTTCCGCAAGCGCTTCGAGGAGTTCGTCGAGGAGCTCACGCGCGGCCTCGAGGCCGACGTGCGCGCGGGCACCGAGCGACTCGGGATCCCCGCGCACCGAGCGGCGACCCAGCTCCTGGCAGTCTACGAGGGACTGCAGATCCAGATGCTCGTGCGGCCCTACCTGGACGTGCTGGTCGAGTACGACCGGTCGGTGCGCACCCTGCGGCTCGGGTGGCGGGAGCAGGAGACCGCGGCCTGGGACCTCGACGAGGTCGCGGTCCGGTAGACGAGCGCGCCCGGCGACGGCCTGGAGGCGCGTGGCGGGCCCGCCCCGCGCCTCCAGGCCGTCGTCGACCCGGCCACGGGACGGTCAGCGACCGGTGCGCGGGGTGCGGCGACGCCGCCAGGCGGCGATCTGCCGCAGCGTGACCTTCGAGCCGTACTGGGCGATGGAGTGGCGGAACAGGTACTCGGCGAACCAGAGCAGGAGCGCCGCGGTGGCGAACACCTCGACGATGCACGCCACGGACTCGGTGAGGGTGAGCGTCCCGACGGCGTTCCGGACCATCGCGGTGATCGGGGTGAAGGTCGGGAAGTAGGTGAAGAACGCCGCGATCGGGGACCCCGGGGTGGTCATCACGAAGAACGCGGCGTACAGCGGGATGATCAGCGCGAAGATCGCCGCGGACTGCAGCGTCGAGGCATCCTTGATTGACGGGACCGCGGCGCCGACCGCCACGAACAACCCGGACGCGAGCAGGACCCCGCCGACGAGCAGCAGCGCGCCGACGACCATCCGCCACGGGTCCACCGTCAGGCCACCGAGTCGCGCGGCCACGAGCGGCAGGCCGACGAGCGCGACGGCGAGGCCCGGCACGACGAACACCCCGACCTGCACGAAGCCGACGAGCAGCATCGCGACGACCTTGCCGCGGATCAGCTCACCCGCCGTGACCGTCGTCAGGATCATCTCGGAGATGCGGTTCTCCTTCTCCTCGACCACCACCGTGACCATGCGGGTGGCGAGCAGCACGACGATGCCGAAGAACGCCGCGACGTACAGGAAGGGCGGCACGATCGACAGCCAGCCGGGCGCGACGTGTCCGTCCGACCAGGTGCGGAGGTCGGTGTCCGGCGGTGAGCGCAGGATCGACACCGACTCCGGGTCGTCCACCGACGCGGCGACGCTCTGCTCGAGGACCCGCTCGGCCAGGGTCGAGTAGCCGCCGTTCTCGAAGAGCCCGCGGTCGGCGGCCTCGATGTGGATCGGGGTGCTCGACGGGGTCCTGGGGTAGACGACGAACAGGTCGAGCCGCCCCGCACGGACAGCCGCCCGGTCGGCCTCGGGGTCGGTGGACGGTGAGCCGCCCCACCTCGCCGCGACCGAGCGGTCGACGAGCCCCGAGCGGTCGACGTAGTGGAACGGGGTCTTCGCGGCCGAGGAGCTCGAGCTGACCGAGTCCGCACCCGCGGCCTGGCCGACCCCGACGAGCAGCGACACGACGACCACCACCAGGGGGAGGGCGAGCGTGCCGATCCAGAACGCGGGCTTCTTGACGGCGCGGACGAACTCGAACCGGACGACCGTCCCGAGGCGGCTCACGCGGCTGCCCCGCTCGCGCCGGTGCCGGTGCCGGTGCTGGTGCTGGTCTCCTCGTGCTCGCTCGTGGCGGGCAGGTCGTCGTGCCCGGCGTCGTGGCCGTAGACCTGCACGAAGATCTCGTCGAGGGGGATCCGCCGCATCGTGAACCCGGTCACGTGCACCCCGGCGGACACGAGCGCGGCGAGGACGTCCGATCCGTCCGGCGCGGCGGCGTCGGTCAGGGCGAGGTACGCCACGTGCCCCTCGTGCCGGACCACCCGGTACAGCGGCGACTCCGGAACGCTGCCGTCGAGCGTCACGTGTGCGACCGCACCGCCGAAGGCGTCCTGCACCTCGGGGATGCTGCCGTACGCGGCGGCGCGCCCGTCCTTGAGCAGGAGGATCCGGTCGCACAACCGCTCGACCTCGTCCATGTGGTGCGTCACGAGCACGACCGTGGCGCCGTCGGCCTTCCGCTCGGCGACCAGGTCGAGGAGCAGCCGGCGGTTGACCGGGTCGAGGCCCTTCGTCGGCTCGTCGAGGATGAGCAGGCGCGGGCGGTCCATGATCGTGATGCCGAGCTGCACCTTCTGCTGTTGCCCACCGCTGAGCTTGTCCACGCGGAGCTTCGCGCGGTCCGCGAGCCCGACGCGCTCCAGGTAGGCGGTGCTCCACGCGGTCGCCTCGGGACGGCGCAGACCCCGGAGCATGCCGAAGTACGTCATCACGTCGATGACGGACTCCTTGCGGTAGAGCCCGCGCTCCTCGGGCAGGTAGCCGATGCCGCCGGTCGCCGGTCGGTACGGGACGCCGTCGACCGTCAGGGTGCCGGCGGTCGGGGTCGTGATGCCGAGCAGGGCCCGGATCGTGGTGGTCTTGCCCGAGCCGTTGCTGCCGAGCAGGCCGAACGTCTCGCCGGGTGCCACGTCGAAGGACAGGCCGTCGACCACGTCGCGGTCGCCGAAGCGCATCACGAAGTCCTGCACGCTGATGTCCGCCCCGCTCATGGTGCCGACCCTACCGACGGTGGGGCGGGGGTCGCCGGGTACCGGTACTTGCCACATTGGAAAGTAGTTGCCATGATGGGAACACTTCCCGGGGTGGGGAGGGACCAGAGGGGGAACCATGTCCGATCCGCAACCGTCCGAGGCCCGCGCGCTCCTCGCGCACGCCGACCGTCTCGCCCGTCGCACGCACGACGCCGTCCGGTGGCCGTACGTCGCCTTCATCGTCGCCCTCGGCGCGACGACGTCCCTCGGGACCTTCGCGATGGGGATGTCAGCGGGCCGTGCCTTCGCGGCGGCGTACGTCGGCACGATCGTCGTCGTGCTCGCGCTCGTCCTGTGGTTCAGCGCCGCGATCCGTGGTCGTGCCGCCTTCGCCCGCGGCCGGCGGTGGATCACCTACGTCGCCGCGTGGGGGCTGACCTACTGCGCCGCGATCGCCGTCGTGGGCTGGGCGCACGGCTCGGTGCTGTGGTCGGCGGTCACGTCCGGTCTCGTCCTCGTCGTGTCGCTCGCCTGCGCCGCGTGGGAGTCCCGCGGATGAGCAGCTCGCACCCGCGACACCGACTCGACGACCTGCTGCAGAACCCGGTGCGGTTCTCGGTCGTCGCAGCGCTCGACCGGGCCGGGACGCTCTCGTTCCGCGAGGTCCGGGACGCGCTCGAGGTCACCGACTCCGCGCTGAGCAAGCAGGCCAGCGCGCTCGAGGCGGCCGGGTACGTCACGGTGGGCAAGGCGCACGTCGGCAGGACCCCGCGGACGTCGCTGACCCTGACGCGGGCGGGTCGTCTCGCGTGGCAGGCGCACCTCGCCGCGCTCCGGGAGATCGCGGGGCCGGTGAGCTCGTCCTGAGCGATCTGTCCCATCACGGGTGACGTGGGAGGCGGATCCGCGCATGGCGGGTCGGAAGGGGCGACCTCCCATGCGCGGATCGCCATCCCGCGCGCGGATCGACACCCCACGCGCGGATCGGCACCCCACGCGCGGATCGGCACGGCACGCCGGGTGCGGGACGCGACCCCGGGACGGACGGGAGGCACGGTGCCTGCCTGCACCGTGCCTCCCGTCCGCCTGCTGGTCCCGTCAGGAACGCAACCAGGCGGTCCCCACACCCGACAGGGCGCCGTCTGCCACCGGCGCGGAGGCGAGCAGAAGCTCGCCGGTGGGGAGTGCGAACGGCTCGTCACCGAACACCGTCACGCTCGTCCACCCGTTCGGGCGACGGAACGCGAGCACGTCGTCGCGGCCGGTCTCGATCCACTCGAGGTGCTCCTCGGACCGGAGCTGGCCGCGCAGGCCGAGGGCCTTCCGGTACAGGTTGAGCGTCGAGTCCGGGTCGGCGTCCTCGGCCTCGACCGACGAGTCGGCGAACCAGGCCGGCTGCGGCAGGTGCGAACCGCCCGTGCCGAAGCCGAAGGACGGCCCCGAGCGGGTCCACGGGATCGGCACGCGGCAGCCGTCGCGGCCGACGTCGACGCCTGGGTTCCGGAAGAACGCCGGGTCCTGTCGTTCGGCGTCGGGGATCTCGCCGACCTCGTGCAGGCCGAGCTCCTCGCCCTGGTACAGGTACGCCGAGCCGGGCAGCGCGAGCTCCAGGAGCGTCGCCGCCTGCGCGCGCCGGAGCCCGAGGGCGCGGTCGAGGTCCTCCTGCCGGCCGCCGGCGAGCAGCCACGCGGCGCCCTGCTTCTCCTCGGCGCCGTTGCGGGCCGGGAGCGCGTACCGGGTGGCGTGCCGGACGACGTCGTGGTTCGAGAACACCCACGTCGTCGACGAGCCGGACTGCTCGGCGAGCCCGAGGTTGAACTCGATGATCGTCCGGAACTGCTGCGCGTCGAAGTCGGCCTCGAGCAGGTCGAAGTTGAAGGCCTGCCCGAGTCCCTCGGCGGAGGCGTACCGGGCGCGGCGGTCGGCGGCGACCCAGGCCTCGGCGACCGCGGTGCGGGCGGGGGTGTACTCGTCGAAGACCCGGCGCCACTCGGCGTAGATCTCGTGCACGTCGTCGCGGTCCCAGAGGATGTGCGCGCCGTCCTTCGGGCTCGCGAGCACCTCGGCCCACGTGGGCAGTTCGCCGGCCGGCAGGTCCTTCGCGAGACCGTGGGCGACGTCGATGCGGAAGCCGTCGACCCCGCGGTCGGACCAGAAGCGCAGGGTGTGCAGGAAGTCGTCGCGGACTTCGCGGTTCGCCCAGTTCAGGTCAGGCTGCTCCTTCGCGAAGTTGTGCAGGTACCACTGACCGTCGCCGACCGCGGTCCACGCGGGGCCGCCGAAGATCGACACCCAGTCGGCCGGCGGCTCCTGGCCGTCCGGGCCGGTGCCGTCGCGGAAGACGTAGCGGTCCCGCTCCGGGCTGCCCTTCGGCGCTGCGAGGGCCTCGCGGAACCAGGCGTGCCGGTCGCTCGTGTGGTTCGGCACGATGTCCACGATCACGCGGATGCCGGCGCCGTCCAGCGCCGCGACCATGTCGTCGAAGTCGGCGAGCGTGCCGAGCCGCGGGTCGACGTCGCGGTAGTCGTCGACGTCGTAGCCGCCGTCGGCGAGGGCGGACGGGTAGAACGGGCTGAGCCAGACCGCCTCGATGCCGAGCGACGCCAGGTACGGCACGCGGCTCGTCACACCGGGCAGGTCGCCGATGCCGTCGCCGTCCGCGTCGGCGAACGACCGCGGGTAGACCTGGTAGACGCTGGCCTGGCGCCACCACGTCTCGTCGGTGGTGGTCGCAGCGGGCTGGGCGAGGGTGTCGGTCACGTCGGGCCTTCCGTCGTAGGTGGGAGTGGGAGTGGGAGTGGGAGTGGGAGTGGGGGTCGTGGTCGTGTTCGTGGCGGTGTTCGGCTCGGTCACTTGATGGCGCCCTGCGTCACCCCGGCCATCACCCACCGCTGGGTGACGAGGTAGACGATGATCGCCGGCGCCATCGCCATCAGGTACGAGGCGAACGACACGTTGTAGTTGTTGCTGAACTGGGTCTGGAACATCTGCTGCAGCACCGGCAGGGTCTGCAGCGCCGGGTCGGAGGTGATCAGCGACGGCATCACGAAGTCGTTCCAGGACGCGAGGAACGCGAAGATGCCGACGGTGGCGCTCATCGGTGCGAGGAGCGGGAACACCAGTCGCCAGAACACCTGTCCCGTGGTCGCACCGTCGATGCGTGCACTCTCCTCCAGTTCGGCCGGGATCGACCGCAGGAACGCGGTGAACAGCAGCACGCTGAAGGACAGCTGGAACATGACGTGCAGGATCGCGACGCCGAGCGGGTTGTCCAGGTGCGCCAGCCCGGTGAGCTTCACCTGCGACAGTGCGAGGACCGGGAACGGCAGGAACATCGCGGCGAGCAGGTAGAAGAACGACCAGCGGAACAGCCGGCGCTCCCAGTTCCGGGCGATGGCGTACGCGGTGAAGGACGCGAGCAGGATCGTCCCGGCGACGGTGATCGCGGCGATGAGCACCGAGACGCCGAACGCCCGCGGGAAGTCGGTGAGCTCCCACGCCTGGACGAACCCGTCGACGCTGAACGGCGCCGGCAGCGAGAACGCGTTGCCGTCGACGGCCTGGCTCGTGGTCTTGAACGCCATCGTCACCGTGACGTACAGCGGGACGAGGACGGACAGTGCGCACAGCACGAGGACGATCGTCACCGGCCAGTTGGCGCGGTCGCCACGGCCGCCGCCGCGTCGTCCGGCGGTGCGGTCGGCGTCCACGGAGCGGATCGACCCGGTCGCGGTGGTGCCCGGTCGGAGTGGTGCCTGCATGGTCATCAGAGCGCTGCCTTCCCGCGGGTCGCCCGCAGCTGGATCACGGCGATCACGACCGCGATGACGAAGAAGATCGTCGCGTTCGCCATCTGGTAGGCGTAGTCGCCACTGCTGAAGCCCTTGAAGATCGACATCGCGACGCTGGTCGTCGCGGTACCGGGGCCGCCGTCGGTCAGGCCGACGATGATGTCGTAGGAGTTGAGGAAGTTCTTGAACCCGATCACGAGGTTGATCAGGATGTAGCCCGCCGTCAGCGGGGCCGTGATCGACACGAGCTCCCGCCAGGAGCTCGCCCCGTCCAGGGCGGCGGCCTCGTACACCTCGCCGGGGATCGACAGCACCCCGGCGATGTAGATGAGGAGCGTCGACGGGATCGCCTGCCACGCGGTGACGACCACGATCGCGACCCACGCCAGGTCCGGGTTCGCGAGGATGCTCTGCTCGAGCGGCGCGAAGCCCAGTGCGGTGGCGAGCGCTGGCAGCGAGTTCGCGAACAGGAACGAGAACACGTAGGCGATGACGATGCCCGAGATCACCATCGGCAGGACGAACACCGCCCGGAGCGCGATCTTCCCGCGCACCTTCGACGTCAGCGCGATGGCGAGCAGGAACGCGATCGCGTTGACGACGAGGACGGTGACGAGCGAGAACCCGATCGTGAACAGGTACGCCTGCAGGATCGCCGGGTCGGAGAACACGGCGACGTAGTTGGTGAGTCCGGTGAACCGGAACTCGCCGAACCCGACGGAGTCCGTGAAGCTCAGCACGATGCCCATCACCGCCGGCAGCGTGATGGCGAGCGTGAAGAGCACCAGGGTGGGGACGAGGAAGACGAGGAACAGCGGCTCGATGCGCTTCCGGCGTCCGCGGCTGCCGGCCTGGAGGCGCGGTGCGGCTCCGCCCCGTCGGCGGCGGTCCGTCGTCGTGATCGCTTCGGTGGTCGTGGTGGCCAAGGTCGTCTCCTTACGCGGCCGTGCGGAGCGCGAGACGCGCCCAGTCGCCGTCGAGGGTGCGGAGTTGCGGAGCGGGGGCACCGCCGAAGGCGGTGGACTGCAGGTAGTTCGCCACCGGGATCTCGGCGGGGATGAGCTGCGAGGCGCCGAGGGAGAAGGCGGCGCGGTCGTACGAGTCCTGCATGCCGCGGAGAGCGGGGTTCGACACCGGCGGGGAGTCCTTGCGGACGCCGAAGCCGTTGTTGTCGGCGTTGTACTGGTCGCTGACCGCCGGGCTCATCAGGAACGACAGGAACTCGCGCGCGGCCTCCTGCTTGCGCGACGCCTCCGGGATCCAGAGCCCCAGGTCGACGTTCACGCGCACCTTGTTGTCCGCGGCGTCGTCGGTCGCAGGGAACGGGAAGGTGCCGAGCTCGATGTCCTTGTTCGACTTCGCGATCTCGCCGAGCGCCCACGGCCCCTGCAGGTACATCGCGGCCTTCCCCTGCGCGAACGCCAGGTTCCCGTCACCGTACCCGCGGCTCGCAGCGCCCTTCTGGTGCCACTGGAGCAGGTCCACCATGCGGTCCACGGGGGCGGCGAAGTCCTGCTCGAACGAGACACGGGACCCCTTGCCGACGCGGGTGCCCTCGCGGTCGAGCGCGGCGAACGTCTGGTGCAGGTCGAGCATGCCGCCGACCGAGTAGTCGAACATGCCCTGGGCGATCGTCCAGTTGTCCTTGTACGTGCCGTACATCGGGGTGATGCCGGCGCGGACGAGCCGCTCGCACACGTCGCGGAACGCCGACCACGTGGTCGGCACCTCGAGCCCCTGGTCGGCGAAGATCCGCTTGTTGTAGATCACGGACGCCGCCGTCACCGAGTAGGGCAGCACGCTGGTGCGGCCCGGGTAGTCGGCCGTCTGCTGCATGAGCGGCCACAGGTCCGGGTTGATCGTGTCCTTCTCGGGCAGGTCCGACAGGTCCGTCAGGGCGCCGTGCTCGACGAACGAGACCATCGCGTAGTTGTAGTTCAGGCACCCGAGGTCCGGCGGCCGGTTCCGGACGAAGTTCGCGGACATGTTCGACGTCGAGTCGCGGACCACGCGGATCTTCGACTGGCTGTCGTGGAACTTCGCGATGACGTCGTCGAAGTAGCCGATGACCTCGGGCTTCGACACGTAGAAGGTGATCGTCTCGGGTCGGCTGCTCGAACCGCCGAGCGGGGCGCACCCGGCGAGTGCCAGGCCCGCGCCGATGCCGCCGGCCCCGAGGAGGAACCCGCGGCGGCTGAGCGCGGCGGTGTCCCTGGTGGTGGCGTGTGGTCGCACGTCGTCTCCGTCCGTCCGGACCCGGCGTCCCTGCCGTCCCGGTCAGCGGACCGGCGTCGGTGCCGGCTCGCGACACTTAATCTACTCAGAAAATCTAATCGCGCAAGCAATACCTCTCGCGGTAGGGTCAGCGCATGTCCCGACGCCGTGAACCCGCTCGTGCGACCAGCGCCGAGACGGTCCTGGCGTCCGCGTTCGACGCCGCCGCGTTCACCGCGACCGAGGCCATCGACGCCACCGGCCTGACCCGCTCGACCGTCCTCGCCGCGTGCGCCGAGCTCGTCCGGCTCGGGTGGCTCCGCGACCTCGACGACGCCCGGGCCGCGGGGGAGGAGTACCGGAAGGGCCGACCCGCCCGCCGCTACGAACTCGACGCCGGAGCCGGGGTGGTCGTCGGGGTCGACGCCGGGCAGCACCGCGTCACGGCGCTCGTCGCGGACCTTCGCGGGACCGTGCTCGCACGAGCCGAGGGCGCACTCGGCGACGCCGGCCTCGAGGTCCCGGTGCGCCTCGGCGTCACGGCCGACACCGTGTCCAGGGCGCTCGCCGACGCCGGGGTCGACCCGACGCGCGTGCTCGTGACCGTCATCGGCATCCCCGCGCCCGTCGACGCCTCGGGTGCGTCGCCGGACGACGGCGGGTTCTGGAACCGGATGAACCCGGGTTTCGCCGACGTCGTGCCGCACGGTGTCGTGGTCGTCGAGAACGACGCGAACGCGGCGGCCCTCGCCGAACGGCCGTCCTCCGGGGACGCCTCGTTCGCGGCGCTGCTGTCCGGTGAGCGCTTCGGCGCCGGGCTCGTCGTCGACGGGGTCCTGCTGCGCGGGGCGCGCGGTGGTGCCGGCGAGCTCCGGGTGCTCGACCTGGTCGACGGTGTGGCGTCCTCCGACGGCATCGGTCGCACCGCACGCACGCTCGTTCGGCAGGCGCGGGCGGCGGGCCGTGTCGGCGCGTCCTCGCTCCTCGGCGGCGACGAGGAGCCCGACGCCGCGGCCGTCCTGACCGCCGCCGCGCTCGGCGACGCGGTCGCGGTCGGGATCGTCGACGCGCTGGGGGATCGTCTGGCGCGGGTCTGCGTGCTGCTCGCGAGCCTGCTCGACATCGACCGCGTGGTCGTCGCCGGGGCGATCGCGGACGCGGTCGAGCCGGTGATCGACCGGGCACGGGCGCACCTCGCGGCGTGGGAGTACGACCCGACGCCGGAGGTCGTGGCCTCCCGGCTGGGTGGCGACGTCGTCGTGCTCGGGGCGCTGGCGCTGGCGCTCGACACCGTCCGCGCCGACCCGATGGCGTTCCCGCTGCCGGCCGCCCAGCCGGTCCCCGCAGCCTGACCGCCGCCCCGCCCACTTACCCGTTGACACCGCGCTCGCGCAGTGCCACGCTGCTTGCGTGTTGACGTTGCCATCAGCGTGCCAGGGGGCAAGCGGGAGCGCCGACGACCGGCACGCCGACGTCGTCGTGCCGCTGCAACGATGCAGTCAGGGAGGACCCATGCACACCTCGACCACCCCACGCCGACGCCGACTCGTCGGCACGCTCGCCGTCGTCGCCGGCGCCACCGCGCTCGCCCTCGCCGCCCCCGGCACCGCGACCGCCGCCCCGGTCCCGACCGCCGCGGCGCCGACCCACCACCGCCCGGGCCCGACCCCCGCGCTCGACCCGACGCAGTTCCACGGCGTCAACTGGGCCGACCCGCGGGACAACTACGTGAACGGGCCCGTCGTCCCCTCGGGGCTCTCGACGTCGGACGACTACCGCACCGTGTACAAGACCTCGGAGCGGATCGTCCGCGAGTTCCGGAAGGACCTCGGCGCCGACACCGTCCGCCTGCCCGTCAACCCGTACTCGGTCGGCACGACGTGGTGGACGTCCTACAAGGGGGCGATCGACGCTGCCCGGCACCAGGGCGTCAAGGTGGTCCTCGGCTACTGGGAGGGCAGCGACGCCAGCAAGGACGGCAAGGTCGACGACCCCGCCGCCTGGACCGCCATGTGGGACACCCTGACGAGCACCTACCGCGGTGACGCCGGCGTGTACTTCGAGCCGATGAACGAGCCGTTCGGCTACGCACCCGCCGACTGGATCCAGGTGGCCACCGACTGGGTCGACCGCTACACGGCTCGTGGGATCCCGCGCGACCGCGTGTTCGTCAGCGGCACCGGCTACAACGACCACGTCGACGCGGTCTGCGCCGCGCCGGCACTCGCCGGGACCTACGTGTCGCAGCACTTCTACGGGTTCTGGGGCACGCACGACGACGCGGGCTGGGCCGCCGACTTCGAGAGCCGACTCGGCGACCAGGCGTGCAGCGCCCGCACCGTCCTCGACGAGTTCGGGGTCCCGATGACCACCGGGATCGACTACCGCGGTTCCGCGACGACCGGCAACGCCGACGCGGACAACTCGGTCGCCTTCCTGCAGACGGTCACGACGATCGTCCGCGAGCGGCACCTCGGCGCCGTGTACTGGCCGGGGCTGCGCACCGGTGACACCTACAGCCTCGAGGAACTGCAGGGCACCGGGTCGCACGTGAAGCTCGCGGTGACGAACGAGTCCGGGCTCGCCCTGCTGCGGTGGGCCTGGGGCGAGGGCGAGCGCGCGCCCTTCGGGACCCGCTGACGCGACCACGGACCGGGACGCGCGACGCGACCACGGACCGGACGGGAGGCACGGTGCCAGCTGGCACCGTGCCTCCCGTCCGTGGGGTGGTCGCGTCGGCGACGGATCAGCGCCGGACCGGCGCCAGCCGCTGCAGCTGGGTGACGTGTCCCGGCTCGAGCTCGTCGAGCCTGGCGACGCCGAGCAGGCGCATGGTCCGCTCGATCTGCTCGGAGAGGATCTGGATCATCCGGTCGACACCGGCCTCGCCGCCCGCCATGAGCCCGTAGAGGTAGGCGCGGCCGACCAACGTGAACCGGGCGCCGAGCGCGACGGCGGCGACGATGTCGGCGCCGGACATGATGCCCGTGTCGAGGTGCACCTCGGTGTCCTTCCCCACCTCCTTGACGACCTCCGGGAGCAGGTGGAACGGGACGGGGGCGCGGTCGAGCTGCCGACCGCCGTGGTTCGACAGGGTGATGCCGTCGACGCCCATCGACGCCAGGCGCTTCGCGTCCGCGAGGGACTGCACGCCCTTCACGACGACCTTGCCGGGCCACTGGTCCCGGATCCACGCGAGGTCCTCGTAGGTGACCGTCGGGTCGAACATGTGGTCCAGCAGCTCACCGACCGTGCCCGACCAGCGGTCGAGGGAGGCGAACGCGAGCGGTTCCGTGGTGAGGAAGTCGAACCACCACCACGGCCGGGGGATCGCGTTCACGATGGTCTTCACGCCGAGCTGTGGCGGGATCGAGAACCCGTTGCGCTTGTCCCGGAGGCGTGCGCCCGCGACCGGGACGTCGACCGTGACGAGCAGCGTGTCGAAGCCGGCCTTCGCGGCCCGGTCGACCAGCGCCATGCTCTTGTCGCGGTCCTTCCACATGTACAGCTGGAACCAGTTCCGGCCGTGCGGGTTCGCGTCACGGACGTCCTCGATCGCCGTGGTGCCCATCGTCGACAGCGAGAACGGGATCCCCGCCCGCCCCGCGGCCCGAGCGCCGGCACGCTCACCCTCGGTCTGCATCATCCGCGTGAAGCCCGTCGGCGCGATCCCGAACGGCAGGGCGGTCGGCGCGCCGAGCACCTCGCGGGAGGTGTCGACCTTCGAGACGTCGCGCAGGATCGCCGGGGTGAACTCGATGTCCTCGAACGCCTGCCGGGCGCGGGCGAGGGAGATCTCCGCCTCGGCCGCGCCCTCGGTGTAGTCGAACGCGGCCTTCGGGGTGCGGCGCGCGGCGATCCGGCGGAGGTCCCAGATCGTCAACGCCGACTCGAGCCGCTGCTGTCGCCCCGGGAGCCCGGGCTTCTTGAACTGCATCAGTGGCGCCAGGTCGTGCACGGTCGGCAGCTGCCGCCGGACCCGGACCCGGTTCGTCGACGGGGTTCCCTGCGTCGGTGCCGGAGCCCCGGTCGCCGGGTCGACGCGGTGCTGATCGTCGGTCGAGGTCATACAGACATCCTATGTCTGTATGAGATCGTTGGCGAGGGTGATGGGGCAGGGGTGCGCTCTCGGGCAAGGAGCGCGCTGCGCCAACGCGTCGACGGAGCCGGGGATGTCGCGAGACGTCCGATCAAGCTCCCTCCCGCAAGACGCAACGTCGGCGGTTGCTCGCAGCGAAGTACCGCTGCGAGAACCCGCCGACGTTGCGTTTCGCGATCGCCGGAGCCCGCGAGCGCCAGCGCCGGTCAGCGGGGGAGCGCGGCCAGGACCTCGGCGGCGCGGGCGGCGTCCTCGGCGCTGACGTCCAGGTGCGTCACGAGCCGGACGGCCCGCGGTCCGAGCTGCATCACCCGGACGCCCCGCTCCGCGGCCCCGGCGACGAACGCCCCCGGGTCGGCGACCTCCGCGAACACGATGTTCGTGTCGACGGTCGCCGGGTCGACGTCGAGCGCCGCGGCGAGCACCCGGGCGTTCGCGTGGTCCTCGGCGAGCCGGTCGACGTGGTGCCGGACGGCGTACCGACCCGCGGCGGCGAGGAACCCGGTCTGCCGCATCCCCGCGCCGTACCGCTTCCGCCAGACCCGCGCGGCTGCGACGTGCTCCCGGGAGCCGACGAGCACCGAGCCGACCGGGGCACCGAGGCCCTTCGACAGGCAGACCGACACCGTGTCGAAGCCGGCCGCGAGCTCGCGGAGCGGGGTGCCCGACGCCACGTGCGCGTTCCACAGCCGGGCGCCGTCGAGGTGCACCGCGATGCCGTGCTCCCGCGCGTACGCCTGCACGGCCCGGACCTGGTCGAGGGGCTGCACGGTGCCGCCACCGAAGTTGTGGGTGTTCTCGACCGCGATGGCCGTCGTCGACACGGAGTAGGCGCCGGCGTCCGGCTCCGCGATCGCCTCGACCGCCGCGGCCACGAGTCGTCCGCGCTCCGAGGCCCACGTTCGCGTCGTGATGCCGGAGAACACCGCGGCGGCACCGAGCTCGGCCCGCACGACGTGGGCGCGGACGTCGGCGAGCAGCTCCTCGCCCGGGGCGACGTGCAACCGCAGCCCGAGCTGGTTCGCCAGGGAGCCGGTCGGGGTGAAGAGTCCGGCCTGGTGCCCGAGCAGGTCGGCGACCTCGCGCTCGAGGGCGTTCGTCTCCGGGTCCTCGCCGAAGACGTCGTCGCCGACCTCGGCGCCGGCCATCGCGGAGCGCATCGCCGGGGTCGGTCGGGTGACGGTGTCGGAGCGCAGGTCGATCGGGGCGTCGGTCACCAGGCAACGCTAACGCGCCGTTTAGATCGTCGATGCGCGACGCCGCTAGCGTGGCGCCATGCAGCAGCCAGCCGCGGGGTCGCTCCGCATCCTCCACCTCTCCGACACACACCTGACCGGCGACGGTGCACTCCACCAGGGGTCCGTCGACACCACCGCGGCGCTCGACGCCGTGCTCGCCCACGTGGACGGTGTCCCGGGCGTCGGGCTCGTCGTCGTGTCCGGCGACGTGTCGGAGGACGGCAGCCCGGAGTCCTACCGGACCGTCCGGGAGCGCGTCGGCGCCTGGGCGGAGCGGCGCGGCGCGGCGTTCGTCGCGGTCCCGGGCAACCACGACCTGCGCGAGGGCTTCCGTCAGGTCCTGGCGAACGGGCACGTCCTCGGCGAGGGCGGCCGGCCGCTCGCGCACACGATGGAGCACACCCCGCCGGAGGTCCCGGTCTCCGGACAGTCCACCGTGCACGGCTTCCGCATCGTCACCGTCGACACGAGCGTCCCCGGCGCCGGCTACGGGTACCTCGACGACACGGCGCTCGAGCGGCTCCGGACCGCGCTGACCGGTGAGCCCGCGGCGCACGGCACGGTCGTCGTGCTGCACCACCCGCCGTTGCCGTCGCCGACGCTCCTGCACGAGGCGCTCCGCCTGCAGAACCCGGAGGACCTCGCCGAGGTGCTCGACGGCTCGGACGTCCGGGTCGTCCTCGGCGGCCACCAGCACCACCACGCCGTCGGGTCGCTCGGCGGGATCCCCGTGCTCGTCGCCCCCGGAGTGGCGAACGACACCGACGTCGTCGGTCCGTACGACGAGGAGTCCGCCCACGTCGCCGCCGGTGCACTCATCGTGGACGTCGCGCCGGACGGCTCGGTGTGGTCCACCCCGGTGCGCGTTCCCCAGCCGGACGCGGATCCGCTCGCGTTCGCGCTGGACGCCGAGACGGTCGCGCGGATCGCGGAGCAGGCCGGCCCGCGCTGAGCGCGAGGCACGGGCCGGTCCGCGCAGGGCTGACGCAGGCTCGGTCGCGCGGGCCGGGCTGCGCGGGCCGGGTCGCGCAGGCCGAGTCGCGCAGTCCGGGCCACGCGGACCGGCCCGGCACCCGGCCGGGGACGGACCGGACGGGAGGCACGGTGCCGGACCGGCGCCGTGCCTCCCGTCCGTCCCGTGCTCGCGTGGGGCGACCGCGCCCACGGGAGGGGACCCGTCGAGTACCCCGCGCTCCCGGACACCGTCCCGGCGGCGCGAGTACACCGGGGGTCATGCAGACGGAAGGAGTCCCTCATGCGCATCGGTAGTGCCGTGCAGTACGACCGGTACGGCGGGTTCGACGTCGTCGACCTCGTCCCGCAGGAACGTCCCGAACCCGGACCCGGCGAGGTCGTCGTCGAGGTCGTCGCCGCCGGCCTGAACCACGTCGAGCGGTTCCTCCGCGAGGGGAAGCTCCGCGACCACATCGACCTCGCGTTCCCGGCCCACCAGGGCGTCGACTTCGCCGGCATCGTCCGCGCACGCGGCGCCGAGGTCAAGGACCTCAAGGTCGGCGACGAGGTCATGGGACACGCCCCGGACGGCGGCGCGCACGCCACGTGGGTGCGCGTGCCGCGCGGCGCGGTCATCAAGAAGCCCGAACACGTCGGTTGGGAGGTCGCCGGTGGGCTGTACCTCGCCGGAGCGACCGCCGCGACGATCGTCCGCGGCCTGCGCCTCGGCCCCGAGGACACCGTCGTGATCAGCGCCGCCGCGGGTGGGGTCGGGCACATCGAGTGCCAGCTCGCCCACGACGCCGGCGCGACCGTGATCGCGCTCGGCAGCCCGCGGAACCACGACTACCTGCGCCAGATCGGGACGCTGCCCGTGGCCTACGGCGAGGGCGAGGAGGACCGCATCCGCCAGATGGCGGCCGGCCGAGCGATCACCGCGTTCATCGACAACCACGGCGGGGGCGGTGCGGCGGACCTCGCGAAGCGCCTCGGCGTGCCGTCGGAGCGGCTCGTGACCTCCGAGCACCGTCGCGACGTCGAACTCCGCTTCCTCCGCGCCCCCGCGGACGACGAGGAGGCGCGCGACCTGCTCGTCATGCTCGCCAAGGCCGTGCAGGACCGGCGCGTGCAGGTGCTCATCTCCGGCTTCTACCCGTTCGAGTTCATCGTGGACGCGTACGAGGACCTGGCCGAGATGCGCTCCCGCGGCAAGGTCGTGATCGGCATGCAGACCGTCGAGACCGGTGCGCGCCTCGACTGGTACCGGTCCGAGAAGGCCCGGGACCTGCGCGACCGCTACGGCGAGCAGCGCGGTGCCGACACCGAGACGATGGCGGGCGGGAGCGCGTCGCCCGCCTCCTGAGCGAAGGACACCCACGGTGACGAGACGGTCCGGCCCCGCGGGGTCGGACCGTCTCGTCGTTCGACCGTCGCTAGCTCAGGACGTCCTTCGTCGCGAACCGGCCGTACGCCAACGCGCCGAACACCGCGACGTACCCGAGCTGCAGCAGAGCGTTCTGCCCGAACGAGTCGAACGCGATCGGGTCGCGGAGCAGGTCCCCGAACCCGAGCCACAGGTGCGAGAACAGGAACGGGTGCAACCAGTCGAGCTGGGGGAGCTGGTCGAGCACCTGCGACACCCCGGCGAGCACGACCGTCGCCGCCATCGCCCCGACCGGGACGGTGGTGAGCGTCGACGCGAACAGGCCGATCGCGGACAGGCCGAGCATCGACAGCGTCACGTAGAGCGCCAGGAGCACGGCCCGGCCGGCGTACGACCAGCCGTCGACCTGGGTCCCGGACAGCAGCGTGACGGGGCCGATCGGGAACAGCAGTGCGCCGATCGCCGCACCGACGAGCACCACGAGGAGCGTCGCGGCCAGGCTGAACGCGACCGCCCCGACGTACTTCACGACGATGAACCGGAGCCGGCCGGTCGGTGCGACGAGCAGGTAGCGGATCGTGCCGTGGTTCGCCTCGCCGGCGACGGTGTCCCCGGACACCACCCCGACGGTGAGCGGCAGGAACAGCGGGATCGACACCGTCAGCGCCGTGAAGGCGACGAAGAGCCCGTTGTTCGTGATGTCGCCGAGGAACGCGGGGCCGCGGTCGCTCGGGTCCGTGGTCAGCCGGACGGCGATCGCGATGAGCACCGGCACGAGTGCGAGCGCGCCGAGCATCGCCCAGGTCCGTCGACGGCGGAACACCAGGGCGAGTTCGGAGCCGAGCAGGGCGAACGGTCGCCTGGGCCGGTGCGCGGTGTCAAGCTGCGACATCGAAGCCCTCCCCGGTGAGCGCGACGAACAGGTCCTCGAGGGTGCCACCGCCGAGCGCGATGCCACGGACGCGGACGTCGGCACGGACGAGCGCCGCCGTGATGGTCTCCGGCTCGAGGTCGGCGGGCAGGTCCGCGACGAGGGCGTCCGAACCGGCGTCGCGCCGGGGGGAGAGCCCGATCCGGACGAGGACCGCGGAGGCCTCGCCGACGTCCGGGGTCCGTACGGTGACGGTCCGGCCACCGGTGGCGCGCAGGTCGTCGAGGGACCCCTGCGCCACGAGGCGTCCGCTCCGCATCACGGCGGCGTGCGTGCAGACCTGCTCGATCTCGGCGAGTAGGTGGCTCGACACGAACACCGTGGTGCCGTCGTCGGCGAGCGAGCGGATGAGGTTCCGGACCTCGCGCGTGCCCTGGGGGTCGAGACCGTTCGTCGGCTCGTCGAGCACGAGCAGGTCGCGCGGCGCGAGCAGGGCGTTCGCCAGCCCCAGGCGCTGCTTCATGCCGAGCGAGTAGGCGTGTGCCTTCTTGTCCGCGGCGTGGGTGAGCCCCACGCGTTCGAGGGCGACCGCGACGCGGTCCCGACGGGTGCGCGGGTCGGAGCTCGGGTCGGCGACGTCGAAACGCTGCAGGTTCGCGCGTCCGGACAGGTACGGGTACGCGGCCGGGCCCTCGACGAGCGCGCCGACACGGGGCAGGACCTCCTGCAGAGCGCCCGGGACCGGTCGGCCGAGCACCTCGATCGTGCCGCTCGTCGCCGAGGACAGTCCGAGGAGCATGCGGATCGTGGTGGTCTTGCCCGAGCCGTTCGGGCCGAGGAACCCGAAGACCGACCCGCGCGGTACGGCCAGGTCGATGCCGTCGACGGCCCGCTGCTTCCGGAAGACCTTGACGAGCCCCTCGGTGCGGACTGCGAGCTCGGACGACGCGTCGTCCGGCTGCCGCGCTGTCTCGCCCGGCTGCCGCGCTGTCTCGCCCGGCTGCGGTGCTGCCGTCACTTCGCGGCGGCGACCAGCGCGGACACCGGCACGGCGCCGGCGAGCACCCGGCCGTCGTCCGTCAGGTACACCGAGACGAGCGATGTCTGCAGCGCCCGGCCGCCGTCGACCGGCTTCGTCAGCTGGTCGAGGAGTGCCGATGCGTCAGGGTCCCGGGTCGTCCGGGCGGAGTCCCCGGTCGGCAGCTCGACGATGCTGTCCCAGCCGGACCCGGTCACCGTCGGCCGGACACCGGCACCCTGTGACTGCCCGTGCTGGCTCGGTCGGTGCTGACCCGCGTCGGAGAGGTCCTTCGTCGTGACGTCCGCGCCGGCCGGCGGCGTGAAGTCGAACAGTCGGGCGTCGGGTGCGCCGTAGTCGAGACTCGTGAAGCCGACCTGGAACGCCGGGTCGTCCTGCCCGGCCGCCGTCACCGTGACGCGGAGCGGCAGCCCGGTCTGCTGGTCCACCGCCAGCCGGACGCTGCCGACCAGCGTGTCGTCGGACCTCGGCGTCAGGATGACCTGCCAGGCGTCGTGACCGGCGACGCGGACCGTCGTCGGCTCGGAGACCCGGGTGCTCGGTGTGATCGCCGCGACCGCACGCTCGGCGGCCTGCGCCGGCGTGGTCGCGCCGGCCGTGGGGGCATCGGAACCGGCGGGGAGCGTGAGGTGCACGGCCTTGCGCTCCTCCGAGTCCCACGTCCACACGTCGGACCCGTTCCGGACGACGTCCTGCTCGGCGAGCTGCTGCGTCAGCTGGAAGCGCTGTTCGTCCTCGCCACCGACGTACAGGCGCGCGGTGTGTGATGCGGTGAGCAGCCCGAGGACGTCGGACGCACCACCCTCGAGCGAGGACCCACCGCTGCCCGAGGGGAGTTCCGGCAGGCCGAGGTCGCTCGTCTGCGAGAGCGTGCCCGAGTACTGCGCGTCCCGGGACGCCGCGATCCTCGCGAGCACGTCCGCCGCGCTCGGGTCCGTGCCGGCGACCGGGTCGGCGGCGGCGTTCGCGATGACGGGCGCGGCGATCGCTCCGGCCACGACGACCGGGGCGATCGCGGCGGGCAGCCAGGCTGACTTCTTCATCGGGTCCCCTTCGGTGGTGCGGTGGGTGCACGAGCGGCGTCGCCGTGGAGCGTCGGGTGCGCGAGCACCGTACGTCGCGCACCCGACAGCGCGCTGGGGATCCGCGGACCCAGCGCCCTCATGCCCTCCCGACGTCGGTACCGACCGGCACCGAGCCGTCGTAGCCGCAGATCGCCGCGACCTTCTCGGCGCTCGCGCTCGTCGAGTCGAACTCGTACCCGAGCCACTCCTTCGCCAGTCGCCGTGCGAGCTCGAGCCCGATCACGCGCTGCCCCATGCAGAGCACCTGCGCGTCGTTCGACAGCACGGAGCGCTCGACGCTGAACGAGTCGTGCGCGGTGACGGCTCGGATGCCGGGGACCTTGTTCGCGCTGATCGCCACCCCGAGCCCGGTGCCGCAGACCAGGATCGCGCGGTCGGCCTGACCGTCCGCCACCATCCGCGCCGCGTCCACCGCCACGTGCGGGTACGCCGTGTGGCCGTCGGCGTCGACCCCGACGTCGACGACGCTCGCCACGCGGTCGTCCGCCTCGAGGTCACGCTTGATGACCTCCTTGTAGTCGAAGCCCGCGTCGTCGGAGCCCACCACCAACCGGTACGTCATGCGTCCACTCCTTCGCGTCGTGCGCGGACCGCGAGCACCTCGCCGATCCGCGTGAGGACCATCCCCATCGAGGTGGCGCCCGCGTCGGGCGTCCCCACGCTCTTCTCGGCCAGCGGCCGGGCACGCCCGACCCTCGGCCGCAGGTCCGCCGTGGCCGCCGCCTGCTCGACCGCGACCCCGGCCGCCGCCTGCCACGCCTCCGCCGTGTCGGCACCCTCGTCGACCCGGGACCGCAGCTCGTCGACGAACGGCATCAGGGCGTCGAGCAGGGTCTTGTCACCGCGGGACGCGCCACCGAGGTGGACGATCGAGTCCGCGAAGGCCTGGGCGGCCGCGACGACGTCGGCCGCGTCCACGTGCTCGGCGTCGTCGCCGAGCGCGCGGCCGAACGCCTCGAGTGCCGCACCCCACAGCACACCGGACGTGCCGCCGGCCGACGCGGCCCACGCCTCACCGGCACGGCCGAGGACGAAGGCGACCCCGGCCTCCCGGTCGGTCTGCTCGACGGCGCGACGGGCCGCACCGATGCCCTTGACCATGCCGCGACCGTGGTCGCCGTCACCGGCGACCGCGTCGATGCGGCCCAGCGTCTCCTCCTGCTCGCGGAGCAGGACGTCCATCGCCTCGACGGCGACGCGTGCGGTCTCGGCGGCCCGCCGGGAGGCACCGGTCGCCTCCGGCACGACCGTCGCCTCGGCAGCGGCCTCGGTGACGGCCGCGGCCGGCACGAGCGCGGCGACCGGGGCGGCGACCTTGCGGTACGCCGGCGTGTAGGCATCGGCGCGCCAGTACCGTTCGAGCTCGTCGTCGAGGAACTGCAGCGTCAGCGAGCAGCCGCCCATGTCGAGGCTCGTGACCAGTTCGCCGACCTCGGGCTCGACGACCTCGAGCCCCGCGTCCTCGAGGAGGGGCAGCACCCGGCCCCACAGCAGGAAGAGCTCCTCGTACTTCGTGTCGCCCAGGCCGTTGAGGATCGGCGCCACCCGCGGTCCGGCGCCCTCGGGTCGTTCGGCCAGCAGACGCTCGACGAGCAGCGCGGCGAGGTCCCGCGCCGGCAGCACCGGGACGTCCTGGATGCCGGGTTCGCCGTGGATGCCGAGCCCGAGCCCGAGGTGGCGGTCGGGGACCGAGAAGAGCGGCTCGGTGGCGCCGGGCATGGTGCAGCCGGAGAATGCGACGCCGATCGTACGGGTGGCGGCGTTCGCGGCGGTGCCGACGCGCTCGACCTCGTCCAGCTCCGCGCCGGCGGCCGCGGCGGCACCCATCGCCTTGAACACCGAGAAGTCGCCGGCGATGCCGCGACGCTTCGTGACCTCGTCCGCGCTCGCCACGTCGTCGGTCACGACGACGATCCGGGTGTCGATGCCCTCGGCGCGGAGCCGCTCGGCGGCGAGCCCGAAGTTCATGGTGTCACCGGCGTAGTTGCCGAAGGACAGCACGACGCCGCGGCCCTGGTCGGCGGCCTTGGCGACCGAGTACACCTGCGCCGCCGAGGGCGAGGTGAAGACGTTGCCGACGACGGCACCGGTGGCGAAGCCCGGACCGACGACGCCGCAGAACGCAGGGTAGTGCCCGGAGCCGCCGCCGACGACGACGGCGACCTGGCGCTCGGCGCCCTCCGTCGGGAGTGCGACGACGCCGCCGTGCACGCCGCGGACGCGGTCGGCGTACAGGGCGAGCCAGCCGGCGAGCTGGTCCTCGGCGAAGTCCTCGGGGTCGTCGTGGATGGTGGTCATGGGGGTCGTTCCTGTCGTGCGGTGGACCGGGGTCCGGTGGATGGGGTCAGGATCGGGTCGGACGACCGGGTGCGTCGGTCGGGTCGGAGGGGTCGCGCGTGCCGGTGAGGGGGTGTGCGCATCGGGGGGACCGGGCGGCGGTGGGACGGCCACCGCCGCCCGGGGTCGGGTCGACGTGCCTCAGCGGGTGCCGCGGTGCGGGCGCCCCTGCGGCACGTCGAGGAAGTGGATCATCACGAACGCGCAGGCGTAGAGGCCGACGAACGTCCAGGTGACCGCCTGGCCGCCGCCGCCGAGCGCGAAGACCGCTGCGACGACGCCGGTGCCGAGGAACGCCGCGCCGCCGGCGGCCGTGGTGTACATCGCCATCGCGGCACCCTTGTGCTCCGGAGCGAGCGCCGGCATGATCGCGCCCATCGGGACGAAGCCCGCGAGCAGGCACCCGAACACGCAGCCGGCCACGACCGAGAGCACGTAGCCCCAGTCCGACCCGGCGGGCACCAGCTGCGGCACGTACCACCAGGCCACGAGCCCGGTCGCGGAGCCGACGATGCCGAACCACTTGACGGTGCGCTGCCAGCCGATGCGGTCGCCGACCCAGCCGAACAGGGCGTTCACCAGGATGTTCGTCGCGTAGACGCAGACGGTCATGAGCAGCCAGCGGCTCTGGCCCCAGCCGCGGTCGTTCGCGATCACGGCGGGCAGCACGACGAACATGCCGAACTCGGGTGCGGTGTTGATGAGGCGGACGAGGAAGCCCATCAGGATCTTCGGTCGCGTCGCGGTGAGGCGGATGCCGCTCGTCAGGACCCGCCCGGCGCTCTCCGCGGCCGGCGCGATCCGCGAGAAGCCGTTCGGCAGGCGGACGCCGAACAGCATGATGAGGAACCCGGCGACCACGAGGCCGATCGAGGCGATCATCGCGCCCGTCTCACCGATCGTCCCGCCACCGAACACCGGGATGGCCCCGATGGCGAACAGGGAGCCGAGCGTCGGCAGGCCACCGGTGAAGGCGACGTAGAACCACCCCACCGCTGCGCCGTTGCGCTCGACCGGCGTGGTGATGTTCACCCAGACCAGGAAGGCGAACGCGAAGAGCGGGTAGCCGAAGCCGCGCAGGGCGTAGGCGACGGCGGCGAAGGGCACGCTCTCGACGTTCAGCGCCAGCAGGAACAGCACCTCGAAGACCACCCAGACGGCGAACCCGAGGATCATCACCCGGCGCGGCCCGATCAGGTCGGAGAGGGCGCCGGAGACGTAGCTGCCGATGAGGGCGGCGAGGCTGTAGAACGTCACGATCGTGGCGACGGTGGCCTCGGGGCTACCGAGGACCGCGACCATGTGCGGCGTGATGAAGTTCGACTCGACGCCGTTGCCCGTCATGAAGACGAGCACGGCGACGAAGCCGAGGGCGAGCGGACGGGGGATGCCCATCCGGTCGAGTCGACCCTCGGGGCGGGCGGCGGCGGTCGTGGGCGCGGTGGTGGTGCGCGCGGTCGTCGTCGACATCGCGGGACTCCTCGGCGCTCAGGCCCGCGCGGCGGACACGGTCGGGGCGGACGTGGTGGGCGCCGAGAGCGACGGGATGATCGACACCTTCACCGACACGCCGGCGGAGTCGCCCACCAGGTCGAGGGCCTGCTGGAAGTCCTCGAGCGGGAACTGGTGCGTGCAGATCTCGTCCATCGGCAGCGTGCCCGACTCGAGCAGCTTGATCGCCGCCGGCCAGGTGTGCGGGCCGAGGTGGGCGCCCCGGACGTCGAGCTCCTTGTCGTCGGAGATGATCGACCAGTCGACCGAGACGGCGTCCTTGAAGACCGAGTACTCGACGAACGTGCCGAGCTTGCGGAGCAGGTTCAGGCCCTGGGGCACCGCGGAGGGGTGACCGGTCGCCTCGATGTAGACGTCGGCGCCGTAGCCGTCGGTGAGTTCCTTGACCCGGGCGACGGCGTCCTCCTGCGCGATGTTGATCGTCAGGTCGGCACCGACCTTGCGGGCGAGCGCGAGCTTGTCGTCGACGACGTCGAGCGCGATGATCCGCAGCGGGTTCTTCTGGCGGGCACCGGCGATGGCGGACAGGCCGATCGGGCCGGCGCCGGCGATCACCACGGTGTCGCCGAACCTGATCTCGCCGCGCTCGACGGCGTGGAAGGCGCAGGAGAGCGGCTCGGCGAAGGCGGCGACCTGGCCCGGCAGCGCGCGGTCGACCGGATGGGTCAGGGCCTTCGCCGGGACGAGCACGTACTCGGCCATCGCACCGTCGAAGCCCTTGAACCCGAACATGTCGTGGACGGCGCACATCCAGTAGGCACCCTCGAGGCAGTACCGGCACTCCCAGCACGGGACGATCTGCTCGCACGCGATCCGGTCGCCGAGCGTCACACCGCGCTTCGCGAGTGCGGCGTCGTCACCGGCGACGATCGTCCCGACGAACTCGTGGCCGGGGATCCGGTCGGCCTCCGCCCACGCCGGCCGGTTCTCGTCGCCCCAGAACTTCGCGGCGCCGTGGTAGCACTTCAGGTCGCTCGCGCAGATGCCGACGGCGTCGGTGCGGAGCAGCAGTTCGCCCGGGCCGGGCTGCGGCACCGGACGTTCCTCGAGTCGGTAGTCACCGGGCCCGTGCACCACGACGGCGCGCATCGTGGTCGGGATCTCGAGGTGCGCCTCACCCTGCGCCGGGGTCTCGGTCGTCGTCGTCGTCGACATGTGCTGGTCCTCCGTTGGTCAGCCGGGCGGGGCGCCCGTTCCGATGGTTCGGCGACGACTGTACACCCGTCGGAACAGATGTCCAGAACACAATTTCTGCTATGGTTCCCACACCACACCGATCCATCGCAAGGGAGCGACCATGACCGACGCCGTCGACAGCGCCACCGGCACCGACACCGCCACCGCCACCGACTTCGCCGCGGCACTGCGACCCGGTCCCGGGACCGTCGACCTGACGAACGACCTGACCGGCCGGACCGCGGTCGTGACGGGCGGCGCGTCCGGCATCGGGAACGCCATCGCGCACGCCTTCGCCTCCCGCGGTGCCCGCGTCGCCATCGTCGACGTCCGTGCGGACCCCTCGGCGGCGGCCGCCGCCGAGCTGCCCGCCGTCACGGCCGGGGAGCACCTCGGCCTCGCGTGCGACGTCACCGACGACGTCTCCGTCGCGGCCGCGGTCCAGCAGGTCGTCGACGCCGCGGGCTCGATGGACGTGCTCGTGAACTGCGCGGGCATCGTCGCGCTCGACGCCGCCGAAGACCTCGACGCCGGGGCGTGGGCGCGCACCCTCGACGTCAACCTGACGGGCACCTTCCGGCTCGCGCAGGCAGTCGGGCGGCACATGCTCGCCGCCGGCACCGGGCGCATCGTGAACATCGCGTCGCAGGTGGCCCACGTCGGCCTCGACCGGCACGCCGCGTACTGCGCGTCGAAGGCCGGCGTCCTCGGTCTGACCCGGGTGCTCGCGCTCGAGTGGGGCGGGCGCGGGGTCACGGTCAACACGGTCTCGCCGACGGTCGTGCTCACCGACCTGGGTCGTGCGGCCTGGGCGAACGCGGCGGGCATCCGGCACCAGGACGAGATCCCGACCGGCCGCTTCGCGACCCCCGCCGAGATCGCCGCCGCGGTGCTGTTCCTGGCGAGCGACGGCGCCGCGATGGTGAACGGCGCCGACCTCCGCGTGGACGGCGGGTTCACGATCCGGTGACCCTCGGTCGGACTACGATCCGAGTGTCCGACCGATCCGAAGGGTGCCGCAGCATGTCCTCCGAGAGCACCACCGGCGCCGAGGGGTCGCGGGCCCGTTTCCCGCTGGACACCGTCTACCAGGCGGCCCGGATGTACTACCTCGAGGACGCCACCCAGGTCGAGATCGCCTCGCGCCTCGGGGTCTCGCGCCCCACGGTCAGCCGACTGGTCGCCGAGGCGCGCCGCGCCGGCCTCGTCCGGATCGACGTCGTGGACCCCTTCCAGGACGAGACCGTCGCGCTCGCCGAACGGCTGCAGGTCGTGCTCGGGCTGCGCGCCGTGCACCTGGCGGCCGTGACGCACCAGGCGACGCTCGGCGCCGACCTGGCCGCCCCGATCGCGACCGCTGTCGAGGGGATGGGGCTCACCCCGGGCGACGCGGTCCTGGTGTCGTCCGGTCGGACGGTCTACGACGTCGCGCAGACCGGGATGCCGCAGCTCGCGGGCGTGCAGCTCGTCCCCACGGTCGGCGGGCAGGCGGACCCGATGCCGTGGTTCCAGACGAACGAGATCACCCGGACGGCCGCCGAGCACTCCGGCGCGATCCCGGCGTTCCTGTTCGCGCAGGCCCTGCCGTCGGCCGCCATGCGGGCATCGCTCGACGAGGACCCCGCCTTCCAGCACGTCGTCGGCCTGTGGGGGCGGGCGAAGGGTGCGATCCTGGGCGTCGGCGCACCGACCCCCACACGCGATGCGCTGGCGCGGGGGATCCCGGTCGAGGACGCCGTGTTCGACCAGGCCGCCGGTGACGTCTGTCTCAACTTCTTCGCCGCCGACGGGTCGCCGATCGAGTTCCCCGGCAGCGAGCGCATGGTCCGGACGTCGCGCGAGGTGCTCGCGGGCGTCCCGCACGCGGTCGGCGTCGCCGTCGGGTCGGCGAAGGTGCCGAGCATCATCGGCGCCGTCCGTGCCGGCATGATCAACGAGCTGGTGACCGACGCCGTGACCGCGCGCGCCCTGCTCGACGCACTCGCCTGAGTCGCGAGGCGACCAGGGGCGGACGGGAGGCGCGGTGCGGGCCGGCACCGCGCCTCCCGTCCGTCACCCCGTGCGGTGGGCGGTCCGGCGCACGTCCCACAGGTGGTGCACCGGGTCGTGCGCGTAGTAGGTCGCGAGGGTCGTGACCGTGAAGGCGCTGCCGTCCGAGCGCCGCCCCGTCCGTCCGACGGCGCCGTCGGGGACGGCGGCGAACGCGGCCGCCGCGTCACGGGCCGCATCGGTGAGCTCCCGGGCGACGACCGCCGGGTCCTGCTCGCCGTAGCGGTCCTGGGCGGCGGTGGCGTCCTGGTCCCAGTTCGGGAAGGTCGGGTCGTCCTCGGCGAGCACGAGCCGGAGCCGTTCCGTCATCTTCCGGTGGACGTCGCGGACGTGCGCGCCGTACTCCAGTGGCGACCACGTGCGGTCGTCGGGGCGCTGCCGGACGTCCGGACGGGCCAGCTGCTCCGGCCACGCGGCAGCGTTCTCGGCGATGACCGACGGGACGTCGCGGAACGCCAGGGTCGCCCCGTCGAAGCCGCAGTCGGGGCACGCGGTCCCGATCACCCAGGTCCAGTTCTTCGTGTCCGGTTCGATCGCCACGGGGCAGACGTTACCGCGTCGTGACCTCCGGGCCGATCGGCACCGTCGTGCGGATCGGGCGTGACCCCCGTCCGGGTGACACGCCGGTACCTGTGAATCCCCGGCCAGTGACATGTCGGTCGCTCGGTACCGTTGCTGGCTGTTCCGGGCCGGTACCGATCGGCCCGTCCCCACCACGAGGAGATCGCGTATGGGTTCCGACCCCAGCAGTACCACCACCCGACCGCCCCGACGTCTGCGGGTCAGCGACGTCACGGTGGTCGACAAGAGCATGATGCGCCGGGCCGTCAGCGGGATGGTCGTCGGCAACACGATGGAGTGGTACGACGTCGGGGTGTACGGCTACCTGGCGGTCACGATGGGCAAGGTGTTCCTGCCCACGGCCGAGCCGTCGGTGCAGATCCTGTTCAGCCTCGGGGTGTTCGCGGCGACCTACGTCGCGCGACCCCTGGGCGGCATCGTGTTCGGTCGGCTGGGGGACCGGCTGGGACGGCAGAAGGTGCTCGCCACGACGCTGATCCTGATGGCGTCGTCGACGTTCCTGATCGGAGTGCTGCCGGCATGGTCGACCATCGGCGCGGTCGCTCCGGTCGTGCTCGTCGTGCTGAAGCTCGCGCAGGGCTTCTCGACCGGTGGCGAGTACGCCGGCGCGACCACGTTCGTGACCGAGTACGCCCCCGACCGTCGGCGCGGCTTCTTCGCGAGCATCCTCGACTTCGGCAGCTACATGGGCTTCGCGCTCGGCGCCACCGTGGTGACCGTGCTGCAGGTGTCGCTCGGCGACGAGACGATGACCGCGTGGGGCTGGCGCCTCCCGTTCCTGCTCGCCGGCGTGATCGGCGTCGTCGCGATCTGGTTCCGCCTGCGCATCGAGGAGTCGCCGGTCTTCCAGGCGACCCAGGCGGCGCAGGAGGCCGCCGCCTCGGACCGCGAGGCCGCCGAGGGCGGTCGGCCCGCCAACGTGCTCGTCATGGTGCGGGACCACTGGCGCCCGATCGTCATCGCGATCATGCTCGTCGGCGCCTCGAACACGGTCGGCTACGCGCTGACCTCGTACATGCCGACGTACCTGACCGACTCGCTGGGGTACTCGGCGATCGACGGGACGCTCCTCACCATCCCCGTGCTCGTGCTGCTCGCGGTGATGCTGCCGGTCGCCGGTCGCGTCTCCGACCGGATCGGTCGTCGCACGGTGATGTGGATCGGTGCCGGCACCACGGTCGTGCTCGCCGTCCCGGCCTTCCTGCTCATCGGGCACGGAGCGCAGTGGTCGACCCTCGCCGGACTCGGGCTGCTGGCGCTGATGACCGCGCTGTGGGTGTCGAACCAGGCGGCCTCGTTGCCGGCGCTCTTCCCGACGTCGACCCGGTACGGGGGCATGGGCTTCGCCTACAACATCGCCATCGCGGTGTTCGGTGGAACGACGCCGCTCATCGTGCAGGCGCTCCTGACCGCGACGGGGGACCAGCTCGCGCCGGCGTACTTCCTCGTGGCGATGAGCATCGTCGGGGCGATCGGTGTGTTCTGCATGCGCGAGTCCTCGCAGCGGCCGCTCCCGGGGTCGATGCCCGCGGTGGAGTCCGAGGCCGAGGCGCGCGAGCTCGTGCTCACGCAGGACACGAACCCGAACCTCGACCTGGGCGACCTGCCCTTCGCGGCGCACGACGGGATCGCGGAGACCGCCCGGCGCTGAGGGCGTGCAGCGCCGGTCGTCCCGGGGCGCCGGTCGTCCGGAGCACGGCGCGCGGTCTGCGACGACGCACGCGTCGATCGACGCGTGCGACGTCGCACACCGGTCAGTCGTGCCGGTGTCCGTGCGAGGGGTCGAGCGCCGGCCACACCGGGAACGGGTCCGGCCACCGACGCCAGACGTCCGGCCCGGCGAGTAGCTCCTCCGACGTGAGGAGTGCGCCGTCCAGCGCGCGTTCGACAACGTGCACGTCGAGGCGCTCGCCGACGAACCAGATCGCCTGACCGACCGGCGCGTCCTCGTCCCACGACGGGTTCGCGGTCGGGTCCAGCGCGAGCATCGCACCGAAGCTCGACCACGAGCCGACGTGGTCCGGCCGTGAGGCCAGTCGGAAGAACCCCTTCGAGCGCAGGACCCGCCCGTTCGCGCCCGCGGCGAGGTCGTTCGCGATGACGTCGGCGAGTCGCCCGGGGTGGAACGGCAGCGGCTCGCGGTACCGCATCGTCACCAGGTCGTCCTGCGGCCCTCGCCCGGTGTCGGTCCGGCCGGCGTCGCTCGACAGTGCGCGCATCCAGCCGGCGCCGGAGGCCAGCAGGCGGGCGGCGCCGCCGTTCGACGCCGGCAGGTCGAGCGGCCCCCTGACGGCGGGTGCCGCGACGATCGCCGCCTGCGGAGCCATGCGGTGGAGCAACGCCACGAGCGCCCGACGACGACGGCCGGAGAGTGGCTCGAGTCGGTCGAGCGCGACCACGGTCGCGTACTCGACGAGGGCCACCACGCGCTCAGCGGCCACGAAGGCGTCGTCCACGTCCGACCAGAGCAGGTGGGCGACGTCGTCCGCCCGGAGCACGGCGACCACGTGGCGCAGGACCCGGTCGTCGCCGGTCTCCGAACGGGCGGCGTTCGCGAGGAGCATCCCGACCGCGCGGACGTCCACCTCCGGCGCGAGCGTGACGACGAGGTCGTGGTCGGCGTCCGGTCCGCACACGCGGTCGAGCTGGTCGCGTCGCGCGGCGATGCCCCTGGCCGCCGCGAGGGCATCGCCCTGGACGTGCATCCGGTGGCCGCTGCCGATCCGGCGCGCGACGCGGACTGCGTCGGCATCGTGCAGGGCGGTGACGAGGGTGGTTGCTGCAGGGCGCATGTCGGGTAGCCTACATGACAACCGTTCTCAACAAGGAGTCGGTGCAGGAAGGAGACCCGTGAAGGTCCGCAACTCGCTCAAGGCGCTCAAGAAGATCCCCGGCTCGCAGATCGTGCGACGCCGCGGCCGCGTGTACGTCATCAACAAGCGGGACCCGCGGTGGAAGGCCCGCCAGGGATAGGTCACCGGCCGTCCGTAGGGTGGGGCGCATGCGACTCCTGCTCATCCGGCACGGCCAGACCCCTGCGAACGTGGACGGCGTGCTCGACGCCGAAGTACCCGGCCCCGGGCTCACCGAGCTCGGGCAGCAGCAGGCGGACGCCCTGCCCACTGCCCTCGCCGACCACGGGATCGAGCGGTTGTTCGTCTCGTCGATGGTCCGAACGCAGGTCACCGCCGCGCCGCTCGCCGCCGCGCTCGGGACCGAACCCGTCGTGCTCCCCGGGCTGCGCGAGATCGAGGCCGGGGACCTGCAGGGCCGGCGCGACCGGACCTCGGTGCAGCTGTACATCTCGACCGTGCACGGGTGGTCGGCGGGGGACCGGTCGAGCCGGATGCCCGGGGCCGAGAGCGGCGAGGAGTTCTTCGCGCGCTACGACGACGCCGTGCGGCAGATCCTCGACACGGGCGTCGAGGTCGCTGCGGCGTTCAGCCACGGCGCGGCGATCCGCACGTGGGCCAGTGCGGCCGCGCAGAACACCCCCGACGAGTTCGGCACGAAGCGGCACCTCGAGAACACCGGGATCGTCGAGGTCGAGGGCTCGTTCGAGGACGGCTGGCGCCTGGTCGACTGGGAGGGCGAGCCCGTCGGTGGCCAGGACCTGATCGACCGGACGGCGCAGGACCCGACCGGCGACGCGTTCTGACGTTCGCGACGCTCCCTGAGACGCCGGCGTCGACGCGAGACGCCCGCGGTCGGGCGAGACGCCGCCGGATTCGGCGGCGTCTCGTCGCGACGGCGGCGTCTCGTGACGCGCGGGCTTCTCGTCGGGACGCCGGCGTGTCGTGACGCGCGCGGCGGACGGGTGCGGAACCACACGACGGACGGGAGGTGCGGCGCCGGCCGGCACCGCGCCTCCCGTCCGTCGGGGGCCGCGTGGACTACGCGGGCTGCGCCGCCGACGTGTGCAGCGGCACGATCACGCCGTGCGACTCGCGCAGGACGTCGAGCGTGCGCTGGACCTCGTCCGCGCGCTCCTCGGCCGTCCAGCCGAGCGCACCGGCGAGGACGTCGGCCAGCTCGTCGAGCAGGTCGATCGTGACGCCGCCGACGAACGCCAGGTTCGTGCGGCGGAGCACCACGTCCACCAGGTGGACCGCCTGCTCGTGCTCGGCGAAGTACGCGACCTCGGCACGGGTGAGCGTCGGGTCGGACTCGAGCGGCTCGACCGGGCCGTCGGTCAGGACGTCCACGACCTCGGCCGCACGGGTGCCGTAGCGCTCGAGCAGGCCGTCGACGAGCTGCTCGTCGAGACCGTCCCGGTGCGACTTGATCCACAGCGCGCGCTGGGCGTCGGTCGTCGGGAAGTCCTTGCCGCCGCCGATCGGCATGCCCGTCGTGTCGACCTTCCGGTCCACGCCGAGCTTCGTCGTGACGTCCGAGGACAGGTGCGCGGCGAGGGCACGGAAGGTCGTCCACTTGCCGCCGACGAGCGAGAGCACGGTCGTGCCGGGCAGGCCGGCGATCGGGGTGTCGACGATCCGGTAGTCGCGGGACACGAAGCCGGGGGCGGTGTCCTCGTGGCGGGGGAGCGGGCGGATGCCGGAGTAGCGGTACACGATGTGGTCGCGGTCGAGCGCGATCTGCGGGAAGACGTGCTTGACGAGCCCGAAGAAGTAGTCGACCTCCTCCTCGGTGCACACCGCCGGCTGCGACGGGTCGGCGTCGATGTCCGTCGTGCCGATGAGCACCCGGCCCTTCAGCGGGTAGATGAGGACGATGCGGCCGTCGTTGTTCTCGAAGAACAGCTCGCGGCCCTTCGTCGCCCCGAGGAGCTCGGGGTTGTCGACGACGATGTGCGAGCCCTTCGTGCCGCCCATGAACTTCGTCTCGCCGCCGAACGCCTGGTTCGTCAGGTCGGTCCAGGGGCCGGAGGCGTTCACGACGACCTCGGCCGAGAAGACGAACTCCTCGCCGGTCTCGCGGTCGCGGAGCACGACACCGCCGTCGCGGGTGCCGGCTGCCTCGACGTAGTTGACGGAGCGGGCGGTCGCGGCGCTGCCGGAGCCCTTCGCTGCTGCGAGGCCGTCCTTGAGCACGTCGAGCGCCAGGCGCTCCGGCTCGTGCACGGACGCGTCGTAGTAGGTGCCCGTGTACTTCAGGTCCTTGTTGAGCGCGGGCATGTCGGCCAGCGCGGCCTTCTTCGTGAGGAAGCGGTGCTTCGGCACCGAGCCGCCGTCGCGCGAGAAGGAGTCGTAGATCGTCATGCCGATCTTGATGAGCGCGGCGCCGCGCTCCTTGGTCGAGCGCTGCTTGTGCGTGAGCATGCGCAGCGGGGCGTTCATGATGCCGGAGAACGTCGAGAAGATCGGCATCGTCGTCTGCAGCGGCTTCACGTAGTGCGGCGCGATGCGGATCAGGCCGTTGCGCTCCTGCACGCTCTCGCGCACCAGGCGGAACTCGCCGTTCTCCAGGTAGCGGATGCCGCCGTGGATCATGTGGCTGGACGCGGCCGAGGCGCCGCCGGCGTAGTCGCCGCGCTCGACGAGCACGACGTCGACGCCCTGCAGGGCGAGGTCGCGGAAGGTGGCGATGCCGTTGATGCCGCCACCGACGATGAGGACCTGGGCGTTGGGGCGCTCGGTGAGCGCGGTCACCGTGTTCCGGGGCTGCGTCTTCTTCGACATGGTGCGTCGCTTCCTTGGGTCGGTTCCGTGGGGTCGACTCCGATCGTGCGCCTCGGTGGGAGGTCGGGCAACCTACGTGCACGAACGTGCAGCACACCTGTCGCTGCGGCCCGGCACGGGGCCGGGGAGCGGACGGGAGGCGCGACAGGGGTTGCAGAGGCCGTGCACGTCCGTGCATGCTCGGTTCCCATGAGCGATGCTGCGCAGCCGATGCGGACCCAGCAGGCGCTGCGCGCCGCACACCTGTACTACCTGCAGGACCTGACGATGGACGCCATCGCGGACGAGCTCGGCACCTCGCGGTCGTCGGTCTCGCGGTTGCTGAAGTACGCCAGGGACACCGGGCTCGTGGACATCCAGATCCGCTCGCCGCTCGACCAGGCGGCAGCGCTCAGCCGGAACATCCGGGCGCGGTTCGGCGTGCACGCCCACGTCGTGCCGGTGCCGGACCACACGAGCGACGTCGACCGGCTCGAGCGTGTCGCCCTGTCCGCCGCGCGCATCCTGACGCAGTACGTCGAGTCGAACATGGTGGTCGGCATCTCGTGGGGCTCGACCGTGAGTGCGGTGAGCCGGTACCTCGTGCCGAAGACGACCCACGGCTCGACCGTCGTGCAGATCAACGGTGCGGCGAACACCCGGACGACCGGCATCGTCTACGCGTCCGAGATCCTGCGGCGGTTCGGCGAGGCGTACGGCGCGTTCGTGCAGCAGTTCCCCGTCCCGGCGTTCTTCGACGATCCGGCGACGAAGGAGATGCTCTTCCGCGAGCGCTCCATCCGCCGCGTGCTCGACCTGCACGAGCGGATGGACCTCGTCGTGTTCGGTGTCGGCGCGCCGCAGGCCCCGGTGCCCTCGCACGTGTACTCCGGCGGGTACCTCGACCCGGCCGACCGCGACGAGCTCGCGCAGGCCGAGGTCGTCGGCGACGTCTCGACGGTCTTCTACCGGGCCGACGGGTCGTGGAAGGACATCGGCGTGAACGCGCGCGCCGGCGGACCCGACCTCGACACGATCAAGCGGGCGCCCCGCCGCGTGTGCGTCGTCGCGGGGCGGGGGAAGGCGGCGTCGCTCAAGGGCGCCCTCGCCGCGGGACTCGTCACCGACCTGATCCTGGACGAGAGCGTCGGGCAGGCGATCCTGCAGCCCTAGGTCAGTTCCTGACCGACTCGATGTCGGTGGTGCGCCCTAGGCTCCGGTGCATGGTGTTCTCTCGTGCGACCCAGCCGGCGACGGCGCCCGTTCCGGGTGTCCCGACGTCGCCGGACGTCTCCGACGCCAGCCGACAGGACGACGGTCGGCGCCGTGGCGCCCGCTACTTCCGGCGCCTCGCCGGGACCGACATCGACGAAGCCCTCGCCTTCTTCACGGGCGACTACGACTTCCGGGCGCCCCGCGTCCGCCGGACGCACACGCAGCAGCACTGGGACTTCGCGGGCGTCGGTGACGCGCGGATGTCGCTCCGGTCCTCGCGGCTGCTGGTCGACCTGCAGACCGAGAGCCTGGTCGACGACGAGTTCCTCGTCGCGTGGATGCGCTCGGGCACGAGCACGATCACGTTCCAGGGACGCGAGCACGCGCTCGAGCCCGGCGTCCCGGTCGTGCTGCCCTTCGCCGAGGCGTACGCGCTGCACCACCGGGACATCGGTCTGAACCTCGTGCACCTCGACCGCGACTTCGTGCGGTCGGTGGTCGGCGAGGACGACTTCGCGTTCGAGCCGATGCGCCGCCCGACGGCCGAGGGGCTGCGCGCCTGGCAGTCCGTCGTCCGTGCGCACTCCGGCACCTGGCTCGACGTCGAGCACGACCTGACGCCGATCGTGCAGCGGTCGATCGCCGAGTCGTTCGTCGCCGCCGCCGTGCAGGCGTTCCCGCGACGGGATCGCTGGCGCTCGTCCGTCACCGGCTCGGGGCCCGAGCACGACCGGCTGCGACGCGCGCTCGAGTACGTGCACGCCCACGCCCGCGAACCCATCGGGACGACCGAGATCGCCGAGGCCGCCGGGCTCAGCCCCCGTGGCCTGCAGCAGTCGCTCCGGCGCCACCTGGACCAGACGCCGGGCGACCTGCTCCGGAGCGTCCGGCTCGACGGTGCCCGGGTGGACCTGCTCCGCGCGGACCGGGACGCCACGAACGTCGCGGAGATCGCCCGCGCGTGGGGCTTCGGGCACCTCGGACGGTTCTCGGCGACCTACCGGGCCCGGTTCGGCGAGCTCCCGAGCGAGTCGCTCCGCACCCGCTGATACCGGGCACGTGCTCGGTCGGCGGCGTGCGGCTCGGTAGCGTGGCGCGCATGGACACCGTCGTCACCGCCCTCCGCTCCGCCCTCGCGGACCCGGACGGCGCCGTCGTCCGCACCGACCCGGCAGTGCTCGACGCCGCACGGACCGACAAGTCCGGCTGGACCGCACCCGGCGGGCCGGTCGCCGTGGTCGAGGCCCGGTCGGTCGCCGACGTCCAGGCCGTCCTCCGGACCTGCTCCGCGGCGCGGGTGCCGGTCGTCCCACGGGGCGCCGGCACCGGGCTGGCCGGCGGGGCGAACGGCACCGAGGGCTCCGTCGTGCTCAGCGTCGCCCGGATGGACCGCATCCTCGAGGTCTCGGTCGCCGACGAGTACGCCGTCGTCGAGCCGGGCGTCGTGAACGGCGCCCTCGACGCCGCGGTCGCCGAGCACGGGCTGCGCTTCGCCCCGGACCCGGCCAGCGCGGCGATCTCGACCGTCGGCGGCAACATCGCGACGAACGCCGGCGGCCTGCGCTGCGTCAAGTACGGCGTGACGCGCGAGGCTGTGCTCGGACTCGACGTGGTCCTGGCGGACGGCCGGCTCGTCTCCACCGGACGCCGCACGGTGAAGGGCGTCACCGGCCTCGACCTGACGGCGCTGTTCGTCGGCTCGGAGGGCACCCTCGGGGTGGTCGTCGGAGCGACCGTCCGGCTCGTGCCGCTGCCGGCCGGAGCGCCCGCGACGCTGGGGGCGGTGTTCCCGACCGTCGCCGACGCGGCCCGCGGTGCCGCGGCCGTCGTCACCGGCGCGAGCCGGCCGTCGACGGTGGAGCTGCTCGACGCGGCCGCCCTCGCGGGCATCGCCGCACACCTCGGACCGCAGGTGCTGACCGAGACGCTCGGGAGCAGCTCGGCGGACGGGGCGTTCCTGCTCGTCGAGTTCGACGGGCCGGACGCAGCGCAGGCCGCGCTGGGAGCCGCACCGCGCCTCCAGGCCGAGGGCGGCACCGTGCACCACGCGACGTCCGCCGTGGAACGCGAGCGCCTGCTGACCGTCCGACGGTCCTTCCACCCGGCCATGGAGGCGCGCGGCCGGGTGCTGATCGAGGACGTCGCGGTGCCGCGGAGCCGGCTCGCGGAGATGTTCGAGCGGGTCGAGGCGATCGGGCGTCGGCACGGCGTGGCGATCCCGACGGTGGCGCACGCGGGGGACGGCAACCTGCACCCGAACTTCGTCTTCGCGGGGGACGAGGTGCCCGCGCACGTCTGGGCCGCGGCCGACGAGTTGTTCCGCGCCGCGATCGACCTCGGGGGCACGCTGACGGGCGAGCACGGTGTCGGGGTGCTCAAGCGGCGGTGGCTCGGTGACGAGCTCGGTGACGCCGTCCTCGATCTGCAGCGGGGCGTGAAGGCGGTGTTCGATCCGCTCGGGATCCTCAATCCGGGCAAGGCGATCTGACCGGTTCGTCAAATCTCGTCGTACCGAACGACCGATCATCGCGCAGATGTTCGGCGGAAACGAGTCTGAAACGAACCAGAGCGCATCGTGGTCGTACCTGCACCGCCCACGAAGGAGTCCGTGATGCTGATCGGCGTCCCCACAGAGGTCAAGAACAACGAGTACCGCGTCGCGGCGACGCCGGCGGGGGTCGGTGAGCTGACGCTGCACGGCCACGAGGTCCTCGTGCAGTCCGGCGCCGGCACCGGGTCGTCCTTCGGCGACGACGAGTACCGCGACGCCGGGGCCACGGTCGTCCACACCGCGGCCGAGGTCTGGGCCCGGGCCGAGCTCGTGCTCAAGGTGAAGGAGCCCGTGGCGTCGGAGTACGCATCGATCCGCCCCGGACAGGTGCTCTTCACGTACCTGCACCTGGCCGCCGACCGCCCCCTCACCTCGGCGCTCGTCGAGTCCGGCGCGACCGCGATCGCCTACGAGACCGTGCAGCTGCCGGACCGGTCGCTGCCGCTGCTCTCGCCGATGTCCGAGATCGCCGGACGACTGTCGGTGCAGGTCGGCGCGGCGCAGCTCATGCGCACCGCGGGCGGCCGCGGCCTGCTGCTCGGCGGAGTCCCCGGGACGCCGAAGGGCCGGGTCGTCGTGATCGGCGGTGGCGTCGCGGGCGAGCACGCGGCGACGATGGCGCTCGGCCTGGGCGCTGAGGTCACCGTGTTCGACATCAGCCTGCCGCGGCTCCGTGCGCTCGACGCCCGTTTCGACGGCCGCATCACGACGCTGCGGTCCTCGTCGCACGCGATCGCCGAGGCGCTGCGTGACGCGGACCTGGTGATCGGGTCGGTGCTCATCCCCGGGGCCTCGGCGCCGAAGCTCGTGACCGACGCGATGGTCGCCGGCATGCGCGAGGGTTCGGTGCTCGTCGACATCGCCATCGACCAGGGCGGGTGCTTCGAGGGTTCGCGGCCGACCACCCACGACGACCCGACCTTCCGGGTGCACGACGCCGTGTACTACTGCGTGGCGAACATGCCCGGGGCGGTGCCGCGCACGAGCACGATCTCGCTGACGAACGCGACGCTGCCGTACGCCCTCGCCGTCGCCGACCAGGGCTGGGAGCGGGCGACCGAGGCGGACCCGGCGCTCGCGAAGGGGCTGAACGTGCACGCGGGCCGCGTCGTGAACGAGGCGGTGGCCGCCGCGCACGGGCTGGCGGCCGCGCGGTAGCGCGCCGCGCCGCGCCGCGCTGCGCGCGGTAGCCGGTGCCGGTTCACGCGCTCAGCGACAGTTCACGGGCTCACGAGCCCGTGAACTGTCGCTGAGCGCGAAAGGTGTCCGGCGGGGCGCGGCCCCGCCGCCCCGGCCTACGCCACCCGCGCGGCGCCCGCGCCGCGGCGCGCCCCGACCCACCCGACGCGGGTGCGCACCACGAGGGTGACGAGCACGACCGCCGCGATCGACACCACAGCCGCCACGGCCGTCGGCACGGACACGAGCGGCCCGTCGAGCCGCCCGACCGCGACCCACGCCAGGCCCCACGCGAGCGACACCGTCGGGGCCAGTCGTCCGCCGCCCCACACCGCCAGGAGCACCCCGACGAGCCCGGCGACGAGCGCCACGACCACGCCCCAGACGTCCTGGCCGAGACCGAAGCCCTCGAACCCGGCCGCCGCGAGCACCGCCGCGGTGTTGGCCGCCGTCGCGACGCAGACCCACCCGAGGTACAGCCCGAACGTCCCGTCGGTCAGCACCTGCTCGACGACGCCCGACGCCGTGGTCCGCCGGAGCACCGCGAACGTCCACACGAGCACGACGAGCAGCGCGACGATGACCGGCTCGCTCAGCCACAGCGCCCCGAACTGCACGGACAGGATCCACGCCGCGTTGAGCAGCAGGGACAGCGTCGCGGGCAGCGCGAGCCGTGCGTGCCGCGCGTCGTCGGCGGTCCGGAAGCACTGCCGCACCGCGTACGCGAGCAGCCCGACGTAGACGACGCTCCAGATCGAGAACGCCGGACCGTCCGGCGCGATGGCGGTCGAGGACGCCGACAGCGCCCCGCCGGCCGCGTCCTGGATCGGGGTGCCCACCACCGCTCCGGACCCGACGAACGCGCCGACCACCGCGACGACCGCGCTCACCGCGACCACGATCCTCCAGGCCTTGCCCATGACCACTCCCTTCGTCAGCATGCTGATGACCTGCACGGTAGGCGCGTGTCACCCCGCGCGCGCAGCGCGCGTCCAGCGGGCGGGGGACGGGCCACGGCCGGGAGGCACGCCCCGCGTCCGGCACGTCGGCCGTGCGTGGTGCGTACGGTTGCCTCGTGACCGTCGAGCTCAACACCGTCTACGTGGACCGGATCGCCCCGATCGTGTGCCCCTCGCTCGAGACGACCTTCCGGATGATCGGCGACCAGGGCGCGAGCGCGTGCATCGTGCTGCACCGCCCGGACGCCGAGGAACTCGGGGACGTCGCTGTGGCCCTGGGGCTGCACGAGCTCGCGGTGGAGGACGCCGCCGAGGGTCACCAGCGTCCGAAGCTCGAGCGGTACGGGTCGACGCTCTTCGCCGTGCTGAAGCCCGCGGTCTACGACGACGGCCGCGAGGAGGTGGAGTTCGGCGAGGTGCACGCCTTCGTGGGGGAGTCGTTCTTCCTCGCGGTCGTCCCGGCGGACCCCCGCGGTCCCCAGGCCGTCCCGCGCGCGCTGCAGCGGATGAGCGGCAAGCCCGGCCTGGTCACGGTGGGGCCGCAGGCGCAGCTCTGGGCGCTGATGGACTCGATCGTGGACGGGTACGCGCCCGTGATCGACGGCCTCGAGGAGGACATCAACCAGATCGAGGACCAGCTGTTCTCCGGCGTCCCCGGGGTCTCGAAGCGCATCTACGAGCTGTTCGGCGAGGTCGTCGACTTCCAGCGGGCCGCCCGTCCGCTCATCGGCATGATCGAGAACCTGCACCGCGGCGCCGACAAGTACCACCTGCCAGTCGAGATGCAGCGACGCTTCCGGGACGTGCTCGACCACGCCATCCGGACCGTCGAGCGCCTGGACACGTTCCGCTCGCTGCTGCAGAACGCCCTGACGGTCGACTCGACCCTGGCGGCGCAGAAGCAGAACGACGACACGAAGCGCATCTCCGGCTGGGCGGCGATCCTGTTCGCCCCGACGCTCATCGCCGCGATCTACGGCATGAACTTCACGCACATGCCCGAGCTGTCGTGGACGTGGGGCTACCCGCTGTCGATCGTCGCGATGGTGCTCTTCGCCGCCGTCCTGTACGTCGTGTTCAAGGTCAAGCGCTGGTTCTGACCCGAGCGCGCGCGTCGAGTTGCGGGAGCGCTCCCAGGCGGGGAGGCTCGTCCTGCCGACGACGCCGACCGGAGCAACGATGCCGACCCAGACCGCAGCGACCACGACCACCAGCTCCCCGACGCCGGGGATCGTCCACCTGACCGCCGGGGGCGTGTCCCTCGTGCTCGACTGCCGCGACGCCGCGCTGCCGGCGATCGTGCACTGGGGGGCCGCGCTCGGCGCCCTCGACGAGGACGCCCTCGTCGCCCTGGCCGCCGCCGCGGTGCCGCCGGTGGCGCAGAACGAGCCCGACGTGCCGGTCCGGCTCGCGGTCCTGCCCGAACCGCACCGCGGATGGAGCGGACGTACCGGGCTCGCCGGACACCGGGACGGCCGGGACTGGTCGCCCGCGTTCACCGTGACGGCCCTGGACGTGCGGCTGCACGGGGACGACGGAAGCGACGGCACAGGCACGGGCACGAGCACGGACACGCGCACGGGCACGAGCGCGGGCACGCGCACGGGCACGGGCACGGGCGGCACCGTCACGGCCGACGCCGAGGACCGCACCGCCGGGCTCGCCGTCCGCGTCACCGTCGAGCTGCTCGCGTCCGGGCTCGTCCGCGCCCGGGCCGCCGTCACGAACACCGCCGAGGGGACCTACACCGTCGACGACCTGACCGTCGCGTTCCCCGTCCCGTCCCGCGCCCGCGAGGTCCTCGACCTCGCCGGCCGTTGGGGCAAGGAGCGCACCCCGCAGCGCCGGGAGCTCGTCGTCGGCACGCACGAGCGCGACAGCCGCAAGGGGCGCACCGGTCCGGACGCCGCCACTGTGCTGAGCGTCGGCGTCCCCGGGTTCGGGTTCGCGTCGGGCGAGGTCTGGGGTGTGCACACGGCCTGGAGCGGCAACCACCGGCACTACGCCGAGCGCCTGTCGACCGGTCGCCAGGTGGCCGGTGGCTCGGAGCTCCTGCTGCCGGGCGAGGTCCGTCTCGGCACCGGGGAGACGTACGAGGGGCCGTGGGTCCACGCCGCGTACGGTGACGGCCTCGACGACCAGGCCCGCCGCTTCCACCGCTGGCTCCGCAGCCGACCGCAGCACCCGACGTCGCCGCGCCCGGTCACGATCAACGTGTGGGAGGCGGTCTACTTCGACCACGACCTCGCCAAGCTGACCGAGCTCGCCGAGCGGGCCGCGCGCCTCGGCGTCGAGCGGTACGTGCTCGACGACGGCTGGTTCCGCCACCGCCGCGACGACCACGCCGGACTCGGCGACTGGTACGTCGACGAGGGCGTCTGGCCGGACGGCCTCGGCCCGATCGTCGACCGCGTCCGTGCCCTCGGCATGCAGTTCGGCCTGTGGTTCGAGCCCGAGATGGTGAACGAGGACAGCGACCTCGCCCGGGCGCACCCGGAGTGGATCATGCAGGCCGACGGGCGGATGCCGGTGCGCTCCCGCGACCAGCAGGTCCTCAACCTCGCGATCCCCGAGGCCTTCGCACACGTCCTCGACCGGATGACCGCGATCATCGGCGAGTACGGCATCGACTACGTCAAGTGGGACCACAACCGCGACCTGGTCGAGGCCGGGCACCGCGGGGGCGGGGCCGCCGTGCACGAGCAGACCCAGGCCGCCTACCGGCTCATGGCGACGCTCAAGGAGCGCTTCCCCGCGCTCGAGATCGAGGCCTGCGCCTCCGGTGGGGCACGCGTCGACCTCGGCGTCCTCGAGCACACCGACCGCGTCTGGGTGTCCGACGACATCGACCCGCTCGAGCGGCAGCAGATGCACCGGTGGACGCAGCAGCTGCTGCCGCCGGAGCTCCTCGGCGCGCACGTCGCGAGCGGCACGAGCCACAGCACCGGACGCCACCACGACGTGTCGTTCCGCGCGGGCACGGCCCTGATCGGGCACTTCGGGATCGAGTGGGACCTCACCCAGGCCACCCCGGAGGAGGAGACCACGCTCGCCGACTGGATCGCGCTCCACCGGGAGTGGCGCGGCCTGCTGCACGGCGGGGACCTCGTCCGGAACGACGAGGTCGACCCCACGCGCCTCGTGCACGGGGTCGTCGCGCCGGACCGTCGGGACGCACTGTTCTTCCTCGTCAGCACGGGCCGCTCCGAGGTGTCGGGCACCGGACCGATGCGCTTCCGCGACCTCGACCCCGGCGTCACCTACCGCGTCGACCCGGTGTTCCGCGGCCCCGACCACCTGCTGAACCCGCCGTCGTGGTGGGCGGGGGAGCGCCGGTTCCCCGGCCGCGTCCTCGGCACCGTCGGCCTCGAGGTCCCGCTGCTCCCCGCGGACTGCGTGGTCCCGTTCCGCGTGACGGCCGTCTGACCCGGGACGCGCCAGCCCGACACGGGACGGCCTGGAGGATCGTGGCGGGCCCCGCCACGCGCCTCCAGGCCGGCAGTGGACCGCTCCGGCGGCCGCTAGGCTTCCGGACATGCCGCAGACCGGGAACGCGACACGCACGTCCACGCCGGTCGCCGGGAGTGCACGCTGGGCCGTCAAGCTCGCGGTGATCACCGCGCTCGTCGGCGTCGCCGGCGGCGTCGCGGGCATCAGCGTGTGGCTCGCGCTCCAGCTCATCCAGTTCGTCGCCTTCGGGTACCCCTTCGGCGGGCACCTCGAGGCGGCCGACGCGCCCTCCGGCTGGAACCGGTTCGCCGCGCTCGCCGCGGCCGGTGTGCTGACCGGCGTCGCGTGGTGGGCGCTCCGCCGGTGGGCGAAGCCCGTCGTGTCGGTGCCGGCGGCCGTCGGCGGCAAGCGGATGCCAGCCCTGTCGACCATCGCGAACGCGGGCGTGCAGATCCTCGCGGTCGGGCTCGGCGCCTCCATCGGGAAGGAGGTCGCGCCCCGGGAGATCGGGGCGTGGCTCGCGCAGCTCGTCACCGCGAAGGCCGGCCTGACCGCGCGCGAGACGAAGATCCTCGTCGCCTGCGGCGCGGCCGCTGGTCTCGCCGCGGTCTACGACGTGCCGCTCGGCGGGGCGCTGTTCGCCGTCGAGGTCCTGCTCGGGGAGCTCACGTTCGCGACGGCACTGCCGGCGTTCGCGACGAGTGCCGTCGCCGCGGTCACCGCACGGCTCGTGATCCCGGACGAGGTGCTCTACCACGTGCCGTCGATGCACCTCACGCCGTCGCTCCTGGTGTGGGCGGTCGTGGTGGGTCCGCTCCTCGGGTTCGCCGGCGTCGGGTTCGTGAAGCTGACGAACCGGCTGCAGGCCACCGCGCCGAAGGGCTGGCACCTGCTCGTCGTGCTGCCGGTCGTGTTCGCGATGGTCGGGCTGATCGCGGTGCCGTTCCCCGAGATCCTCGGCAACGGCCGGGCGCTCGGGCTCGTGGCGATGAACGCGACCTCGTCGTCCCCGGACTTCGCGGGGCTGTCGCCCATCCTGTTCCTGCTGCTCCTCGGGGTCCTGCGCACCATCACCACCTCGGCGACGATCGGCGCCGGGGCGGTCGGCGGCACCCTGACGCCCTCGATCGCGATCGGCTCGGCGGTGGGTGGCGCGCTCGGCGGGGCGTGGATCCTGCTCTGGCCCGCCGACGGCCCGAGCCTGGCGGCCTTCGCCTTCGTCGGTGCGGCGGCCTTCCTCGCCACGACGATGCGGGCGCCGTTCACCGCGCTCGTGCTCGTCGTCGAGTTCACCCAGCAGGGCACGGACATCCTCGTGCCGTCGCTCCTCGCGATCACCGGCTCCGTCGCCGTCGGGTACCTGCTCGCACGCCGCCGCAGCGCCCAGATGGCCTGAACCCGCACGACCCGACCGGGGCTGCGGACGCCTGTTCCGTCCGGCCCGGACACCGACCGCTGCCCGGATTAGCATCGGCGGCACCGCGGGGCGAGGGGTCCCGCACGACCACGAGGAGACCGCCATGGCCGGGTTCGACGACATCACGAAGAAGGCACAGCAGTTCCTGCAGGACGGCAAGGTGCAGGACGCACTGAAGAGCGAGAAGGCCGAGGACGTCAGCGACAAGATCCTCGACGGCGTCGCGGACGCGGTGAAGAAGGCAACGGGCGGCAAGTACGACGACAAGATCGACGGCGCGCGGGACCAGGCCGACAAGCACATCGGCAACCAGTAGGACCGGCACTTCCGCTCGTAGCGATTGGACGCGGGGGCGGAGACGGACCACGATTGTGGGGTGACCGTCCCCGCTCCGAACCAGCCGCTGACCGACGCCGAGGTCGCCGCGATCAAGCGGGACTTCCCGATCCTCCAACAACAGGTCAACGGTCACCCGCTCGCCTACCTGGACTCCGGGGCGACGGCCGAGCGCCCCGTGCAGGTGCTCGACGCCGAGCGCCGGTTCCTCGAGACCGACAACGCGGCCGTGCACCGCGGCGCGCACACGCTCGCGGCGCTCAGCACCGACGCCTACGAGGACGCCCGTGCCACCGTCGCGCGCTTCGTCGGGGCGGCCTCGCCGTCGGAGGTCGTCTGGACGGCGAACGCCACCGACGCCCTCAACCTCGTGGCGTACGGCATCGCCAACGCGAGCCGCGGTCGCGGGGGAGCCGCCGCGGACCGCTTCCGCATCGGCCCGGGCGACGAGGTCCTCGTGACCGAGGCCGAGCACCACGCGAACCTCGTGCCGTGGCAGGAGCTCGTCGCCCTGACCGGTGCCACGCTCCGCTGGGTGCCGGTCGCCGACGACGGCACCTGGACCGCGGCGGACATGGTCGCGTTGATCGGGCCGCGCACCCGGGTGGTCGCGTTCGCGCACGTCTCGAACGTCACGGGCATGATCGCGCCGGTGGCCGAGGTCGTGGCCGCCGCGCACGAGCACGGCGCCCTGGTCGTCCTGGACGCCTGCCAGTCCGCGCCGCACCGGCCCCTCGACCTCGGGGCGCTCGGCGTCGACTTCGCGGCGTTCTCCGGGCACAAGATGCTCGGACCGAACGGCATCGGCGTGCTCTGGGGCCGCCAGGAGCTCCTCGACGCCCTGCCGCCGTTCCGCACCGGCGGCTCGATGATCACCACCGTCACGATGGAGTCGTCGGACTTCATGCCCGCGCCCGAGCGGTTCGAGGCGGGGACGCAGCCGGTGTCCCAGGCCGTCGCGCTCGCCGAGGCCGTCCGGTACCTCGAGCGGATCGGCACGGACCGGGTGCGCGACCACGAGGAGACGCTCGCGCAGCGCTTGCTCGAGGGCCTCGCCGCCGTCCCGGGCATCCGCGTCGTCGGACCGCCCGTCGGGGTCCCGCGCTCGGGGATCGTGGCGTTCGACGTCGACGGGGTGCACGCCCACGACGTCTCCCAGTACCTCGACGCGCAGGGGATCGCGGTGCGCTCCGGCCACCACTGCGCCCAGCCGCTGCACCGCCGGCTCGGCCTGACCGCCACGAGCCGCGCCAGCACGTACGTGTACACGACCGACGAGGACGTCGACCGGTTCCTCGCGGCCGTCGCCGAGGTCCGCGACTACTTCGGAGCAGCCTCGTGAACGGCCTCGACTCGCTCTACCAGCAGGTCATCCTCGACCACGCCAAGGCCCGGCACGGCGACCTCGTGCTCGACGACGCCGATGCGTCGCACTTCGAGCGGAACCCGACCTGCGGCGACGAGATCACCGTCAGCGTCCGCCTCGAGCCCGGCACGGATCGCATCGCGGCGATCGGGTGGCAGGGCGACGGGTGCTCGATCTCGATGGCGTCCGCCTCCGTCCTCGCCGACATGGCCCCCGGGCGGACCGTCCCCGAGCTGCTCGAGCTCACCGAGGCGTTCCGGGCGATGATGCGCTCGCGCGGGGCGGGGGAGCCCGACGAGGACGTGCTCGAGGACCTCGTGGCGTTCCACGGCGTCTCGAAGTTCGTGATGCGTGTGAAGTGCGGGATGCTCGCGTGGGTCGCCGCCGAGGCCGCCGTGCGCGAGGCGTCCGCCGCCTGAGCCTCGAGCCCGGCAGTCGCCGGCAGCGTCACGCAACGTCACCGTCCGTGACGGACGGCGCTGCGCGACGTAGCTTCGCGACGTGACCTCGACGAACGACACCGAGCCCCGTGAGACCGCGACCCGGCAGATCCGCTTCAACGCGTTCGACATGAACTGCGTCGCGCACCAGTCCTCCGGACTGTGGCGGCACCCGCGCGACCGCTCGCGGCACTACAACGACCTGTCGTACTGGACCGAGCTCGCGAAGACGCTCGAGCGCGGGACGTTCGACGGCATCTTCATCGCGGACGTGCTCGGCACCTACGACGTGTACGGCGACTCGAACGAGGCCGCGCTCCGCACCGGGTCGCAGGTCCCGGTCAACGACCCGATCCTGCTCGTGTCCGCGATGGCCGCCGTCACCGAGCACCTCGGCTTCGGCATCACCGCCGGTACCGCGTACGAGCACCCGTACCCGTTCGCCCGCCGCATCTCGACGCTCGACCACCTGACGAAGGGCCGCATCGGCTGGAACGTCGTGACGGGCTACCTGCCGAGCGCCGCGCGGAACATGGGCCAGACGGACCAGCTGTCGCACGACGACCGCTACGACGTCGCCGACGAGTACCTCGAGGTCCTCTACAAGCTCTGGGAGGGCTCGTGGGAGGACGACGCCGTCGTCGAGGACCGCACGTCCGGGGTGTTCACCGACCCGGCGAAGGTCCACCCCATCGAGCACCACGGGCAGCACTTCGACGTCCCGGGCATCCACCTCTCCGAGCCCTCGGTGCAGCGGAGCCCCGTCGTGTACCAGGCCGGGGCGTCCCCGCGGGGCGTGCGTTTCGCGGCGGAGAACGCCGAGGCCGTGTTCGTCGGCGCGCCCACGTTCCCGCAGCTCGCCGCCACCGTCCGGAAGATCCGCGACGCGCTCGAGGCCGCCGGGCGGGACCGGTACGCCGCGAAGATCTACACGCTGCTGACGGTCATCACCGACGCGACCGACGAGGCCGCGCAGGCGAAGCACCGCGACTACCTGTCCTACGCGTCCGAGGAAGGCGCGCTCGTGCTCAACTCCGGGTGGATGGGCGTCGACCTGTCGCAGTACGACCTCGACGAGCCCCTCGGGAACATCGAGTCGAACGCGATCCAGTCGGCGGCCGCGAACCTGTCCGCCGCGACGGGCGAGGACGGCGCGAACTGGACCGTCCGGGACATCGCCCGCCAGACCGCGATCGGCGGACTCGGCCCGGTCGAGGTCGGCAGCGGAGCGACCATCGCGGACCGGCTCGTCGAGATCCAGCGGGAGACCGACGTCGACGGGTTCAACCTGGCGTACGCCGTGACCCCGGGGACATGGGAGGACGTCATCGAGTTCGTCATCCCCGAGCTCCGCGCCCGCGGTGCCTACCCCGAGGCCTACGTCGCGGGGTCGCTGCGCCACAAGCTGCACGGCCGCGGCGACCGGCTGCCCGAGGAACACCGGGGCGCGCAGTACCGCGTCGGCGCACGGGCGACCGTCTGACCGACCCCGGCGGGTGCGACGTAGGGTGGTCCGGTGATCGGGTCGTCCTTCGTCGTGCGCACCGCGGAGGACGAGTCGACCGCGGCGGCCTGCGTCGCGCTCTGGGTCGCCGCCGTGGCGGATCGTGACGGCGTGCCGGCATCGGACGCCGTCCGTGCACGTGCGCGCGAGAAGTTCGCCGCGGAACGGGTCGCCCTGGTGGTGGCCGACGACGGCGGGACCCCCGTCGGCTTCGCCCTGGTCACCGCTCCCGGTAGCGGCGGCACCCCGAGCGACGCCGCGTACCTCAGCCTGCTCGCCGTGCACCCCGCGGCGCAGGGGCACGGGCTCGGCCGACGCCTGCTCGCGGCCGCCGTGTCCGCGGCCGCCCACGCCGGGCACCACCGCACGGAACTGCACGCCCTCGACGACAACACCGCGGCCCTCGCGCTGTACCGCAGTGCCGGGTTCGCGCCGCTCGGGGAGGCCTTCCCGCACGCTCTGAGCGGCCGTCCGACCCGGGTCTGGAGCGCGGTATCCGCCCAGGTCAGGTGAGGCTCACCTCACCAGGAAAGCCCCGGTCAGGGCAGCCTTCCCTTGCTGGCGGACCGGCCGCGACCGTGGTTCGATGGCCGACATGTCGACCGCATCGGACCTCGCCCTGCCCGTCTCCGAGCACGACGACGCCACCAGCGCCGCCCGGCTCAACTGGCTCCGAGCGGGCCTGCTCGGCGCGAACGACGGCATCGTGTCCGTCGCCGCCGTGCTCGTCGGCGTCGCGGGTGCGGGAGCCGGCACCGGTCCCATCGTCGCCGCGGGCACCGCAGCCCTGGTCGGCGGGGCGATCTCGATGGCCCTCGGCGAGTACATCTCGGTGAGCGGTGCCCGCGACGCGCAGCGCACCGGGCAGGCGGCGCAGCAGGCCCAGCTCGAGGCCGACGCCGAGGACGCGCCGACCCTCGCTGCGCACTACCGCTCGCTCGGCGTGGACGACGACGTCGCCGAGGCCGTCGCCCGGCAGCTCGTCCGCCCCGAGGTCCGTCGTCGTCGGGCTGCGGCCGCGCTCCGGGACGCCGAGGACGAGGTCGTCAGCCCCTGGCGCGCGGCGTGGGTCTCCGCGGCGACCTTCACGACGGGTGCGCTGCTGCCCTTCCTGGCGATGCTGCTGGCGCCGGAGTCCTCCCGCATCGTCGTCACCGTCGTCGCTGTGCTCGTGGCCCTCGCGGCGACCGGCACGACCGGTGCGGTCCTGGGCGGTGCCCGCCGCGGGCGTGCGACGGTCCGGGTCGTGGTCGGCGGCGCGCTCGCCCTCGCCGCGACCTACGCGGCCGGTGCGCTCCTCGGCACGCACGCGTTCTGAGCGCCGGGAAGGCCCACTCGGAACAGGCGTTCCAGGACGGTCGTCGCGTCACACGACCGTTACACGAGGGAAACGGGCGGCGCGAAGAGGCTCCCTAGCGTCGGGGACACGGGGACCCACCCCCGTTCCCACTCCCACGGAGGACGCCTTGGTCACAGAGATCGCGACCCCGGTCGCCGCGCCCCACGCCCCCGCCCCGCCGTCGACCGCCCGCGCGGGCGCCGGTGTCGTCAAGCCCGGGTACGACCCGGCGCTCACCAACGAGGACCTCGCCCCGCTCCGCGAGCAGCGCTGGACGAGCTACAACATCTTCGCGTTCTGGATGTCCGACGTGCACTCGGTCGGCGGGTACGTCACCGCCGGGTCGCTCTTCGCCCTGGGCATCGCGAGCTGGCAGGTCCTCGTCGCCCTGGTCGTCGGCATCCTGATCGTGCAGGTGTTCGCGAACCTCGTCGCGAAGCCGTCGCAGCGGACCGGGGTGCCGTACCCCGTGATCAACCGCGCGGTGTTCGGGGTCGTCGGCGCGAACGTCCCCGCGATCATCCGCGGGCTCATCGCGATGGCCTGGTACGGCGTGCAGACGTTCCTCGCCGCGCAGTCCCTCAACATCGTGTTCCTGAAGTTCGTCCCCGGGTCGGCTGCGCTCCTGAACCACTCGTTCCTCGGCCTGTCCGCGCTCGGCTGGATCTCGTACGCGATCCTCTGGGTCGCCCAGGCGGCGCTGTTCTCGATGGGCATGGAGGCGATCCGGCGCTTCATCGACTGGGCCGGCCCCGCGGTGTACGTCGTGATGATCGCCCTCGCCGTGTACCTCGTCGCGAAGGCCGGCATCGGCAACATCTCGCTGACGCTGCACACCGGCGCACCGATGTCCTTCGGCGCGTCGATCCCGGTGATGCTCTCGGCGATCGCGATCGTCGTCAGCTACTTCTCCGGCCCGATGCTCAACTTCGGTGACTTCTCGCGCTACGGCCGCAGCTTCCGGGCCGTCAAGCGCGGGAACTTCTGGGGGCTGCCGGTCAACTTCCTGTTCTTCTCGATCCTCACCGTGCTGTGCGCGAGCGCCACGGTCCCGGTGTTCGGCAAGCTCATCACCGACCCGATCGAGACCGTGCAGGCGATCGACGCGCCGTTCGCGGTGCTGCTCGGCGGACTGACCTTCGTCACCGCGACGGTCGGCATCAACATCGTCGCGAACTTCATCAGCCCCGCGTTCGACTTCTCGAACGTCGCCCCGCGGAAGATCAGCTGGCGCGCAGGCGGCATGATCGCCGCCGTCGGCTCGGTCCTGCTGACCCCGTGGAACTGGTACGGCAACGACCAGGCGATCCTGTACACGCTCGGCATCCTCGGTGCGCTCATCGGCCCGCTGTTCGGCATCCTCATCGCCGGGTACTACCTCGTCGCGAAGCAGCGCGTCGCGGTCGACGACATGTACTCGAAGGAGCCGACCGCGCGCTACTGGTACCGCAACGGCTGGAACCCGAACGCGATCTGGACCCTCGTCGTCGCCGGTGCCGTGTCGGTCGCCAGCGCGGTGCTGCCGCCCGCCACCGGCGTCCTGCCGTGGCTGTCGAACTACAGCTGGTTCATCGGCTGCGGCCTCGGGCTCGTGCTCTTCCGCGCCCTCGAGCACCGGTCGCCTCGGATGCCCGCGCTGTCCGCCGACGACCCCACGGTCGACCACGGCGCCGCTCCCGGCCGCGACTGACCGCACCGGCCCGAGCCCGACGAGCACGACGAGCACGACCCGCCCCAGCACCACCGGAAGGACCCCGATGCGCATCCGCGTCGTCAACCCGAACACCACCGTCGCCATGACCGAGACGATCGGCCGCGCAGCCGCCGCGATCGCCGGCCCCGGGACCCTCGTCGAGGCCGTCACGCCCACCATGGGCCCGGCGTCGATCGAGAGCCACTACGAGGAGGCCCTGGCGGTCCCCGGGCTCCTCGAGCAGGTCGCGCTCGGCGAGCAGGAGGGCGTCGACGCGTACGTCGTGGCGTGCTTCGGCGACCCGGGACTCGACGCCGCGCGGGAGATCGCCACGGGTCCGGTGATCGGCATCGCCGAGGCCGGGTTCCACGCCGCGGCGATGCTCGGTCGGCGGTTCGGCGTCGTGACGACCCTGGCGCGGACGACCGGTCGGGCGCACGAGCTCGCCGAGCGGTACGGCTTCGCGTCCCTCGTCACCGACGTGCGGGCGTGCGAGGTAGCCGTCCTCGCGCTCGACGACCCCGCCTCCGGCGCACGGGAGCTGATCGTCGAGGAGTGCCGGGCGGTCGTCGCGGGCGGCGCGGACGCGGTCGTGCTCGGCTGCGCCGGGATGGCCGAGCTCTGCGCCGAGGTCTCGCGGGCCGTCGGCGTGCCCGTGGTCGACGGCGTCGCCGCGGCCACGGTCCTCGCCGAGTCGCTCGTCCGGCTCGGCCTCGGTACCGGCAAGCGCGGCGAGTACGCCCCGCCGCCTCCCAAGGCGGTGACGGGACTCCTCGCCGGGTTCCGACGTGACCAGCCGGCGGACGCGACGATCGGGGCGGCGGCGTGACGCGCCTCCCGGCCGACCTGGTGTTGCGCGCCCACCGGACGTGGGTCGACGGGGCGTGGTGTCCCGCCGCGGTCGTCGTCCGCGACGGCCTGGTCACCGAGGTGCTGCCGGTCGACGCGGACGTGCCCGCCTCCGTGGACCGGACGGTCCCGGCGGGCCAGGTGCTCCTGCCCGGTCTCGTCGACACGCACGTGCACGTGAACGAGCCCGGCCGGACCGAGTGGGAGGGTTTCGCGTCCGCCACCCGCGCCGCCGCGCTCGGCGGTGTGACGACCATCGTCGACATGCCGCTCAACTCGATCCCTGCGACCGTGGACGCCGAGGCGCTCGCGGTCAAGCGGGCGAGCGCGGACGGCCGCGTCGCGGTCGACGTCGGGTTCTGGGGCGGTGCGGTCCCGGTGAACGCCGGGGCGCTCGCGGACCTGCACGACGCAGGGGTGTTCGGGTTCAAGTGCTTCACGGCGCCCTCGGGTGTCGACGAGTTCCCGCACCTCGACCCCGGGCAGCTGCAGGCCGCGATCGCCGAGGTCGCCGCGATCGACGCGCTCCTGATCGTGCACGCCGAGGACCCCGCGCACCTCGTCGCGCACGACGCGCTCGGCGGTCGGTACGAGGACTTCCTGGCGACCCGACCGCCGGTCGCCGAGCGGTCCGCGATCGGACAGGTCGTCGCCGGGGCGCGGGCGACCGGTGCCCGCGTCCACGTGCTGCACCTGTCCGACGCCGGGGCGCTGCCGATGATCCGGGCCGCGAAGGACGACGGCGTGCGGATCACCGTCGAGACGTGCCCGCACTACCTGTCGTTCGAGGCGGGGTCGATCCCGTACGGCGCCACCGAGTACAAGTGCTGCCCGCCGATCCGCGACGACGCGAACCGCGACGCGCTGTGGGCGGGGCTCCTCGACGGAACCATCGACTGCGTCGTGTCGGACCACTCGCCGTCCACCGCGGACCTGAAGACCGACGACTGGGGGCTCGCCTGGGGCGGGATCGCCGGGCTGCAGGTGGGGTTCCGAGCGGTCTGGACCGAGGCGGTCCGGCGAGGCATCGCGCTCGAGACGGTGCTGCCGTGGTTCACGACGGGACCGGCCGACCTGGTCGGGCTCGACGACCGCGGGCGGATCGCGCCGGGTGCGGTCGCGCACCTCGCCGTGTTCGACCCGGACGCGGTGTCGGTGGTCGACGTGGCCGGGCTCGCGCACCGCAACCGGGTCTCCGCGTTCGCCGGCCTGGAGGCACGGGGCCGGGTCACCGAGACCTGGTTGCGCGGCGAGCTGGTCGCCACCGCCGACGGCGGGGTGACGGCCGTCCAGGGCCGGCTGCTCGACCGACCGGCACGCGTTGCTCCGCAACACGCTCGAAACGAACGTTCCGGTATCCTGCTCACCGGAACGACCGACGCACGAACGGACCTGTCATGACGCACCCGGTGAACCCGCCCGCCCGACTCCTCATGGGGCCGGGACCCATCGACGCCGACCCCCGGGTGCTCCGCGCGCTGTCGACCCCGCTCGTCGGGCAGTACGACCCGTGGATGACGCGGACGATGTCCGACACGCAGGAGCTGTACCGGCAGGTGTTCGGCACCGGGAACGCGGGGACCGTGCTCGTCGACGGGACCTCCCGCGCCGGCATCGAGGCGGCCCTCGTGTCGCTCCTGGCACCCGGCGACCGCGTGCTCGTCCCGGTGTTCGGCCGCTTCGGGCACCTGCTCGTCGAGATCGCGACCCGCGCCGGCGCCGAGGTGCACACCGTCGAGACCGCGTGGGGCCAGGTGTTCCCGGTCTCGGTCGTCGAGGAGGCCGTGCGGCGTGTGCGGCCGAAGCTCGTCGCCGTCGTGCAGGGCGACACCTCGACCACGATGAACCAGCCGCTCGACGAGCTCGGCGCGGTGTGCGACCGGTACGGGGCGCTGCTCTACACCGACGCGACCGCGACGATCGGCGGCAACCCGCTCGAGGTCGACGCGTGGGGGATCGACGCCGCGACCGCCGGCCTGCAGAAGTGCCTCGGCGGCCCGTCCGGCAGCGCGCCCCTCACGGTCTCGCCGCGCGCGGTCGAGGTGCTCGACGGTCGCCGGAGCGTCGAGGCCGGCATCCGCGAGGCCGACGACGTCGTGGCGGAGCAGCCGATCCGGTCGAACTACCTCGACCTCGCGATGATCCTCGACTACTGGGGTCCCCGCCGGCTGAACCACCACACCGAGGCCGCGTCGATGCTCTACGCGGCACACGAGTGCGCCCGGATCCTGCTCGACGAGGGCCGCGACGCCGTGGTCGCCCGGCACGCCACCGCCGGCCGCGCGATGACCGAGGGCGTGCAGGCACTCGGGCTGCGGGTGTTCGGCGACCTCGCGCACAAGATGCACAACGTCGTCGCCGTGGAGATCCCGGACGACGTCGTCGGGGACGCTGTGCGTGCGGCGATGCTCGAGGACCACGGCATCGAGATCGGGACCTCGTTCGGCCCGCTTCACGGTCGCGTCTGGCGCCTCGGGACGATGGGCTACAACGCCCGCAAGGACGCCGTCGTCACGACGCTCGCCGCGCTCGAGCACGCGCTGCGCCGGGCCGGGCACGCGGTGCCGCAGGGCGGCGGGGTCGACGCGGCGCTCGACGTGTACGCGGGAGCGTCGTCGACCGTCGGGACGCCGTCGCTCGTCGAGGTGTCGGCGTGACCGCGGCGGCCCCGACCGTGCCGACCGCGAGCGGGCGGGCGCTCGCCGACGCCGCGACCGTCGTGCGCTGGTGCGACGAGCTCGCCGCCGTGTCGCAGGACGACGGCCGGATCACCCGCGTGTACCTGTCGCCGGAGCACGCCCGCGCGAACGCCGTCGTCGACGGGTGGATGCGCGACGCCGGGCTCGAGACGTGGCAGGACGCCGCCGGGAACCTGCACGGGCGGGTCGCCGGTGCCACCCCGGACGCCCCGGTGCTGCTCCTCGGCTCGCACCTCGACACCGTGGTGGACGCCGGCCGGTACGACGGGGTCGTCGGGGTGCTCATGGCGATCCGGACCGTGGCGCGCGTGACGGCCGCCGGTCCGCTGCCCGTCGCGCTCGAGGTCGTCGCGTTCTCCGACGAGGAGGGCACCCGGTTCGGCAAGGCCCTGCTCGGGTCCTCGGCGGTCGCCGGGGTCTGGGACGAGGGCTGGTGGGACCTCGAGGACGGCGACGGCGTGACGCTCCGCGACGCGTTCACCGCCTTCGGGCTCGACCCCGAGCGGGTCGGCGAGGCCGCTGTGCGCCCCGAGCGGCTCGTCGGGTACCTCGAGGCGCACATCGAGCAGGGGCCGTGGCTCGAGCGGGCCGGCCAGGCGCTCGGCGTCGTCACGAGCATCGCCAGCGCCCGGCGGTTCGCCGTCGAGGCCGTGGGCGAAGCCCGGCACGCCGGCGGCACCCCCTACGAGCGGCGGCACGACGCCCTGCTCACCGCCGCCGAGGCCGCCCTCGCGGTCGAGCGGATCTGCCGGGCCGAGCAGCACGTCGGGACGGTCGGCACCATGACCGTCGAACCCGGGGCCGTCAACGTCGTCCCCGGGCTCGCGCGCTTCAGCGTCGACCTGCGCGGTGAGTTCGACGAGGGCCGGGACCGGGTCTGGGAGACGATCGTCGCGGCCTTCGACGAGATCGCCGCCCGGCGCGGGGTCACCGTCACGCCGACCGAGGTGCACCGGGCGCCGGCGGTGTTCTGCGCGCCCCGGCTGACGGCCGCCGTGCGGGCGGGGATCGTCGCCACGGGGGAGACCGACCCCGCGGAGCTGTTCTCCCGCGCCGGCCACGACGCGATGTCGCTCGGGCTCGTGACCGACGTCGCGATGCTGTTCCTCCGCAACCCGGACGGCATCAGCCACCACCCGGACGAGTTCGTGTCCGAGGACGACGTCGCCCTCGGACTCGACGCCCTCGCCGTCGCGGTCGAACGCGTCGCCGACGACCTGGCGGCGCGGTCGTGAGCGCCACCGTGACCGACGTCCGCGCTCGCGTCGACGCCGTCTGGGACCGCCTGTCGCCCGCCGAGCGCCGCGTCGCCGCGATGGTCCGGCACGACCCGGAGCTGCTGCTCGTCGGGACCTCGGCCGAGCTCGCCGCCGAGTCCGGCACCTCGAAGGCCACCGTGTCCCGCCTGGTGCGGTCGCTCGGGTTCCAGGACGCGGCGCAGGTGCGGCAGGAGCTCATGTCGGCCCGGGGCAACGGTCTGCCGTGGGCCGCCGAGGACGCTGCGCACGTCGACCAGCGCGCGGTCGAGGCGCGGAACCTCGACGCCGCCTTCGCCTCCCTCGCCCGGGCCGACCGGGTGCGGCTCGCCCGCCGGATCGTCCGCGCGCACCGCGTGCTCGTGTTCGGGGAGCGGGCGGCGCACCCCGTCGCCATGCAGCTCCGGTCGCAGCTCGCGCAGGTCCGACCGGACGTCCGGCTCGGTCCGGCGCCCGGGCAGCGGCTCGGGGAGGAGGTCGCCGACCTCGACCGCCGCGACCTCGTGGTGCTCGTCACGGTCCGCCGGCACGCCGCGGGGGCCGAGGGGCTCGTCCGGCACTGCGTCGCGACCGGGGCGGACGTCGTCGTGCTCGGCGACCCGACCGCGGCCGTGATCGCCGCGCCGGCGTCGACCGCGGTGCTGTGCCCGGTGGACTCCCCGTCGGCGTTCGACTCCATGGCGGCGATGTTCGCGGTCGTCGCGGCGATCGCGAACGACGTGTACGAGGCGGCCGGGCCAGCCGGGCGTGCCCGGGTCGACGCCGTGGCCGCGGCCTACGACACGCTGGGGGAGCTCGCCGGGTCCTGACCGCCGCGCTCGAGCTCGGACCGGAGCGACGCGTTCCGGTCCGCGATCAGCCGGCGCAGGTACCGGCCGAGCACGAGCCGTTCCGCCAGCCGCCCGAGCGGACCGAAGGGCGCCGTCAGGGTGACCTCGTCGACCATCCGCGTTCCGCCGGCCGACGCCGTGAACCGGTGCTCGTGCCGGAAGCGGGCGAACGGCCCACGCACCTGTTCGTCGACGAACCGACCAGGAGCCTCCAGGGCGGTGACCCGACTCGTCATCCGCCAGACGATCCCGAAGTGCCGTGCCCGCCACGTGACGGTCTCGCCGAGCCCGATCGTGCCGGACGTCGTGCCGGCGACCGCCCGCTCGCCGGACGCGGCCATCGACCGTTCGTGCGCACCGACGTCGAGCGACAGCGCGAAGGCGCGCTCCGGCGACGTCGCGAGGTCGGTGACCAGGCGGAACGTGACCGTCACCGGTCCGGCCATCCGGTGGCGGCTGCGCGGTCGTCCCAGCGCAGCACCGCGGCGGTGAGCTCGTCGTGCCGCTGCCCGCGGTGCAGCGAGCCGGACCGGCGGCGGCCCTCGTACGTCAGGCCGAGCCGCTGCGCGACCGCGGCCGAGGCGGCGTTCCCGGCGAGCGCGCGCCATTGCACCCGGACGAGCCCGAGGCCCGTCGGCGCGTCGGCGAACGCCCAGCGGAGCACGCGGTCGGCGGCCTCGGTGACGAAGCCGTGCCCGCGTCCGTCCGGGTGCACCGCGTACCCGATCTCGGCCGCACCGTCGGCGAGGCCGAACAGCCCGACCGTGCCGAGCAGGCGCAGGTCCTCGGCGCGACGGATGCCGAACTCGTACCGGACGTCGTCCCGCCACCCGGCGGCGACGACCTCGTCGAGGAAGTGCCGGGCCTCGGCGTGGCCGTACGGCACGGGCACCGGGGTGAAGGCGATGACGTCCGGGTCGTTCGCGTACGCGACCACGTCCTCGGCGTCCGCGGTCGTCGGGACGGAGAGCACCAGGCGGTCGGTGCGGAGCGTCACGGGCTGCACACCGCGAGCCTACTGACCGGGCGGTAGCGTCGACGGCATGACCCTCGACGCCCTCGCCTTCCCCGTCATCGACGGCCACAACGACCTGCCGTGGGAGCGCCGCGAGTCGCACGACTCCGGCGTCGAGGGCATCGACACCGAGCAGGGCACGCTGCACACCGACCTGCCGAAGCTCCGCGCCGGCGGCGTCGTCGGGCAGTTCTGGTCGGTGTTCGTGCCGTCCGACGACCCGGACCCGGTCCGGACCACGCTCCAGCAGATCGACACCGCGCACCGGATCATCGCCGCGTACCCGCAGGACCTGACCTTCGTGCGCACCGCTGCCGAGCTCCGTGCGGCGGTGGACGCCGGGCGGATCGGGTCGTTCCTCGGGGCCGAGGGCGGCCACTCGATCGGCGACGACCTGGCCGTGCTCCGGACCTTCGCGCGACTCGGCGTGCGGTACATGACGCTGACGCACAACGACGACACCACGTGGGCCGACTCCGCCACCGGGGCCCGGGCGCACGGCGGCCTGACCGACCGCGGCCGCGAGGTCGTCGCCGAGATGGAGCGCACCGGCATGCTCGTCGACCTGTCGCACGTCGCGCCCTCGACCATGCGGGACACCCTCGACGTCGCGACGCAGCCGGTGGTGTTCAGCCACTCGTCCACCGTCGCGGTCGACGACCACCCGCGGAACGTCCCGGACGACGTGCTCGGCCGGCTCGCGGACAACGGCGGCGTGGTCATGATCACGTTCGTGCCGAAGTTCGTCTCGCGTGCGTGGGCGGACTGGGAGGAGGCGGGCTCCGAGGGCGAGCCGCCCCTGGTCACCGTCGCCGACGTCGCGGACCACGTCGACCACGCCCGCCAGGTCGCCGGGGTCCGGCACCTCGGGCTCGGCGGCGACTACGACGGCACCCCGGTGCTGCCGCCGGACCTGCGGGACGTGTCGCGGTACCCCGTGCTCGCCGAGGAACTGCGGCGCCGGGGCTGGGGCGACGAGGACCTGCGCGCGCTGGCCGGCGGCAACGTGCTGCGGGTGCTCGAGGCGACGGACGAGCGGTTCGCGCAGAGCGCGTTGCGCTGACGGGGCGGGGCGGGGCTGGCGTCGGACCGTCGTGTGGCCGGGTCCGACACCCGGCCCGGAGGCGCGGCGCGCGCCCGGCGCGTCAGCGCGCGTCAGCGCACGTCACAGGACAGGGGAACGCCGGGTGCCGTCGCTAGGATCGCAGCGCACCACGCGCCTCCAGTGCAGGGGGTGCGCACCTGACCCGCAGAGGACGGACCGGATGAGCGGCACCATCTACGACAACATCTCGCAGGCGTTCGGGAACACCCCGCTCGTGCGACTGAACCGGCTGCCGCAGCCGGGCGGTGCCGAGGTCCTCGCGAAGCTCGAGTTCTACAACCCCGGGTCGAGCGTGAAGGACCGTCTCGGCGTCGCGATCATCGACGCGGCCGAGGAGTCCGGCGAGCTGCAGGCCGGCGGCACCATCGTCGAGGGGTCGTCCGGCAACACCGGCATCGCGCTCGCCCTGGTCGGAGCCGCCCGCGGGTACCGGGTCGTCATCACGATGCCCGAGACGATGAGCGTCGAGCGCCGGGCGCTGATCCGTGCGTTCGGTGCCGAGATCGTCCTCACCCCGGGGCCGGAGGGCATGAAGGGTGCCGTCTCGCGCGCCGAGCAGATCGTCGCCGAGACGCCGGGAGCGATCCTCGCCCACCAGTTCGAGACCCCGGCGAACGCCGCGATCCACCGGAAGACCACCGCGGAGGAGATCCTCCGCGACACCGAGGGCCACGTCGACGTGTTCGTCGCGGGCGTCGGGACCGGCGGCACCATCACGGGCGTCGGCCAGGTCCTCAAGGAGCGCGTCCCCGGCGTGCAGATCGTCGCCGTCGAGCCGAAGGACTCCCCGCTGCTGACTGAGGGCAAGGCCGGACCGCACAAGATCCAGGGCATCGGCGCGAACTTCGTCCCGGAGGTCCTCGACCGTTCCGTCATCGACGAGGTGTTCGACGTCGAGCTCGACGACGCCCTGCGCGTGGCCCGGGCGCTCGGGACGGAGGAGGGCATCCTCGCGGGCATCTCCTCCGGCGCGATCATCCACGCGGCCGTGCAGATCGCCGCGCGCCCGGAGAACGCCGGCAAGCGGGTCGTCGCGATCGTCTGCGACACCGGTGAGCGCTACCTGTCGACGCCGCTGTTCGAGGGGCTCACTGCGTGACGCGTGCCGCCCGACGCGGTGTGCTGCGGACGGTCCGCGAGGACCTGGCCGCAGCACGCCGCGGCGACCCCGCCGCCCGGGGTGACCTGGAGAACGCGGTGGTCTACTCCGGCCTGCACGCCGTCTGGACGTACCGGCTGACCCACCGGCTGTGGACCGCCGAGGACCTGCCCGGGTCGCGGTTCGCGGCGCGCGTGCTCGCCCAGCTGGCGCGGTCTGCGACCGGGATCGAGATCCACCCGGGTGCCCGCATCGGTCGACGGTTCTTCATCGACCACGGGATGGGCGTCGTGATCGGCGAGACGGCCGTGATCGGCGACGACGTCGTGGTGTTCCACGGCGTGACGCTCGGCGGCCGCGGGGGCGAGCACGGGCCGGGCGTCCGCCGGCACCCGGCGGTCGGGGACCGCGTCGTGCTCGGCGCCGGGTCGTCGCTGATCGGCGCGATCACGATCGGGTCGGACTCGGTGGTCGGCGCGAACACCGTCGTCACGAAGGACGTACCGGCCGGGTCGGTCGTCACGGGCGTCGCCGGGACCGCGCGTCCCCGGTCCGGACACGAGGGCGTGCCCCCGCTCTGACGCGCGGGCGCCCCGGCGTCAGCTCTTCTCGCAGGCGATCCCGTCGCCGTCCGCGTCGAGCCCGCGGTTCGCCTTGTACAGCGCGTCGTCCTTCTTCACGGTGCCCTTGAGCGCCCGGTTCTCGACCTTGCCGGACTTGGTCGTGACGCGGTTCGACGTGACGGACTGCTTCGCGATGCCGCCGGAGTACACCTTCTGCACGGCGGTGCAGTTCTTGTACACGGTCGGTGCCGCCTGGGCGGCCGCGGTGCCGCCGAGGACGACGGCTGCGGCGAGGACGGTGGATGCGGCGGCGAAGCCGGCGGTGCGGAGGAGGTGCACGGGTGCTCCCGGGGGTCGTCGGCGCACGACGGTTCCGTGGCCGATGTGATCGTACGGCGGGATCGGTGAGGAGTCCTCGCCCCCGAACGGGTCGCACCGTGGCTCGGGTGGGTACGGTGCGGCATGCTGGGAGCATGGACGGGGCGGCACTGCACGAGGTCACGGTCCGCACCGCGCTGGCGCTGCCCGCGGTCGAGGAGACCCAGCCCTTCGGCGAGGAGTCCGTGGTCTTCAAGGTCGTCGGGAAGATGTTCGTGCTCCTCACCGAGCTCCGCGGCGTCCCGATCGTCAACCTGAAGTGCGCACCCCCGCACGGCGCCGCGCTCGTCCGCGACCACGCCGAGGTGTCGCCCGGCTGGCACATGAGCAAGCGGCACTGGATCACCCTCGCGCCGGGCGACGGCCTCGACGAGTCGATGGTCGAGGACCTCGTCGCGAACTCCTACGAGCTCGTCGTCGCCGGGCTGCCGCGTGCGGCCCGCCCGCTCGACCCCGCCCGCCGCGTCCGCCCCGAGGATGCCTGACCCTCCGGCTCAGCGCACCCGACCCGGCGCCAGCACCTTCGACACCTCCCGCACGACCTTCGGCGCCAGGCGCTCGCCGGAGTCGAGCACCGCGCGGGCCTGCTCCGGGGTCAGCCCGGCCGAGATCTGCCCGATCGTCACGCCGTGCGCCGGTCGGTGCACGACGACCACCGGGTCCCCGGCCGCCACCGGCCCGGAGCGCACCACGCGGAGGTACGCGCCCGGACGGTTCTCGGCCGCGAACCGCTTCACCCACCCGTCGATGCGCATCCGACGGGCGAAGGTCCCGCAGGGCACCCGGGGGATCGTGACCTCGAGTTCGAGGGTGTCGCCGATCCGCCAGCGCTCACCCGTCACCGCCCCGGTGACGTCGACGCCGGTCGTCCGGAGGTTCTCGCCGAAGAGCCCGGGCGGGACGTCGCGCCCGAGCAGGTCGGCGAAGTACGCGGCGTCCTCGTCGGCGTAGGCGTACACGGCCTGGTCCTCGCCGCCGTGGTGCTTCCGGTCGGCCTGCACGTCGGCGTGCAGCCCGAGGGGCCGGACCCGGACGGGGCCGTCCACGGGACGCTTGTCGATGGCGGTGACGCCGATCGTCCCGGAGTCGCGGAGCAGCTGGTCGACGCGGCAGACGGCGGTGACGGAGGACATGTCCCCAGCCTGCCGTACGGATCACGCCCGCGGTGTGACGATCCGCTGCTCCGATCCGTCACACCGGTGGAACACACAGGAGGACGACATGACCGGTACCGACACCCACCGCGGCACGCTGCGCAGCGGCGACACGCACCTGCTCGCCCAGGCCCGCGTCCGTGCGCTGGCCACCCGGCCGACCGGACCCTTCCGCGTGACGACCGCGGCGCCCGTCCCGGCACGCCCGGCGTCCCCGGCCCGCCCAGACTTCCCCCACCTGTGACCGGTAGAAGGAACCCGTGCCCCACCAGCCCCTCACGGACCTCGACGACGCCGTCCTCGCCGGCCGGTCCTCCGACGGTGACGTCCGGGCGTTCGAGGTCCTCATCCGGCGGTACACGCCGCTGCTCCGGGCCTACGCCAGACGCACCCTCGGTTCCACCGACGAGCTCGACGACGTCGTGCAGGAGACCTTCATCACGGCCTGGAGCAGGCTCGACGCGCTCGAGGACGGCGCCAAGGTCAAGTCCTGGCTCATGCGCATCCTCAGCCGGAAGTGCATCGACCGCATCCGGGCCCGTCGGGAGCACCTCGACGTCACCGAGCTCGAGGTCGCCGCACCCCGGGACGACGCCCCGGAACGGGTCGCCGAGGCGCGCTCCCGCGAAGAGGCCGCGGAGCGTGCGCTCGCCGAGCTCCCGGAGGCGCAGCGGCGGTGCTGGGTGATGAAGGAAGTGCTCGAGTACCGGTACGAGGACATCGCGGAGGAGCTCGACCTGCCCGTGTCCACCGTCCGGGGCCTGCTGTCCCGGGCCCGGAAGAACATGATCCGTCTCATGGAGGCATGGCGATGACCCCGCACCCGGACGACCTCCGGCTCGACGCCCTCGAGCCGGACGACCTCGACGGCCACACGATCGACGAGCTCGCCGACTACCTCGACGACGGCATGCAGCCGGCGGACCCGACGATCGACGACTCCCCGGCCTGCCAGAACGCCCTCGCCGCGATCATCCGGCTGCGCCAGTCCTCGATGGGGTCGCTCGACGCAGCGGCCGCCGAGGAGCCGCCGGCGGACGAGTCCTGGATCGGCGGGGTCCTCGCGAACATCTCGCTCGAGGCTCGTGCCGGCCGCGACGTCCCCCTGATCCCCGAGGCCCCGACCGAACGCCCCGTGATGACCGAGGGCGCGATCCGCTCGCTGATCCGCAGCGCCGGCGACGTCGTCCCCGGCGTCGTGATCGCCCGGTGCTCGCTCGACGGCGACGTCACCACGCTCGGCGCCCCGGTCCGGGTGCTGGTCGAACTCGCCGTCCGCACCGGCGCGCCCATCCACGCCGCCGCCGAGCAGGTCCGCGAGGCCGTCGCCACGGTCCTCGCCGAGCAGACCGACCTGGTCGTCGACGCCGTCGACGTGCACGTCCGCGACGTGCTGCCAGCCCTGCCGGCCGACGCCGACCACGAGGAGGACCGCGCATGACCTGGGACGACGAGACCGTCGCGGCCGTCGAGGCCGCTGTCCTCGCGGTGCCCGGCGTCGCCGAGCTCTACCGCGCGAAGCCCACGCTCGGGAGCGCGATCGCCTCGGCCCGCAGCCTCGCCTCGCGCACCGCCGTCGCCCGCGTCGTGCTCGACGACGACGTCCTGCGCGTGGTCATCGGGACCGACGGCTCCCGTCCCGCGCCCGCCACCGCCCGCGCCGCGCACGTCGCCGCCCTCGAGACCGCGACCGCCCACGGGGTCGCGCTGTCGCGCGTGGACGTCCGCATCGCACGCATCGGCTGACCGCCCGCGCGACCCGGCCACACGTCGGACTGGAGGCTCGTGGCGCGCCCGCCCCGGGCCTCCCGTCCGACGGTCGTCACCGCCCGCGGTCCGCGACCTCCAGGACCACGACGGTCGCCGCGACGCACAGCGCCGTGAGCACGAGCGCGGCCGCCGGGACGGCGGTCGCGGCGAGGACGGCGAGCGCGAGCAGGACGACCGCGGCGTTGCCGGCGCGACCGAGGGACGGGCGGAGGGCGAGGGCCCAGATCGCCAGGACGAACAGCGCGACCGGGACCGTGACGGTCGCCGCGACCGAGGTGTGCGACAGGTCCGCGTCACCGGTGGCCGCTCCGACGGCGACCTCGATCCCGGCCGGCAGCGCGCCGGCGGCGGCGAAGACGAGGTAGTGGCCGTACCCGAACACGAGCGCGGCGCTGAGCGAGCGGATGTGGGCGTGCTGCTCGCGCGAGAAGTAGATCCACCAGAGCCCGGCGACGACGACGAGCCCGCAGCCGGCGAGCACGAGCAGGGACCCGACGTGCTCGGCGTCGCGGAGGGCGTCGATCACCGCGCTCGCCGAGGCGACGAGCCCCTCGCCGAGGACGATCAGCGTGAAGAGCGAGTACCGCTCCGCGATGTGCCGGGTGTGCCACGGCGTCGTGCGGGTGCCCGACTCGGCGAACGGCGGCACGAGCACCTCGAGGAGCACGAGCACCGGGGCGACGAACGGGACTGCGGCGTGCGGGAGCAGGAGCATGCCGACCCAGAGCGCCTGCACCACGACGATGCCACCGGCGTACCGGAGCGCGGTGCGCCGGTACGCCGGTGCCGAGCCGGCGGCGCGGAGCCACTGCGCGACGAGCGCGAGCCGCATCACGACGTAGCCGGCGACGGCGGTCGTCCAGACCCCGTCGACCATCGCGTCCCGGACGCCAGCGGCCAGGACGAGCACGCCCGCCATCTGCACGAACGTCGTGAGGCGGTACGCCCAGTCGTCGGTGTCGAAGGACGTCGCGAACCAGCTGAAGTTGATCCAGGCCCACCAGATGGCGAAGAACACGAGCGCGTAGGACAGCACCGCCGAGGTGACGTGCCCCTCGGCCTCGATCTCGTGCAGGTTCGACGCGGCGAACCCGACGGCGACGACGAAGACCAGGTCGAACAGCAGCTCGAGCGGGCTCGCGGCGCGGTGGTGCTGGTCGGGGTCGCGGGGCGTCATCCGCCGGAGTCCGAGGGTCGTCACCCGGCCAGCCTGCACGACGCTCGGCCCCGGGTGGGAGACCCGGGGCCGAGCGTCGTGGGGGCGATCAGTAGAAGTTGTTCGCCTGCGAGTGGGCCCACGCTGCGCAGGGCGTGCCGTACGCGGAGCTGATGTACTGCAGGCCCCACTTCACCTGGGTGGTGGCGTTGGTGCGCCAGTCGGCGGCGATCGTCGCCATCTTCGAGCCGGGGAGCGCCTGCGGGATGCCGGTCGCGCCGCCGTTCGCGTTGACGGCCTGGTAGTTCCAGCCCGACTCCTTGGTCCACAGGCTGTCGAGGCACTGGAACTGCGCGGAGCCCCAGCCGTACTGGGACGACGCGAGCTGCGCTGCCGTGGCCTTGGCGCCGGCTGGGGTGTTCGCGGCGGCCTGGGCGCGGGCGGCCTCGGCGGCAGCTGCGGCCTGCTCGGCGGCGGCCTTCGCGGCTGCCGCGGCACGGGCCTGCTCGTCGGCGTCGGCCTTGTCCTGCGCGGCGCTGGCGTCGGCGACCTCGGTCGTGGCGTCCACCGTCGAGGCGATGTGCGACGTGATCGCGCCGCTCGACATGGACCGGTAGTCGGAGAGGGCCTGCACCTGCTGCTCGAGGGCGGCGGTGTCGGTCTTGTCGTTCGCGTCGGCCAGGACCGTCTGCGCCGTGACGATGGTCGCGGCCGCCTGGGCCTTGTCGAGCGACGCGCCGCGGAGGGCCGGTGCGGCACTGGCGCTCGCGCTCGGGGTGGCGATGCCGAACGCGTCGCCGATCGCGGGCTGCGTGCCGACGGTCGCGACGCCGCCGACGAGCGCGAGGGCCGCTGCGCCGCCGACGACGAGCGCGGTGCGGCTGCGGAGTGCCCGGCGGACCCGGCGGCTGCGGGTGTCGAGTGCCTGGCGGCGGGTGGTAGCGGTGGTCGTGGGGAGGGAAGGGGTGGTGCGTCCTGTCATCGGTTCCGGTGGTCGGCCGGCTGCTGGTGCGGTCCGCGACGGGTGGGGGTGGACGCACGGGGTGTGGGGGAGTGCGCCCGCGACCATCGGGTGGTGGTCGGTGTCGGGAGCCGCGAGCCGGGGGAGGACCGGACGGTGGTGTGGGGCCCGTCCGTCCGCCGCTGGGCGACCGCGGCGGCCGCCTGCTCGGGCGAAGCCGTCACGATGACGTGTCTCCCTGGACACCCCGTCCAGGAAGACTGGCAGAACGGTCCGTCCACCGTTGTGTAACGGTTCGGTAACGGCCCGCTCGGAGCCGGCTCAGCGGCCGGAGGTGTGCACTTCCTGGGAGCGGTCGCCCTGGGCTACGCGCTCGAGGGCGTCGAGTGCGCCTGCGATGGCCTGGACGTCCGCGGTGGGCAGGTCGGCGATGAGCTCGGCGACGATCCCGGTGCGATCGGAGCGGGCGCGTTCGACGGCGTCGACGCCCGCCGGGGTGATGCTCACCATGAAGGCGCGACCGTCGCTCGGGTCGGCCTCGCGCTCGATCAGGCCGCGCTGTTCGAGCTCGGTCAGGATGCGGGTCATCGTCGGCTTCGTGACGACCTCGATCCGCGACAGGTCGCCGGGACGCAGGGGTCCCTCGCGTTGCACGGTGGCCAGGGCGGAGACGATCCCGTAGCCGAGCGAGGCGGCGTCCGAGCGGGCTCGGCGGTTGATCCGACCGACGGCGGCGGCCAGGCGCGCGGCGATCTCGGTGCGGTCCGGCGTGCGGTCGGTCATGCTGCGCTCTCGGTCGACGGGTCGGGCGGGGCTGCTCGGTCGGAGCGATGCTACCGGGGTCCGCAGGCGTGTGACCGCGAGCCACCCGTGCGCGTCCGTCGCGGCGCTCCGGACGCAGGACGCCCGCCCCGCGACGGCGGGACGGGCGTTTCCTGTGCGGACGTACAGGTGGACTCAGGACTTCTCGCCCGGCAGCAGGTGGATGGCCTCGGTCGCGAGCTCGGCGGCGATGTTGTCGCCGGACTCGGTGGCGGCCCGGAGGCGACGGAAGTCCTCGGTCATCCGGTCCCAGTCGATCAGCTCGTCGAGGTTCGGCAGGCGGAGCCGGAAGGCCAGGCCGTCCATCGTGTCGCGGCAGACCCGCTGCAGGTCGGGGTTGCCGCACGCGTCGACGTACAGGCCGAACACGTCGAGGGCGTCCCGGTTGACCGACGCGACGTCATGGGACTCGAGTTCGGCGATCGTGCGGTCGAGCTGCGCGACGATCCTGCGCCGGGCCGCCGCCGTGAGCCGCGGGACCGCGAGCCGGACGACACCGCCGAACAGCACGCCGAGGGTCTGCATCGCCTCGACCACCTCGTCCGGCTTCGGGGTCGTGACGCGGGTGTACCGGTTCGGGGCCATCTCGATCAGGCCGGCGCGGGTGAGCTGGCTCAGGGCTTCGCGGATGGGGGTGCGGGAGACGCCGAGCCACGCGATGAGTTCGTCGTCGTTGAGCCGCTCACCGGGCTCGAGCGTGCCGTCCATGATCGCGGCGTGGATCTTGAGGCGGACGGTGTCGCGGAGGAGCTGGTGCTCCGTGGGGGCGGTGCGGGGGACCGGCATGCGGTGTCCTCGGTTCTCGGGAAGGACGGATCGGGCTCGTGCCGCACGGGCACGTCGTCCACGGTACCTGATGTACCACCGGACGACGGCCGGACGCGGCGGCTCCGGTCAGTCGTCCTCGAGCAACCGCACCGTGAGCGGGTCCTCGGTCCCGTGGAACCAGCGGTCGAGGACGGCACGGAAGGGCGACGGGTCGTCGGCCGCGCGGGCGAACAGGGTCGCCGACGAACGGGCCTTCATCGCGTCGATCCCGCCGAACAGGGCGTCGGCGCTCCGAGCGGGTGCTGCTGCGGCCACCGCGGCGGCCTCGACGATCCGCGGGCCGAGCACCGGGTGCGCGAGGTACGCGCGGGCCTCGGCGAGTCCCGCGATCCCGTACCGCTGCGCGGTCGCACTCCGGCCGAGGCCGACGAGCTGCGGGAACACGAACCACATCCAGTGCGAGCGCTTCGCACCGGCCCGGAGCTCGGCGAGCGCCTGCTCGTGCACCCCCTCCTGCGCCCGCACGAAACGGTCGAGGTCGAACCGGTCGTCGCTCACCGGACCACGTCCCCCCACGCGTAGCGGACCGTCGTGCCGTCCACGACGAGGAGCGAGTCCGGCGCACGGTCGAACAGCCCGGGGAGGCCGACCGCGGCCGGCAGGTCCCCGTCGAGCCGCTCGAGCCGGGCGGACCGGATCGCCAACGGCGGGTGCTGCCGCTGCCAGAAGAGCGTCTGCGCGAGGTGCCGGGCGTGGATGCCGGCGCGGGTGGTGAGCTCGGCGGCCAGCGGGTCCTGCAGCGCCTCACCGGCCACGACGCGGACGGTGGCGTCGAGGCGGGGGCGGGGCGTGCCTCCCGGCCGTCCGCCACCCGCGGTCCGCAGCTGCCGAACCCACCGGACCGGGTGCCTTGCGCGCGAGGGGTGCCGGACCGAGTGGTACGCGATCGTGTCGCCCCGCCGTCGGGCCCTGGCGTGCGCGAACGTGTACGGCACGCCGAGCAGGGCGTGGGCGGCGACGATCGCCGGGACGTTCGCGGTGTCGACCGTGCGGTAGGCGACCCCGCGGCGGCCGTGGTCGTCGACGGTCAGGACCTCGATCGTGACCTCGGTCGTCGAGCCGAGCCGACCGGAGGGCGGGAACGGCGGCACGCTCGTCTCGCGGAAGACGTACGCGGTCAGCCCCACCCAGGCGCTGCCGTCGACGACGTCCGGGCGGGTGCCCCGCGGGACGAGCCCGGCGAGCTGGTCGGGGTCGCGGCGCCAGTGGGCGAAGACGATGTCCTCCCAGGCGTGCACCGTCACCGGCCGGTGCAGCAGGGGCACCGCCGCGCGAGCACGCGGGGTGTCCGTCACCGGCGCGTGGCGTGCCGACCGACGCGGGCCGCCCACGCGACGAGGGGTGCCTGCAGGGGGAGCCGCAGGACCGAGACGAGCCGCACGGCGCGGGACGCCCGCGGGCTGTCGAGCACGTCGCGTGCCATGGTGACGTTCGCGGGGAAGACCGCGAGGAACAGGGCTGCTGCTGCCCAGCCGGCCGAGCGGCGGGTGGCCGGGACGGCGAGTCCGACGGCCACGGCGAGTTCGGCGAGGCCGGAGCCCAGGGTCGTCAGGCGGGGCGGCAGGCCGTCCGGGACGATCCGGTCGTAGGTGCGCGGGCGGAGGAAGTGGGTCACGCCGGCGCCGGCCAGCAGGACTGCCAGGGCGCGGGCGGTCCGGTCGGCGCGCCGGGTGCGTTCACGTCGTCGCATGAGTCCATCGTGCTCGCCCGGGCCTGCGTGTGCACGGGACGTGCGGTCGGCCGCGGAGTGCGGCCGGCGTCGCTTGCGGAGTGCGGCCGGCGTCGCTTGGGAGTGGGGCCTGCGTCGGTCAGGTGAGGGCGGTCGCCACGAGGTCGAGCACCGCCGCGGCCACCTCGGCCTTCGTCCCCGAGGTCTCCCGCACCACGTGGCCGCCCGGCACGAGCACCTCGATGGCGTTCTCCTCGCGCTCGAAGCCCGACGACCACCCGACGTGGTTCACGACGAGCAGGTCCGCGGGCTTCCTGGCGATCTTCGCGCGGCCCAGGGCGAGCCGGGCCTCGCGGTCGGGCTCGGTCTCGGCCGCGAACCCGACGATGATCTGGCCGGTCCGCCGCGCGGCCACCAGATCGGCCAACACGTCCGGGTTCCGCACCAGCTCGAGCATCATCCGGTCGCCCTGGTCGTCCTTCTTGAGCTTCGCCTCGCGGACCTCGGCCGGCCGGTAGTCCGCCACCGCGGCCGTCATCACGACGACGTCCGCCTCGGCCGCCGCCGCGTGCACGGCGTCGGCGAGCTCCTGCGCGGAGCCGACCGGCACCACCGTCGCGTCCAGTCCAGCGGTGAGTCCGCCGTCCACGTTCGCGGCGACGAGGGTCACGACGGCGCCGCGGCGGGCCGCGTCCGCCGCGATCGCGACGCCCTGGCGGCCGCTCGACCGGTTCCCGACGAAGCGGACGGGGTCGAAGGGCTCGCGCGTGCCGCCGGCGCTCACGACCACGCGGACGCCGGCGAGGTCGCCCTGCTCGCCGCGGGCACCGGGACCGGGACCGGCCTGGAGGCTCGCCCCACGTCCGGCGGACCGGCCCGCGTCGGTCGTGTGGCCGGGCTCGGTGCTGGTTCCGGTCCTGCTCCCGGTCCCGGTTCCGGTTCCGGTTCCGGTTCCGGTGCTGGTTCCGGTCGTGCTCCCGATTCCGGGCTCGGCGACGACCGCGAGCGCCGCGCGGACGATCTCCTCGGGCTCCGCCATCCGGCCGATGCCGGCGTCGTCGCCCGTGAGGGCCCCGACGACCGGTCCGACCAGGTGCACGCCGCGACCCTCGAGGGTCCGGATGTTCGCCACGGTCGCCGGGTGATCCCACATCTGCGGGTGCATCGCGGGGGCGAGGACCACGGGGGCCTCGGTCGCGAGCAAGGTCGTGCCGAGCAGGTCCCCGGCGAGCCCGGCGGCCATCCGGGCGATCGAGTCCGCCGTGGCCGGTGCGACCACGACGAGGTCCGCGCGCCGGCCGAGGGCCACGTGGCGCACCTCGGACACGTCGTCCCACACGCTCGTGGTCACGGGGTTGCGGCTCAGGGCCTCGAGCGTGGGCAGGCCGACGAAACGGAGCGCGCCCTCGGTCGGGACGACGTGCACGTCGTGCCCGCGCTTGACGAGGTCCCGCACGACCCCAACGGCCTTGTAGGCGGCGATCCCGCCCGTGATCCCGACGACGACGGTCAGACGGCGAGCTGCTGCAGCATCCACGCCGGTCACGCTACCCGGACGGTCGTGCGAGGATCGACCCCATGTGCACCGTCGTCGTCCGCGTCGACCCCGCGGGCGAGTGGCCCGTCACCGTGCTCGCCCTGCGGGACGAGTCCCCCGACCGGCCGTGGGACCCGCCGGCCGCGTGGTGGCCGGAGCGCGACCCATCGGTGCGCGGCGTGCGCGACCGGTCGGCCGGAGGCGCGTGGCTCGCGGCGTCCGACACCGCCGGGCTCGCGGTCGTGCTCAACCGCGCGGAGCCCGTGCCGAGCACCGACGGCACGTGGACGACCCGGGGCGTCGTCCCGCTCGACGCCGTCGACGGGGTGCTGCCCGGCGCCGACGGGCAGCTGCCGACCACTCGGGCGTTCAACCTCGTCCGTGCCACGGCCGACGGGGTCACGGTGTCGACCTGGGACGGCGAGGCGGTCCGGACGACCGACCTCGGCCCCGGCGTGCACATGGTCACCCACGGGGCGCCCGACGACCCCGCCGCGCCCCGGATCGGCCGGTGGCTCGACGCCTTCCGCGCCGCACCCGCACCCACCGCGCCGCCGGTGCTCGGCCCGTTCGACGAACTCCGCACCGCCGACGCCGGGACGGACGCCGGCGACGGGTGGAGCGGGTGGTTCGGGCTCCTCGCCGAGTCGGCGGCGCTGCCGTCGGACGACCCGGACGCGATCCTCCGCGACGCCGTCGAGCCGGACGGGCACGTCGCGACGCTGTCCATCGTGGCCGCTGCCGTCGGGCGGGACCGGACCGTGCTGCAGCACGCGCGGCTCGAGCGGCCGGGGCGGCTCGACGGCTCGGTGGAGCTCCACCGCGCCTGACCCGGGGCGGCCTGCCCCGCGCGTTCCTGCCCATCGCGCGTGCCATGGGAAGCCGATCCGCGCGTGGCGTGGCGGAAGGGGCGGTCTCCCATGCGCGGAACGGCCTTCGACGCGCGGAACGGCATCCCACGCGCGGAACGGTCGCCTGGCGGGGCGCGGACCCTGTGGGGACCGGCAGCGACCGGGGCGGTCCCACTGTCCGGGGACGGCGTACGGTCACGGCTCGTGACCCGATCCGTACGCCCCGCTCCCGCACGACGCCGCACGGTGCTCGTCGCGCTGACCGCGGTGGTCGCCGCGGGCCTCCTCGCCGGGTGCACGGAGAGCACCTCGGCGGCAGCCCCGGCCACCCCGCACCCGAGTGCGACCACCCGGGCGTGGGACCACGCGCCGGGGGAGCGCATCGTCGTGATCGGCGACTCGATCACCGCCGGGCACGGCCTGACGCCGGAGCAGGCGTGGCCCTCGCTCCTCGCCCGGACCGAGCGGTGGCAGCTGACGAACTTCTCGTGCGACGGCGCCGGGGTCGTGGCCGAGGGCGACGCCGATGAGTGCGCGAGTGCCTACCCGACCCTCGTCCGACGTGCCGTGGACGAGCGGCCGCAGGTCGTGTTCATCCAGGCGAGCTCGAACGACCTCGGCGAGGACGACGCCGTCGTGAAGAGCCAGACCGACCAGCTCGTGGCCGAGGTGCACCGGCTGCTGCCCGAGGCCCGGGTCGTCGGGCTCAGCGCGATCTGGAACGAGCAGGCCCCGCCGGCGCAGCTCGCGAAGATCTCGCACGCGATGCACCGGGCCGCCCGGAAGGACGGCGGGACCTACGTCGACATCGGCGATCCCCTCCGCGGGCACGCCGACTGGATGCAGTCCGACGACGTGCACCCGACGGCGCGCGGGCAGCGGGCGATCGAGGCCTCGGTCATCGAGTCGTTCGCCCGCGACCGCCTGCGGTTCTGACGCCGGCGGGACGCCAGCGGCACCGCGCCTCCAGGCCGGCGAGCCGGCCACCCGCCGGACCGACGACCGGCCGCTCGACCAGCCGCCGGACCGGCGGCCCGGGGTCAGGCGGGCGCCTGCGTCCCGGTGAGGTCCTCTGCGACCGCCCACAGGGACCGCGCCAGATCCGCGCTCCGCGCGCTCCGCGGCACGGTGACCGTCGTGGTCGGACCGGTCAGGCCCGCCGGTCCGTTCGGCCCGTAGTAGGCCCCGCCCACCGCTGCCGGTCCGACCGCGGCGTACAGCAGCGGCTCGGCGCCCTGCTCGACGGCCTGCGTGAACGGCAGCGCACGGTCGCTCGACCGCACCGGCCGGGAGCGCCCGAGCGACCGTCCCGCGGACTGCAGGTTCGTGCGCGTGTAGCCCGGGTGGGCGGCGGTGCTCACGAGCGACCAGTCGCGCTCGACCGTCAGGCGGTGCAGGTGCAGCGCGAGGAGCAGGTCGGCGAGCTTCGACTGGGCGTAGGCGCGCCACGGGTTGTAGCCGCGGTGCCACTGCAGGTCGTCGAAGCGGATGCGTCCGGGGATCGCGGCGAGGCTCGACATCGTCGCGACGCGGGGGACACCGCCACCGGCGTCGCCCGCACCGCCTGCGCCTGCGCCTGCGCCTGCGCCGCCGCCCGCGCGCAGCAAGGTCGGCAGGAGCAGGTTCGTGAGCGCGAACGGGCCGAGGAAGTTCGTGCCGAACTGCAGCTCGAACCCGTCCGCCGTCTCGAAGCGCTCGGGCGGCGCCATCACCCCGGCGTTGTTGACGAGCACGTCGAGGGGCCGCTCGTCCGCGGCGATCCCGTCCGCGAAACGGCGGACGCTGGACAGGTCCGCCAGGTCGAGCTCGCGCACCTCGAGGTCGGCCGCGGGGTGCTCGCGGCGGATGTCGGCTGCTGCGTCCTCGCCCTTCGCGGGGGTCCGCACCGCCAGGACGACACTGGCGCCGGCGGCGGCCAGGCGCTTCGCGGTCTCCTTGCCGGTGCCGCTGTTCGCACCGGTCACGACGATGCGGCGGCCGGTCTGGTCGGGGATGTTCGGCATGCGCGGGACGGTACCCGCGGGGTCTGGCCGACGACCGAGCGCTGTGCTATATTCATGCAAACGCATCGATCAGGAGGCGCGCCATGAGCAACGCATTCGGAACCGACCGTCCCTCGGACGTCCCGCCGCCCGCACCCGAGCGCATCGGCCCGGTGCAGCTCGGCCTCGACACCTTCGGCGACGTCACCGAGCGGCTCGACGGGACCGTCCGGAGCCAGGCGCAGAGCCTCCGCGAGGTCGTGGACGAGGCCGTCCTCGCCGACCAGGTCGGCATCGACTTCATCGGCGTCGGGGAGCACCACCGCGAGGACTACGCGGTCAGCGCCCCCGAGGTCGTCCTCGCCGCGATCGCCGCGCGCACCGAGCGCATCCGCATGGGCAGCGCCGTCACCGTGCTGTCGAGCGACGACCCCGTGCGCGTCTACGAGCGCTTCGCCACCGTCGACGCGATCTCGGACGGTCGCGCCGAGGTCATCCTGGGCCGCGGCTCGTTCACCGAGTCGTTCCCGCTGTTCGGCTACGAGCTGAGCGACTACGAGGTCCTCTTCGAGGAGAAGCTCCAGCTCTGGAACGCCCTGCGCGGCGGCGACAAGGTCACCTGGAGCGGCACGAAGCGTGCGCCCCTGACCGACCAGGACGTCTTCCCGAAGCTCGAGCACGGTCCGATCCCGACGTGGATCGGCGTCGGTGGCTCCCCGCAGTCCGTCATCCGTGCGGCCTCGTACGGGCTGCCGCTGTTCCTCGCGATCATCGGCGGGCAGCCCGCGCAGTTCGCACCGTTCTCCCGCCTGTACCGCCAGGCGCTCACGCAGCTCGAGCTCCCGCAGCAGCCGATCGCGATGCACTCGCCCGGGTTCGTCGCCGCGACCGACGAGGAGGCCGCCGAGCGCTACTGGCCGTACCACAAGGCCGTCACCGACCGCCTCGGTCGGGAGCGCGGCTGGCCGCCCCTCGACCTCGCGCAGTACCAGGCAGGGCTGTCCGCCGGCGGGTCGCTGTACGTCGGGTCGCCCGAGACGGTCGCGCGCAAGATCGCGCGGAACATGCGGATCCTCGGCGTCTCGCGTTTCGACATGCGGTACGCGACGGGTCGCCTGCCGCACGAGGACATGATGCGGTCCATCGAGCTCTACGGCACGCGGGTCGCCCCGCGGGTGCGCGAGCTCCTGGCGGAGCCCGTCCCGGTCCCGTAGGCACGCGGTCGCCGGCTGCGGACCGCGGACCGCGGGCTGCGCCGGACTGGAGGCACGGGGCGCGTCCGTCACGTCGGCTCACGGTCAGCGCGGGTACGGTCGGCGCCATGCTGCGACCGAACGGGACCACCGAACGACGCTTCCGCGGCCGGATCCTCGGCGCCGGGACGACCTCCGGCGTGCGGATCGTGGTCGGCATGTGGGACCGCTCGCCGTTCGGGTCGTTCACGGACGTGTTCCTCGAGCTCGCCGACGGGTCGAGCGTGCTGCTCGCGCCGGACGAGATCGTCGCCGCGTACGTGTCCGGCACCTACCGGTTCGACACCGTCTCGGTCGTCGACGTCCGTGCCCGGCGGACGGCGCGCGGCCTCGAGCTCGACGCCGGACCGCTGCAGGCGACCATCGACGTCGGCGGGATCTCACCGCTCGGCCGGGTCCTGCGCATCGTCCCGAAGCCGATCGCCCGCGACCCCCGGTGGCTCGCCGCGATCGACCCCGTCGCACGGCTCGTCTCGCCGGGGTCCGGCACGGCCGGCTCGGCGGGCAACGGCCGCCGCGAGTACTACGGCGTGACCGGGGCCCACGACGTCACCGCGGTGTCGGGGACCTGGGCAGGGGAGCCGCTCGGGACGCTCGCCCCGCTCGACCCGCCCGTGGCGTTCGGCTTCGCGTCGATGCCGCGCGTGCCGCAGGTCGTCGACGTCGAGACCACGATCCGCGAACCCGCCGTCTGAGCGTCGGCGCTGCCGCCGGCCGCGGTGGTGCGCGCCCGGGGACGCGACCGTGCGGCGGGTGCTGCCACGTGCCTCCAGGCCGGGTCGGACGCGTCCAGCGTCGAGGGGCAGACTGGTCCGAACGGAACGCGCCCGGGACTGCCCGGCCGGACGTCGAGCACAACGGGGCGCACGACGAACAGGAGCATCATGACCGACACGCAGGCAGACCAGCGCGCCGCCATCTCGGACATCGTCCACGGAGCACGCACCGCCCTGCTCACGACCGTCAGCGACGACGGTCAGCTGCACGCACGGCCCCTCGCCGTGCAGGACAAGGCGTTCAACGGGACGCTGCGGTTCCTCGTGCAGGACGGCAGCGAGAAGGTGACCGACATCGCCCGCAACCCGCACGTGAACGTGGCGATCGAGTCGCAGGGCGGGTACCTCTCGATCGCCGGACGTGCCACGGTGACCCGCGACGAGAGCGTCATCGACGAGCTGTGGTCGCCCTTCGCCGAGGCCTGGTTCCCGGAGGGACGGCAGGACCCCACGATCCGGCTGCTCACGGTCGAGGGGGACTCGGTCGAGTACTGGACGCAGGACACCGGGCCGGTGGGGAGCCTCGTGCAGACGCTGAAGGCCGCGCTCGGCAAGCAGAGCCAGCCGGACACGGGCGACCACGGGACGGTCGAGCTCTAGGCCGCTGGCGGGCCGGCTGGCTCTGGCTCGCTGGCTCGCAAAACGCAAACGGGGCGGTTCCTCGCAGCGGTATGTCGCTGCGAGAAACCGCCCACGTTGCGTTCTGCGGCCTGGGCGGGTCAGGCTGGGCTGGGTCAGGGCGGGCCGAGCAGCCACAGCACGGCGACGAGCACCGGCTGCCCGAGGAGCGCGCAGCTCACGAACGTCCACCGCATCCAGGGCCGCGCGACGAGCTCCGGCGAGCCGAACAACGGCGCGAGCGGCATGAGCAACCGGGGCGTCGAGGCCATCGGCAACGACACCGCGAAGATGTACAGCGCGTACGCCGCCGAGTACAGCACCGTCGTCTGCCCGAGCTTCCGGGTCGAGCGACGCAGGAGCCACACGGGGTACGCCACGAGCAGGAACACGACGATGAACACCCCGCCGACGCCGATCCAGCGCAGGGCGATGAGGAACCACGGCGTCATCGGCACGAAGTCGACCCGACCGATGAAGTTCACCCACCAGGACATCTCGGTCTCGAGGTACGCGTCCGGCCGACCGGTCACGTGCGACGCGATCACGGGCCACGCGACCCCGGCTGCGGCCATCACGGCCCCTGCAGCGACGACCCGGACCCGCTCCGCGACGGGGAACGCGTCGAGCGACCGCAACCCGGTGCCGGCTGCGGCCCGACGTGCGCGGATCCACCGGACCAGGGCGACGACCCCGAGCACGAGCGGGATCGCCAACGCCCCCGGCCGGGTGAACGCCGCGACGACGCCGAGCAGCGCGAGCAGCCCGTACCGCCGACGCTCGAGCGCGAGCAGCGCCCCGAAGGTCAGTGCGAGGAACGTGCTCTCGGCGTAGCCGACCTGCAGCAGGAACGACAGCGGCCCGCACGTGAAGAAGAAGACGGCCCACATCCCGGCGGCGTGCCCGGCGTGGTCGGCGACGAGCCGGTGCAGCAGGAACGCGGCGACGAGCCCGGCGAGCAGGGCGACGAGCGGCGCCCCGACCTCGAACGGCAGCCCCGTCGAGGCGGTCAGCGCCCGGATCGCGAACGGGAACGCGGGCAGGAACGCCCACGAGTTCTGCGCCACGTGCCCACCGGCGTCGAGCGGCAGCGTCGTCGGGTACCCGTGCACCGAGATCTGCTCGTAGTACTGCCCGTCCCACGCGGTCAGGAACGCCAGGAACCCGTGCCCGTTGCCCCACACCGCGTTGTCCGGCATCGCCCGCCCCATCAACGGGTAGGCGAGCGCGAGCCAGAACGTGGAGACGACCCGGCCACCGGTCCACACGAGCAGGACCGCGGCCCAGGCGGGCATCGCGGTGGCGAGGTCGACGAGACGACGTCGACCGTTCGCGAGGGTGCCGGCGACGACGCCGTCGTACCGGCTCACCGGCCCGCTCCGCGATGTCCGGGCATCAGGGTGGGCACGTCCCGAGAGTAGCCGTCCGTTCCTGGACCCCCGCGTGCCACGCGCACGTCACGCGGGTGGTCGGTCGCCGGGCACGGCCGGGAGGCACGCCCCGCGTTGTGCGCACCGGAACGGCTCCGCCCCGTGGCCGGTCCCGGCGACGTCGGCACCCCTACCCTGGTGGCGACCCGCTGGACCGAACCGAGGAGGCCCCGTGCCGAAGACCGCCATCGTGACCGACAACGCCCCGAAGCCCGCCGGCCCGTACAGCCAGGGCATCGTCGCGAACGGCTTCCTGTACAGCGCGGGCTTCGGCCCGCAGGACCCCGCCACCGGGGCGATGGCCGACGACGTCGCCGGGCAGACCGCGCAGGTGCTGGCGAACGTGGCCGCGGTCCTCGCCGAGCACGGCGCGACCCTGGACGACGTCGTGAAGTCCACCGTGCACCTCGAGCACTCGGACCGGGACTTCCCGGCCTTCAACGAGGAGTACGCGAAGCACTTCTCCGAGCCGTACCCGGTGCGGACCACCGTGCAGTCGCACCTCGCCGGGATCCTCGTCGAGATCGACGTCGTCGCCGTGCTGCCCGACCGCCAGGACTGAGCAGGTCCTCACCCACCACCCCCGGCGGCGGTCCGTTCCCCGCGCTCAGCGTGCGCGACGGAGCCCGACGCCGGGGGTCGCGTGCGTCGTGCGACCGGCGGCGAGCACCGGGACCCCGGCGACGAGGACGTCGTCGATGCCCTCGGCCCGCAGCGTCGGCGCCGCGTAGGTCGCCCGGGACGTGACCCGCTCGGGGTCGACCACGACGAGGTCCGCGACCGCGCCGGCCCGGACCACGCCGCGGTCGCCGAGCCCGTGCAGCCCGACCGCCGTCGTCGCGAGGTGCCGCTGCGCCTCGTCCCACGTGAGCAGCCCGGGCCGGGCGAAGTCGCCGAGGTACCGCGCGAACGTGCCGGCCGCGCGCGGGTGCGGGTGGGTGCCGACGTGGATGCCGTCCGACCCGGCCGTGTGCCCCGGGTGGCGGAAGAGCGGCGCGAGCTGCTCGGGCGTGCGCGGCTCCGGGACCCGCATCACCACGGTCACCTGCAGCGCGGACGCGAGCAGCACGTCGAGCGCCAGGTCGACCGGTTCCGCCCCGGTGTCCGCTGCGGCCTGCGCGAGCGTCCGGCCCTGCAGTCCGTGGTGCGCGGCGGACGGCACGTGCGACAGCGTCACCTGCCCCGCCCACCCCGGGCCGAGGTCGGCGCGACCCGTCACCCGCTCGAGTGCGGCGGCCCGCACCCGCTCGCGGCCCTCGGGGTCGGCGACCGCGCGGGCGAGGTCCTCGCTGCCGGGACGGGCCAGGGACGACGGCAGGAGCAGCATCGACAGGATCGTGCAGCCCCGCGAGTACGGGTAGGCGTCGAAGGACAGCGGTACGCCCGCGGCCGCCAGGTCGTCGAGCGCCCCGAGGACCGTCGGCACCGGCCCGTGCAGGTGCGACACGTGCGCCCGGACGCCGGAGGCGCGGACGATCGCGGCGACCTCGTCGAGCCCGGTCCGGACGTTCGCCTCGTACCCACCGCGCATGTGGGTCACGTAGAGCCCGTCCACCGCCGCGACCTCGGCGCACAGCGCGGCGAGTTCGTCGGTGTCGGCGGAGACCCCCGGCACGTAGTCGAGGCCGCTCGCGAGCCCCACCGCCCCCTCCGCGAGCCCGGTGCGCACGAGCGCCCGCATCCGTGCGGTCTCGTCCGGGGTCGCCGGACGGTCCTCGTCGCCGATCACCTCGTGCCGGACCGTCCCGGCCGGCACGAGCGTCGCCACGTTCACGGGGGTGGTGCCGTCGTACGTCGACAGGAGCGCCGCCGTCCCGCCGCCCCGGTACCGCGGGTGCGGGCCGTCGATCGCCGCGAAGTACCGGTCCGCCCACGTCCCGTCGCCCGGTGCCGGGCCGACGCCGTCCTGGCCCGTGACGATCGTCGTGACGCCCTGGCGCAGCAGGGTCTCCTGGACGTCCTCGTCGAAGGCGCGTGAACCGGCGTGGGAGTGCGCGTCGACGAAGCCGGGCAGGACGAGGCGCTCGCCGCAGTCCACCGTGACGGCGTCCGACGGTGGGCGCACCGCCGGCCCGACGGACGCGATCCGGCCGTCCCGGACGAGCACGTCCGCGCGGACCGGGCCGTCCGGACCGACCACGGCGCCACCGCGGAGGAGCACCGGGAAAGCGCCCTGGGGTGCCGCGGTCACCGTGTCGTCTCCGCGACGAGCCGGGTCGCGCGCTCCCGCAGCGACGCCAGGTCGCCGGTGACGAGCGCGTCGCCGACGAGCGGGGACCCGAGCCCGACGGCGACCGCACCCGCCGCCAGGTAGTCGCGGACGTCGTCGATGCCGATGCCGCCCGTCGGGACGACGTCGACGAAGTCGAGCGGGGCGAGCACCTGGCGCAGGAACGCCGGTCCGCCGAGCTGCGCCGCGGGGAAGACCTTCACCGCACGGGCGCCGAGCTGCCACGCGCGGACGATCTCGCTCGGCGTCGCGGCGCCCGGGTACCAGCCGAGTCCGAGTGCGTGGGCCCGCTCGCCGATCGCGGGGTCGGTGTGCGGGCTGACCGCGAAGGTCGCGCCGAGGGCGGCCGCCTCGTCGACCTGTCCGGGCTCCATCACGGTGCCGACGCCGACCGCGACGCCGCTGCCGTGGCGCTCGACGGTCCGGGCGATGCCCTCGCGCCAGCCCGGGGTGTTCGTCGTCAGCTCGACCGCGCGGACCCCGGCCTCGACGAGGGTCGTGACGACGGCCTCGACGTGCTCGCCCGTCCCGCCACGGAGGATCGCGACGGCGGGGCCCGCGGCGTGCCGGTGGCGGGGGTGCGGGGCGGTGTCGGTCATGCGGGCTCCTGGTGGTCGCGGCTCGTGGTCTGCGGTGCGGTCGTGTGGTGGGGTCGTGCGGTGTCAGCGGTCGACGCGGTCGTGGACGTCGGCGGTGTCCGGCGTGCCCGGGCGGTGCAGTGCGGCGGGGTCGGGTCGGCGCCAGTCGCCCGCGACCGTGCACGCGAGCGCCCCGGCGTCGGCGGCCCGGTCCAGCGCGGTCTCCGGCGGTGCCCCGGTCAGCGTCGCGGCGAGCCAGGCGGCGACGAACGCGTCCCCGGCACCGACCGGGTCGACGACCCGCACGGGTGTGGCCGGGCGAAGCAGGGTCCGGCCGTCGACGACCGCGACGGCCCCGCGCGACCCGGCCTTCACGACCGCGGGGCCCCGCGACACGGCGGCGAGCGCGTGGGCGAGGTCCTCGTCGGTGCCCTCGTCGTCGCCGAGGCCCAGGAGCAGGCGGGCCTCGTCGTCACCGGCGAACAGGACGTCGGCGCGCTCGGCGACCGGACGGTAGACCCCCCGGGCGGTCGACGCGTCGACGAGCTTCGCCCGGTGGTTGACGTCGAACGACACCGGCACCCCGGCGGCGTCGGCGCGGTCGAGGACGGCATGGACGGTCGCCCGCGCGGTGTCGGACAGGGCGAGCGTGATGCCGGTCAGGTGCACCGCGGCCGCGCGTTCGACGAGTCCGGCGGGGACGTCCTCCGGCACGAGGGCCGACGCCGCGGAGTGCCGTCGGTGGTAGGTCACCCGCGTGCGGCCGTCGTGCAGGCGCTCCTTGACCATGAGGCCCGTCGAGCGGTCGGGGTCGACCACGGGGACGACGTCGACCCCGGCTGAGCGGACGTCGCGGAGCACGCGGTCGCCGGCCGGGTCCGCGCCGACCCGACCGACCCACGTCGCGGGGACACCGGCCCGGACGAGTCCGATCGCGACGTTGCTCTCGGCGCCGCCGGTGTCGACCCGGAGGTGCTCGAGCTCGGCGACCTCGCCGGGCTCGGTTCCGCTGAGCAGGAGCATCGTCTCGCCGACGGTGACCACGGCGCCGGTCGGCTCGGTCACCGGACGCCGCCGGCGGTCGCGGCGGTGCGGGCGAGGGCCAGTCCGGCGGAGGACGACCCGAGCGCCACCGACACCTCGAGTGCGGTCCGGACGACGCCCTCGCCGAGCTCCCGGACGGCCGCGGCGGGGAAGCGGGAGGCCAGCCCGGAGATGCTCATCGCCCCGACGACCTGGTTCGCGTGGTCGAGCACGGGCGCGGCGACGCAGCGGATGCCCGGTTCGTTCTCGCGGTCGTCGATGCCGTAGCCGCGCGCGCGGGTCCGCTCGACCTCCTGCCGCCAGCGGTCGTCGTCCGTGATCGTCTGGTCGGTCATCGCGACGGCCGGTACGGCCAGGACCTCTGCCAGGAGCTCGGGCTCGCCGAACGCCACGATCGCCTTGCCCGAGGCCGTGTTCCGCATCGGCAGGCGGTTCCCGATCCGCGACCCCATCCGGACGGTGCCCCGGGTCTCGACCTTGTCGACGTAGACGATGTCGGTGCCGTCCGGGACGACCAGGTGGCAGGTGAGCCCGGTGGCCTCGGCCGTCCGGCGGAGGAACGGTGCCGCGGCGGCGCGGAGATCGATGCCCTCCAGGTAGCTCTGGCCGAGGAGCAGCGCCCCGAGCCCGAGCGTGAAGCCGGCCTCGGGCGTCCGGCGGAGCAGGTCGGTCTCGAGCATCGGGGCCGTCAGTCGCAGCACGGTCGACTTCGCCGTGCCGAGCTCCGCCGCGAGCTCGGTCAGGGACACCGACGCGGCGCCGCCCCGGGTCCGGTCCGCGACGTGCTCGAGCAGCCGCAGCCCGCGGCGGAGCGACAGCGCGGCGTTCCGGGCCGGCACCTCCGCGGTCATCAGAACCACGTCCCGATCGTCTGCACGACGGTGTCGTCGTCGTCGAGGATCCGCACCTGACGCCACTTGTCGAACACCGTGCACGGGTGCGAGACCCCGAGCACGACGACGTCGCCCGGCGTGAGCCGGGGTGCGTCGTCCGTCAGCGCGAGGTAGCAGTGCTGGTCGTCCAGGCGCACCACGGTGACCGCCCCGGGTGGCGGGACGACCTGCGGGTCGTGCGCCGTGCCTCCAGGCCGGATCCCCCGCACGACGGGCAGGCCCTCGTCGAAGGAGACGTCGCGCTTGCCGATCGCGACGAAGGCGCGACCCGGTTCCGGGCACGAGGTGACGCGGCCCCAGACCTCGATCGCCGGGCGGAGGGAGCCCTCCTCGGGGCGGCGGCCGAAGGGCGTGCGCTCGGCGTAGAAGCCGTCGTCGTGGGTCAGGTACGCGCCGGAGCGGAGCAGCACGTCGACGTCGGCGGGCCGGTCCGCGAGCGCGTCGACCACGCCGTCGAACCAGGCGCTGCCGCCCATGCTGAGGAGCATCCGGTCGGTGTGGACGAGCGGGCGGAGGTTGGCGGCGACGGCGGCGACGCCGGCGACCCAGCATCGGGCGGTGTCGACGTCGAGCAGGCCGCCCTCGTACCCGGTGACGCCCCGGAGGACCAGGCCCGCGTCGACGGCCGCCTGTGCGACGGTGCGGGCCTCGGCGGGGGAGCGGACGCCCGTGCGGCCACCGGGGAAGCCGACCTCGACCAGGACGTGGACCGTGCCGCCGGTGCGTGCCTGCGCGGCGGAGGCGGCGGCGACGCCGGCGAGCGAGTCGACGTTGCAGAGGACGTCGACGGGTGTCGGTGCGGTCGCCGCCGGTGCGTCGGTGCTCGCGTCCGTGCCGGTGCTCGCGTCGGTGGCCTCGCCGCGGGTGGCGAGCCAGTCGAGGCCCGCCGGGTCGAGCACCTCGTTCGCGACGAGGACCCGCCGCACCCCGTGTGCCCACGCCACCATCGCCTGCTGCACGGAGGCGACCGTGACGCCCCACGCGCCGGCGCGGAGCTGCCGCTCGACCAGGGCTGGCGCCATGTGGGTCTTCATGTGCGGGGCGAGCAGCAGGCCGTGGCGGTCGACGTAAGCCTGCATGACGGCGGTGTTGTGCGCCAGGGCGGAGTCGCGGAGGGTCATGACGGGCAGGTGCGCGTGGTCGAGCACGTGGGGGCGGGCCGGTGCCGCCGGATCGGGTGCGCCCTTGTCGGTCACGGTGGCGGGGCGGTCGGCGGCGTCCTCGTGCTCCGGTGCGGCCGGGCGGTCGGGGGTGGTGGCCATCGGTCCTCCTGCTGGTCGCGGTGGTCCCACCGTCCACGGGGGAGGCGCCGCCGGGCAACGTCGTCGTCCTCCCCATTGTGCGGTGCAGAACCATCCCGGGTGTGGCGGAAACCGAGCGGGCATAGCATTCGAGGCGACATGACGACGATGACGACGACCCGACGGCGGGGGAGCACGGCGGTGGCGGTGCTCGTCGCCGGCACCTACTTCATGGAGCTCCTGGACGGGACGATCCTCGCGACCGCTGCGCCGGCGATGGGACGGGACCTCGGGGTCGACTCCGCGGCCGTCGGCGTCGCGATCACGGCGTACCTCGTCACCCTCGCGGTGTTCATCCCGGTCAGCGGGTGGCTCACGGACCGGATCGGGTCCCGCACGGTCTTCGCGGGCGCGATCGTGCTCTTCACGGTCGCCTCCGGGCTGTGCGCGATGGCGACGGGACTCGTCGACCTGACGATCTGGCGCATCGTGCAGGGCCTCGGTGGGGCGCTCATGGTGCCGGTCGGCCGCCTGGTGGTCCTGCGGAGCGCCGGACGGGACCAGCTCGTCCGCGCCATCGCGATCCTGACCTGGCCGGCACTCGCGGCACCGATCGTCGCGCCCTTCGTCGGCGGGGTGCTCGTCGACACCTTGAGCTGGCACTGGATCTTCCTCGTCAACATCCCCCTCGGCGTCGTCGCGTTCGTCGCGGCGCTCGTCCTCGTCCCGCAGGAGCGCGCGCCGGAACGGGTACCGTTCGACTGGTTCGGGTCGCTGCTGGCGTGCCTCGGCCTCGGTGCCCTCGTCGTGATGGCCTCGCTGCTCGCGCTCGACGACATCCCCGTGGTCGCCGTCGTCGTGTCCGGGATCGTCGGCGCGGTGTGCTCCTGGCAGGCCGTCCGGCACTTCCGCAGCGCGCCGCACCCGATCATGGGGCTGGAGTCCTTCCGGCTCGAGACCTTCCGGGTCTCGCACGCAGGCGGCAGCCTGTTCCGCCTGGCCGTCTCGGCGGTGCCGTTCGTCCTGCCGCTGCTGTTCCAGGACGCGTGGGGGTGGAGCGCCGTCCTCGCGGGGTCGGCCGTGCTCTGGGTCTTCGTCGGCAACCTCGGGATCAAGCCCATGACGACGCCGTTCCTGCGGTGGTTCGGGTACCGGCCGGTCATCGTCGTGTCGAGTGCCGTCGCCGCGCTGACGGTCGTCGCGATGGTGTTCATGACCGAGGACACCCCGTTCTGGCTCCTCGCGCTCCTGCTCGTGGTGAGCGGCGCCGCGCGCTCCGTGGGGTTCACCGCCTACAACACGATCGCGTTCGCGGACGTCGAGCAGGCGGACATGACGCCGGCGAACACCCTGTCGTCGACGCTGCAGCAGGTCGCCGCCGGGTTCGGCGTCGCGGTCGCCGCCGTCGCGATCCGGGCGGCGGCCGGTCTCGGCGGGTCCGGGCCGTACCACGTGGCGTTCTGGGTGGTCGCGGCGCTGCTCGCGGTGGCCTGCCTGGAGGGCGTGCTCATGAGCCGGACCGCCGGCGACACCGTCCGGCCCGCGCGGCGCGCGCGTGCCTGAGCGCGGCGCGCGGCCGGTCCGGCGTGCCGGAGCGCGGCGCGCGCGATGCGGGGCCGGGCGTGCGGGCCTGAGTGCGGCGCGCGGCCCCGGGCCGCGCCGTCATCCGTTTCCGACACGGTCACACGCGCGAAACCCGGGGTGCGCTACGGTCACAGCAACTGTCCGCGACAGCCGAGTACGGTGACCGCGGCAGGGTGACCGAGACACCCAGGACGGAAGGCAGCATGGCCGGGCCACAGCAGCAGGGATCGATCGCAGCCGACGCGGCTGTGGAGCCGACGGCCCTGCGCGTCGTGAGCTACAACCTGCGCGAGCACACCGCCAACGGCGAGCTCGCCGCCCTCGCAGAGGCCTCCGACGCCGACGTCATCTGCGTCCAGGAGTGCGACAGCAACGACCTCGCGCAGCAGGTCGGTGGGCTCTCGCTCGCGGCCTCCACCAAGGCGAACCGACTCGGTCTGGCGATCTACAAGCGGGACGACCGGTTCGAGGTCGAGGACTTCAGCATCCACTCGCTGCAGAAGTCCCTGCACGACCGGGTCCTCGCGCCCGCGCACGAGCGCCTCATCGCGATGCGCCTCCGCGACACCGAGGCGGACACCGAGGTCATCGTCGCCTCGTTCCACGCCTCGCCGCTCACCGCCACGAACTCCCTGCGCCGCAAGCAGATCGAGGCCGCGCACCAGTTCGTCCGCGACCTGTCGGACGAGGCTCCGGCGATCATGGTCGGCGACTTCAACTACCCGTGGTTCCAGACGAACCTGCGCCGGAAGATCGAGGAACACGGCTTCGCGCTGTCGCTGTCCGACCAGCCCACCTACCTGCGCTACCGCAAGTTCACGGGCCACTTCGACTTCGCCACGAGCGTCGGCCTGCACATCGCGGGCGTGGAGACCCTGCCCGCGGGCATCTCCGACCACCGGCCGATCCTGGTCCGGGCGCACTACGAACACCTCGGCGCGACCGGCGCGGTCCCCGTGCCCGAGGCTCCCGCCGCCTGACGGGCAGACCACTCGCACGCGGCGGCGTCGCGCGGCGGAGCGCCGGGGGTGCCTGCATGCGGGCGCCGCGCGTGCAGGACACGCCGCCTGCGGGGCGCAGCGCGTGAACAGAACGTCGCGTGGACCCGCCGAGCGCGACAGATGTGGCCCGCTCGGCGCGCGGCCGCTCGGCTCGGGCATCGACGCGCGAGCGTGCACGACACCCCGCGTGCGGGGCGCCGAGCGTGCACGGAACGTCGGATGGTCGCGCCGAGCGCGACAGATGTGGCCCGCTCGGCGCGCGGCCCGGCGGTCTGCCGCACCGACGACGGACGGGAGGCACGGTGCCAGCCGGCACCGTGCCTCCCGTCCGTGGGGTGGTCGCGTCGCGTCAGCGACGCAGCGTGGCGCGCGCCAACCGGTTGCCGACCAACTGTCCGAGCTGGACGATGACCACGATCGCCGCGACGGACACGTACACGATCCACCAGTCGTACCGCTGCGACCCGTACACGATCGCGTACTCGCCGAGACCGCCGCCGCCGATGAGCGCCCCCTGCGCGGTCATGTCGACGATGCCCACGAAGATGAACGTGTACCCGAGGATGAGCGGCCCGATGCCCTCCGGGATGAGCACGGTCAGCAGGATCGACACCGGGTGTGCGCCCGAGGCCCGTGCGGCCTCGACGACACCCGGGTCGACAGCGAGCAGGTTCTGCTCGACGATCCGGGCGACCGCGAACGACGCCGCGAGGGAGATCGCGAAGGTCACCGCGGGGACCCCGATCGTGGTCTGCACGGCGACGCGGGACAGGGGCGCGATCGCCGCGAGGAAGATCACGAACGGGATCGGTCGGACGATGTTCACGACCACGTTGACGATCGTGTGGACCGTCCGGTTGCCGAGCAGGTTGCCCGGACGGGTGGCGTACAGGACGAGTCCGAGTGCCAGGCCGATGACCCCGGCGACGACGAGGGACACCAGCGTCATCACGAGGGTGTCGCGGATCGCGGCGAAGAACACGTCGGACGTGTCGATCACGCTCTGGAAGCCGTTGCCGTTCACGCTGCCACCTCCTCGTCGACGGTGATGCCCCCGGCGCGGAGCGCACCGACCGCCCGGTCGACGGCCGCCGGGTCCGGCGCCGTCAGTTCGTAGGTCAGGGACCCGATCCGGCGCTCGCGGATCTCACCGACGCCGCCGAAGACGAGCTCGGCGCCGACGCCGGCATCGCGCCAGGCGACGTCGATCCGGTTCTGCAGGCCGACCTCGTCGGTGATGCGCACGGTGACGAGCCGCCCGCGGTGGTGCTCGCGGAGCCGGGCGAGCTGCTCGCCGGAGGGCCGGTCGTGCAGCGCGGTCCGGACGAACCGCTGCGCGGCGCCGGTCTGCGGGTCCGCGAACACGTCGTAGACGTCGCCGACCTCGACCACGCGGCCCTGCTCCATGACGGCCACCCGGTCCGCGATCTGGCGGACGGCGTCCATCTCGTGGGTGATGACGATGATCGTCACGCCGAGTTCCCGGTTGACGCGGCGCAGGAGCGCGAGGACCTCGGCCGTGGTCTCGGGGTCGAGGGCACTCGTGGCCTCGTCCGCGAGCAGCAGCTCGGGGTTCGAGGCCAGCGCCCGGGCGATGCCGACGCGCTGCTTCTGCCCGCCGGAGAGCTGCTCCGGGTAGGCGTGGGCACGCTCGAGCAGCCCGACGAAGTCGAGCAGCTCGGCCACGCGGCGGTCCCGCTCGGCCTTCGCGACACCGGCGACCTTGAGCGGGTACGCGACGTTGCCGGCGATCGTGCGGGACCGGAAGAGGTTGAACTGCTGGAAGATCATCCCGATCTTCCGACGCGCCAGACGGCGGTCCCGCTCGGGGATCGCCGTCAGCTCCTGTCCGCCGACCGTGACGCTGCCCGACGAGGGCAGCTCCAGGGCGTTGACGAGCCGGACCAGGGTGGACTTGCCGGCACCGGAGTACCCGATGACGCCGAGGACCTCTCCCCGGTGCACGTCCAGGGAGACGTCCTCGACGGCCACCACGGTCTCGCCGGTGTCGGCGCGACGGTAGTGCTTCGAGACGCCGCGGAGTTCGACGAGGACCGGCACTACTGCTTGGCCGCCTTCGCGTCCTGCTCGACCTTCGCGAGCTCGTCCTGCAGCTTCGTGGCGCTCTCGTCGCGGGCGACCGCCTCGGGCAGGTCCTGCTTGAAGGCCTTCTGCACGGCCGAGTCCTGGAAGAGCTTCGCCAGGTCCAGGTAGGTCTTGTTGTCCTTGTCGGCGTCGCGCACGGCGAAGACGTTGACGTACGGGGCGGCGCTCGCGCTCGCGGGGTCGTCCTGGAAGATGATGTCGCTCGTCGGCAGCTTGGCCGCGGTGGCGAAGTTGTTGTTCACGACGGCCGCGGCGACCGAGCCCTGCTGCAGGGCGTTCGCGGTCTGCGAGGCGTCGAGCGGCTGGACGTCGACCTTCGACGACGTGATGTCGGTCGTCGTCGAGAACGCGGAGCCGCCGTCCTTCAGCTCGAGGAGCTTCGCGGACTGCAGGATGAGGAGCGCCCGCGCCTGGTTGATCGAGTCGTTCGGGATCGCGACCTTGGCGTCCTTCGGCAGCTCGCTCGTCTTCGTGTAGTCCGTCGCGTAGAGCGGCAGCGGGTAGACGGCGGTCGAACCGATGGGCTGCAGGTCGTCGTCCGACGTGACGTTGTAGTCCGCCAGGTACTGGATGTGCTGGAACTGGTTGATGTCCAGCTGGCCGTCCTTCAGCGCGGGGTTCGGCAGCGAGTAGTCCGAGAAGTTCGTGAGCTTCACGGTCACGCCGAGCTCGTCCTTCGCCAGCTTCGTGTACGTGCTCCAGTAGCCGAGCGACTTGTCGGCGACACCGATCGTCACGGTCTTCTGCGCGCCGCCGGCGGCGGTGCTTTCCGAACCGCCGGAACGGACGGCACCGACGATGACGGCGACGACGATCGCGACGACGACCACCGCGGCGGCGATGATCCAGCCGATCGGGCGCTTGCTCCTCGGCTTCTCGGGCAGGACGGGTGCTGCGGACATGGGTGCTCCTCGTGGGCCGTGCTGTGGGGTCGCGGTGGTCCGCGGTGTGCGTTCGAGTGTGACGGGCGGTCGGGGCGCCGGGCCAATCCCGTTCCGTCGTGTTACATCCCGTGGTTCTCCACAGGTCGCCGCGCACGGAGTCGCCCATGGCCGCGGGTTGGTTGACTCGTCCCGTGCGCAGCATCGAACTCGTCCTCACCCCCGACGCCGACCGAGCGGTCCGAGCGGCGTGGGACGCCCTGACCCTCGCCGACCTGCCGAGCCTCGGACGGTCCGGCACGAACGACCCGCACGTCACGGTGGTCGCCGGCGACGACGTCGCCGTCCCGGACGCGATCGCGACCCCGCCCGCGCTGCTGCGGCTCGGCGGCGTGCTGCTCTTCCCCGCGGGGCCCGGGCGGTCGGTGCTCGCCCGGGCGGTCGTGGTCGGTCCGGCGCTCGCGGCGTTCCACGCGGCCGTGCACCGAGCCACGCGGGAAACGGTCGACACCTCGGCACCCGGGGCGTGGTCGCCGCACGTCACCTTCGCGCGTCGGGTCCGGGACGTCGACCTCGGGGCGGCGGTCGCCGCGCTGCGCTCGGCACCGCTGCCGAACGCGCTGGGCGTGGCGGGCGTGCGTCACTGGGACGGCGAGACGAAGACGGTCACCCGGCTCACGTGATCGGGATCGACGGCCGGACTGGAGGCACGGTTCAGGTCCGCAGCACTCGCTCGCCGAAGGCGGACGCGAACGTCCGCTGCGGGTCCGCCGCGGCCGCCAGCCGGCGGAAGTCGGGCAGCCGCGGCCAGAGGCGCTCGACGGTCTCCGCGTCCAGGGAGCTCATCTTGCCCCAGTGCGGTCGGCCGTCGAACGGGGCGAGGAGCGCCTCGAGGTCGGGGAGCAGGGCCGCGACCGCCTCCGGGTGCTTCTGCCAGGTGAAGGCGATGCAGAGCACGTCCTCGCCCTGGGTCGGGCTGAGCCAGAACGGGTCGGCGGCCATCGTCCGGAGCTCGCACACGTGCAGGTGCGGTTGGATGCGGGCGGCCATCGTGCGGACGGCGTCCAGCGCGGGCGCCGCGAGCCGCAGCGGCACGAAGTGTTCGCTCTGCACCTCGGAGCCGTGGGACGGGACGGTGTCGATCGGGAAGTGCGGCAGCCGGTCCCACCACGGGCCGACGGATCCGTCCCGGGCGGTGTGGTGGCCGTCCGCGGGGCGACCGGGCAGCCGTGGGGCGCCGACGAGGTCGTCCGGGACCGGGACGTCGTCCGCACCGTCGGGGACGCGCGACTTCAGCAGGACCTCGCCGACCTCGTCACCGAAGACCGTGTAGGCGCACACCGAGTACGCACTCGCGTGGACAGCGGCGACGTTCGCGACGTAGACGTCCCATGGAAGCGGACCGTAGGAGTCCTGGCGCATCCGGTAGGTCCGTTCGACGTCGACCTCGACCCGGGTGACGACGCCGAGGAGACCGAGGTGCAGCACGGCGCCGTCGAAGTCGGGGTCACTACGGCGCACGGTCCGCCGCGACCCGTCCGGACCGAGCAGCTCGAACGCGCGGACGGCGGTGCTCAGCGAGCCGAGGGCGGTGCCGGAGCCGTGCGTCCCGGTCGCGATGGCACCGCCGAGGGAGATGTGGGGGAGTGACCCGGTGTTGTGCAGGGCGGCCCCGGCCCGGTCGAGCTCGGGCGCGACGACGCCGTACCGGGTGCCGGCGCCCATGGTCGCGGTGCCGGCGGCGGTGTCCACGACCAGGTCGGTGGGGACGTCCGACAGGTCGAGCAGCACGCCGGGGGCGTCGGCGACGTCGTTGAAGGAGTGCCGGGTGCCGAGACCGTGGACGCGGGACTCCCGGGCGACGATCTCGGCGGCCTCGTCGATCGAGCGCGGCCGCTCCACCCGCCGGGCCGAGTAGGTGACCGTGCCGGACCAGTTCAGCTCGCGCGCCGTCGACCGCATGCCCTCACGATGCCACGCGGGTGCCCGGCGCGGTAGCGGTGTCCGCGGACCACGACGTCGGGAACGTGGTTCGACCCGGGGCGCGGTGCGCGCCGACGGGCCTCAGTGCACGACGGGCGTGGGTGCGCCCTCCGGGGTGTCCGGCCGACGCACGAGCGCCGAGGTCGCGATCCCGGCGAGCGAGATCACCGCCCCGACGAGGAACGCCGTGGCGACACCGGACGCCGTCGCGGAGCGCACGCCCTCGGCGTCCGCCCCGGCACCGGCCGACGCGGCGCCGATCGTCAGGAGCGTCACGAACAGGGCCGTTCCGGCTGCGCCGGCCAGCTGCTGCGTGGTGCCGAGCACCGCGCTGCCGTGCGAGTACAGGCGCTGCGGCAGCCCGCCGAGCGCCGCGGTGAACAGCGGCGTGAACGTCAGGGCGAGGCCGAGGCTCAGCACGACGTGCGCACCGAGGACGAACCACACGCTCGTGTCCGCGCCGACCGTCGCGAGCGCCCAGAGCACGGCGCTGATGATGATCGAGCCGGGGATCAACAGCACGCGCGGACCGCGACGGTCGTAGATCCGCCCGACGACGGGGGACAGGAGGCCCATGAGCAGCCCACCGGGGAGCAGGAGCAGCCCGACCTGCAGGACCTCGAGCCCGAGCACGCGCTCGAGGTAGATCGGCAGCAGGATGAGCGTCCCGAACATCGCCATGAAGCTCAGCCCCATCGCGACGATCGGGATCGTGAAGCCGCGCGTCCGGAAGGTCCGCAGGTCGAGCAGGGCGCTGTCGGTGCGCTGCAGACGGGTCTGCCGCAGGACGAACACCACGAGGGCGACGACCCCGACGACCAGGGCCGCGACGGGGACGAGCGGACCGGTCGACCCCGCCTCGCCGAGGCTCGACAGGCCGAACACGATGCCGCCGAACGCGAAGGCCGACAGCACCACGGAGAGCACGTCGAGCGGCGCCTTCCGCGGTGTCGAGACGTTCCGCACCTTCATGGCACCGAGGACGAGCGCGACGATCGCGATCGGCAGGACGAAGCCGAACAGCCAGCGCCACGAGAACGCGTTGAGGATGAGCCCGGAGATCGTCGGTCCGACGGCGGGTGCCACCGAGATGACGATCGAGATGTTGCCCATGATCCGGCCGCGGTGCGCGGGCTCGACGAGGTTCAGGACCGTCGTCATGAGGAGCGGCATCATGATCGCCGTGCCGCTGGCCTGCACGATGCGGCCGACGAGCAGCATCGGGAAGCCCGTCGCGGCGAGGGCGATCAGCGTCCCGGCGGCGAACAGGCTCATCGCCCAGGTGAAGACCGGGCGGGTGTGGAACCGCTGGAGCAGGAAGCCCGTGACCGGGATCACCACGGCCATGGTGAGCAGGAAGCCCGTGGTGAGCCACTGGCCGGTCGCCGCACTGATGCCGAGGTCGTCCATGAGCCGGGGGAGCGCGACGCCCATGATCGTCTCGTTGAGGATCACCACGAACGCCGATACGAGCAGCAGCCCGATCACGAGTCGGGTCTCGCCGGGGGACGGCTGCACGACGCTCCCGGTGCGGGGTGCGGAATCGACGGCCTGGGTCATGCTGGGCTCCTGACGGGGTCACGGCGTGGGCGGGGCGCCGAGGGTGCAGACGGGGGAACATCCTGAGCGGACGTCCACATTCCCGATCAGTGCAGGAACGATCCCGATCAGTGCAGGATCGCGAACCCGTCCCCGTCGCCGTGCGGCACCACCGTCCGCAACGACACGTCCGTCACCGTGGCCGACGGCGGCCCGGTCCGGATGAACGCCATGAGCGCGTCCACCGCGGCCGACGGCCCCTCCGCCTCGACCTCCACCGTCCCGTCGAACAGGTTCCTGGCGTACCCGACGAGCTCGAGCCCGTCGGCCTTCCGTGCGGTCCAGTACCGGAACCCGACCCCCTGGACCGTGCCCGACACCACGGCGTGCATCCTCGTCACCGTCGTCATGGACCCGAACGTAGGTCGCGATGCGTCCTCCGGCATTTCCGCCGTGTTCCGATCGCGTGAACGGTGATAGTGTCACTGCAACCCGAACACATCGAGTCACCATGACACTATCTCCTGAACCCGCACCCACCGCCATCCGCGTCGCGGTCTCCACCGTGATCGTGGCGCTGCGCCCGCACCCAGACACCGGGGCACCGGCGCTCTGGATGCCGCTCGTGCGCCGTGTCGCCGAGCCGCACGAGGGCTCGTGGGCGCTGCCGGGCGGCTGGGTCGGTCCGGACGAGGGGCTCGAGGACTCCGCCGCCGCCCGCCTCCGCGAGACGACGAACGTGCAGCCGCGGTACCTCGAGCAGCTCTACGCCTTCGGTGACGTCGACCGCTCCCCGAGTCGGGTCGTGTCGATCGTGTACTGGGCCCTCGTGCACCCGGACGAGGCGAGCTCGGTGCCGGACGACTGGAACGTGCGGTGGTTCCTCGCCGACGAGCACCCGCCGCTCGCGTTCGACCACGACCGCATCGTCGAGTACGCCCTCTGGCGCCTGCGCACCAAGGTGTCGTACTCGCGGATCGCCCAGGCGTTCCTCGGCGACCGCTTCACCCTGACCGAGCTCCGCGGTGTGTACGAGGCCGTGCTCGGGCGGGCGCTCGACCCCGCGAACTTCCGACGCCAGGTGGCGCAGGGCGACGCGGTGCTCCCCACCGACGAGACGACGAGTGGCGGGCGGCACCGTCCGGCCAGGCTCTACCGTTCGAACCCCGACCTCGCGTACGCCGACAACGGCCCCCTCACGCCGACGACCGCCGCGACGACCGTCACCGCCGCGACCCACTAGCCACCCCGAACTGAAGGAAGCACCGTGTCCATCGCGACCACCATCGAGCTCATCTCCAACGGCCGGGCCGACGGCAGCACGTGCACGCCCGACCTCGCGGCGCCCACGTGGGACTTCGACGCGCGCCCCGGCTACGGCCCGGGCTCCTCGATGTCCGACGTCATCCCGACGGGTGCTCCGCGGCAGGGGCAGATCCCGGAGGAGTACAAGACCGCCAGCGACGATGAGCTGCACGCCCGCATCGAGCGCGCGAAGGCGACCCTGGGGGACCGCGTCGTGGTGCTCGGGCACTTCTACCAGCGCGACGAGGTCGTCCGGCACGCCGACTTCCTCGGCGACTCGTTCCAGCTCGCGAACGCCGCCCTGACCAAGCCCGACGCCGAGGCGATCGTCTTCTGCGGTGTGCACTTCATGGCGGAGACGGCGGACATCCTGGCGCGGGACGACCAGCGCGTGATCATGCCGAACCTCGCCGCCGGGTGCTCGATGGCCGACATGGCCGACATCGACAGCGTCGAGCAGGCCTGGGCCGAGCTCGAGCAGGTCTACGGCACCGAACCGGACGCCGACGGCCGCGTCCCGGTCGTCCCCGTGACGTACATGAACTCCGCCGCCGACCTCAAGGCGTTCTGCGGCCGGCACGGCGGCATCGTCTGCACGAGCTCGAACGCGGCGACGGTGCTCGAGTGGGCGTTCGAGCGCGGGCAGCGCGTGCTCTTCTTCCCGGACCAGCACCTCGGGCGCAACACCGCGAAGGCCATGGGCGTCAGCACCGACCGGATGCCGATGTGGAACCCGCGCAAGCCCCTCGGCGGCAACACCGCCCAGGAGCTGCAGGACGCGCAGGTGGTCCTCTGGCACGGGTTCTGCTCGGTGCACCGTCGCTTCACGGTCGGCCAGATCGAGCAGGCACGACGGGACCACCCGGGCGTGCAGGTCATCGTGCACCCGGAGTGTCCGATGGCCGTCGTCGACGCCGCCGACGCCGCCGGCAGCACCGACCTGATCCGCCGGACCGTCGCCGCGGCGACCGAGCCGACGACGTTCGCGATCGGCACCGAGATCAACATGGTGAACCGGCTCGCCGCCGAGTTCCCGCAGCACACGATCTTCTGCCTGGATCCCGTCGTGTGCCCGTGCTCGACGATGTACCGCATCCACCCGGGCTACCTCGCGTGGGTCCTCGAGGCGCTCGTCCGCGGCGAGGTCCTCAACGAGATCGTCGTCCCCGCCGACGTCCAGGCCGACGCCCGGGTCGCCCTCGAGCGCATGCTCGCCGCGAAGCCGCGCGGCTGACGGACGGCACCGCACCGTGCACGTCGTCATCGTCGGATCCGGGATCGCCGGACTCACCGCCGCCGTCCGCGCGAGCGCCCGCCACGACGTCACCCTCGTGACGAAGGGTGCGCTCCGTGACGGCGCGACCGCGTACGCCCAGGGCGGCATCGCCGTCGCGCTCGGCGCCGACGACCGTGTCGCCCTGCACGAGCAGGACACCCGTGCCGCGGCCGCCGGCAGCGCCGACGAGCACGCCGTCGCGGTGCTCTGCGCCGACGGCCCCGCCCGCGTCCGCGACCTGCTCGCGCTCGGGGTGCCGTTCGACCGGACCACCGACCCCGCCAGCCTCGACCGGTACGGCGACGACCTCGCCCGCGGACGCGAGGCCGCCCACGGCCGCTGGCGCGTCCTGCACGCGGACGGCGACGCGACGGGAGCCGCCGTCGAGCGGACCCTGGTCGACGCGCTGCACCGCTGCCACGTCACGATCCTCGAGCGCACCTGCCTGACCGACCTCGTGCTGCGGGACGGCGCCGTGGTCGGGGTCGACGTCCTCGACCTGCTCGGCGAGCCCCGACGCATCGACGCCGACGCCGTCGTGCTCGCCGCCGGCGGGGCCGGGCACCTGTACCGGGAGACCACGAACCCGCTCGTCGCGACGGGCGACGGGGTCGCCGCGGCGTGGCGTGCCGGCGCGGTGGTCGCGGACCTGGAGTTCGTCCAGTTCCACCCGACCCGCCTCGCCGTGCCGGACGGTGGTCTGGTCTCCGAGGCCGTCCGCGGCGAGGGTGCCGTCCTGCGGGACGCGGCCGGTCGCCGCTTCATGCCCGCCGTGCACCCGGACGCCGAGCTCGCCCCGCGGGACGTCGTCGCCCGCGGCATCGCGGCCGCGGTCCGCGAGCAGGGTGGTGCGCCCGTCCTCCTCGACGCGACGGGCCTCGACCCCGACCACCTCGTCCGCCGTTTCCCCGGCCTGACCCGCGCGACACGGGCCGCCGGGTTCGACTGGACCCGCGAGGGCGTCCCGGTCGCGCCCGCCGCGCACTACGCGATGGGCGGTGTGGTCACGGACGCCGAGGGGCGCACGAGCCTGCCCGGCCTCCTCGCCGTCGGCGAGACCGCCTGCACAGGTGTGCACGGTGCGAACCGGCTCGCGTCGAACTCCCTGCTCGAGGGACTCGTCTTCGGGGTCCGCGCCGCTGACGCGGTCGCCGTGCCGCGCCCCGCGCACCTCCGGCTCCGCGGCGACGCCGACCTGCCCGTCGTGACCGTCCCGCCCGTGGTGACCGATGGGCACGACGGGACCGACGTGGCGGGCGCACACCGCGCCTCCCGTCCGGTGCACGGTGACCGGCCTGGAGGCGCGACCCACCCCCGCGACGTCACCGACGTCCGCCGGGTGGTCCAGACCGAGATGACCGAGCGGGTCGGGCTGCTGCGCGACGCCGCCGGGCTCGCCGCGGCGCGGCGGACGCTCGACGCCCTGCCGGACCCGGCCCCGACCGGGGTGCGGGCCGCCGAGGACCGCGCGCTGCTCGACCTGGCGCGCATCACGGCCCGCGCCGCCGAGGCGCGGCGCGAGTCCCGCGGCGCGCACGCCCGGACCGACCACCCCGACACCGACCCGACCGCGCCGGCCAGCACCGCGTGGGTCCGGACCCCCGTCACCGTCACCACGCCCGTCCAGCAGGGAGTCCCCGCATGACCACCACCGTCCCCGTCGATCCCGGCACCATCCCGCCGCACGCGCTGCGACGCGTGATCGAGACGGCGCTCGAGGAGGACGCGCCCTGGGGCGACGTGACCAGCGAGGCGCTCATCCCCGCCGACGCGACCGCCACGGCGACCCTGGCTGCGCGCGAGTCCGGCGTGTTCGCCGGCGGGACCGTCTTCGCCGCCGTCATGGCCGCGGTCGACCCGCCCGTCGAGACCGTCCTGCACGTGCGGGACGGTGCTCGGTTCGCGGCCGGTGACGTGCTCGCGACCGTGCACGGGTCGGCACGCTCGGTGCTCCGTGCCGAGCGCGTCGCCCTCAACCTGGCGCAGCGGATGTCCGGCATCGCCACCGTCACCGCCCGGTACGTCGCCGCGGTCGAGGGCACGCGCGCCCGCATCGCCGACACCCGGAAGACCACCCCGGGCCTCCGGGCGCTCGAGCGCTACGCCGTGCGCTGCGGCGGCGGGCACAACCACCGGACCTCGCTGTCCGACGCGGTGCTCGCGAAGGACAACCACCTCGCCGTCCTCGCGGCACGCGGGGTGCCGATCGGCGACGCGATCACCGCGGCCCGGGAGCGGCTCGGGCACACCGTGCACGTCGAGGTCGAGGTGGACCGGCTCGACCAGGTGGAGCCGGTCGTCGCCGCCGGCGTGGACACGATCATGCTCGACAACTTCACCCCGGAGCAGCTCGTCGCCGGCGTCGCGGCCGTGGCCGGGCGCGCGGTGGTCGAGGCCTCCGGCGGGGTGTCGCTCGAGACCGTCGCGGCGATCGCGGCGACCGGGGTCGACGTCGTGTCGGTCGGGGCGCTGACGCACTCGGCGAGGGCGCTCGACCTGGGCCTCGACATCGCGGTGTCCGACGGCGCCGTCGGTGTTCCGTCGCCGTCCGCGTCGCTCGCCGCCCCGGGTCGCGGCTGACGTGTTCTACCTGGACCGCGCCGCGACGACCCCGGTCCGCCGCGAGGTGCTCGAGGCGATGTGGCCGTACCTGACCGGGGTCTTCGGCAACCCGTCCTCCACGCACGGCGTCGGGGACGCGGCCGCGCGCGGGCTCGCCGACGCCCGGGCGACGGTGGCGCGGGTGCTCGGCTGCCGTCCGGGCGAGGTCGTCTTCACTACGGGCGGCACCGAGGGCGCGAACACCGCGGTCAAGGGCATCGCCCTCGCCGCACCCCGCGGTCGGCACGTCGTCACGAGCGCGATCGAGCACGAGGCGGTGCTCGAGAGCTGCCGGTACCTCGAGCGGCACCACGGCTTCACGGTCACGCTCGTGCCGGTGGACGCGGACGGGGTCGTCACGGTCGAGGCGCTCACCGCGGCCGTCCGGGCGGACACCACGCTCGTCTCGATCGCGCACGCCGACAACGAGATCGGGACCGTGCAGGACGTGCCGGCGCTCGCGGCGGCCGCACACGCCGTCGGCGCGCGGTTCCACACCGACGCCGTGCAGAGCGCGCCGTGGCTGGCGGTCGGGCTCGACCTGCTCGGCGTGGACGCGCTCTCGCTCTCTGGTCACAAGCTCGGCGCGCCGAAGGGCACCGGCGTCCTCGTGCTCCGCGCCGGGGTGCCGCTCGAGCCGCTCCTGCACGGCGGTGGGCAGGAACGTGGTCGGCGATCCGGCACCGAGGACGTCGCCGGAGCGGTGGCCGTGGCGACCGCGCTCGCCCTCGCGGCGGGGGAGCGGGTGGACGCGGCGGCCATGGCGGCGGCGACCCGGGACGCCGTGCTCGACGGGGTCACCGCGGCGGTCCCCGGGGCGGTCGTCACGGGGTCCCGGCGCTCGCGCCTGCCGGGGCACGCGTCGTTCTGCTTCCCGGGGGAGCCCGTCAACGGGGAGACCGTGCTGCTCGAGCTCGAGCAGCACGACGTGGTGTCCTCGTCGGGCAGCGCCTGCGCGGCCGGCAGCACCGAGGCCTCGCACGTCCTCACCGCGACCGGGCTGTCCGAGGACGTCGCGAGGACCGCGCTCCGCCTGACCTTCGACGCGTCCCTGACCGAGGACGACGCGGCCGCGGTGGTCCGGGCGGTGGCCGATGCGGTGTCGACCGTGCGGCGACTCGGAGTGAACTAGACGTTCTACTCCATGAATGGGGTGATGTCCGCCCTTCTGCGGACCGGCGTGGTCCGCCACGATGGGGGCATGGCCAACGCGATCACGACCCGTCTCCGGCAGGAGGACCGCTTCCGGGTGGTCCAGCTCCTCCCGGCTCCGGCCACCGTCGTCGCGCTCGCCATCGCCGCGCAGCACGACCTCGGGACCGCACCGCTCGGCGTGATCGCGTCCGTCGGTGCGCTCGCGACCCTCGGCAGCGCGCTGCTCCCGATGGTCCGCCCCGCGGCGGTCCGACGGTCGATGCCCGTCCCGCGGGAGGCCGACCGGTACGCTGCGGCCACGCTCACGGCGCTGACGCCGGCCGTCACCACCCCTGACCAGGGGGATGCCGAACAGCACTGAACCACCCGAACCCCGGACGCAGGACCCCTGACCGCGTCCGGAGCAGGGCACGACGTCCCCCCCTGTCGTCGGACCCTGCAGCGCCGCCCCCGCCGTGGACGCGGCGCCGGACCCTGACCGGCGCCGCACCCCCTGTCAGTCCGCGGACGGGGGCGGCGTCGTCCCCGGCCAGACGTACTCCAGGTCGTCCGGCACGTCGGGGAACAGCGGGCGGTAGTGCTCCGGGGCCTTCTGCACGAGCTTCGAGCGGTGCGACTCGTGCACCGCGGGGTCGTGGTTCCAGGCGGGCACCGGGAAGTCGCCGCGCTCGTACGCCGCCAGGTCCTCCGGGACACGGGCGAGGTCGACGAGCGTCTTGCCCAGGCACGTGTCGGCGTGCCCGCGCTCGAGCCACACCCGGCACGTCGCGTCCTGGTACGCCATGAGCGCCGGCCGGTACCCGCGCCACATCGCGACGACGGGGTGGTGCTGCCAGCCGTAGTCCGGCAGCGTCAGGGCGCGCATGACCTGCAGCGTCTCGACACGCTGCTTCCCCAGTCGCTTGTCGTCGAGCACCTCGGCGGAGGCCCGGAAGTCGGCGTACGGCAGGAACGTCTGCATCCCCGCGACGGTACGCGCGGGTGCTGGAGCGCGACACAAGTCGTCACACCCGGGCGGGCGCGGAGCGGGCGTGTGAGCATCGACCGCATGAGCGGAGAACTCGTCGTCGGCGTCAGTGGCAGCCCCTCCGACCCGTCCCGGACGTCCACCCTGGTGGCCGCCACGGTCGCACGGCTCGGCGAGGAGATCGAGGACGCCCGGACCGAGACGGTGGAGATCGGGCCACTGCTCGCGGACCTCGGCGCAGCGTCGTCGCGCGAGGCGATGTCGGACCGGACGCGTCGGGCGCTCGAGACGGTCGAGGCCGCGGACGTGCTCGTGGTCGGCAGCCCGGCGTTCCGCGCGGCGTACTCGGGTGCCTTCAAGCTCTTCTTCGACTGGGTCGGGCAGTACGACCTCGTCGACACCCCGGTGCTGCTGACGGCCACCGGCGGCAGCGACCGCCACGCGCTCCTCGTCGAGCACCAGATGCGGCCGCTGTTCGGCTTCTTCCAGTCCACGACCCTGCCGCTCGGCGTGTTCGGCAACGAGCGCGACTTCACCAAGCGCGAGGGCGGCTACGACATCAGCAGCGTCGACCTCGAGCTCCGCATCGACCAGGCCGTCCGGCGGGCGCTGCCGATCATCCGCGGCGGCTTCGCCACGGCGGGCCTGGCCGACGTCCGCCGCCCCGCCGACTTCTAGACCCGCGGCGCGCGGCGCGACCGCGCCGACCTGCCCGGTTCGGCTTCGGCGAGGTGCCGCAACTCGCCGCTGACGCGGCGTCGAGGTGTCACAGAATCCCGGAACGTCCGTCGAGATGCCGAGATCTCGGCACCTCGGGGAAGCAGGCTGTGCGCGTCACGCGGCGCGCGGGCGGACGGGAGGCGCGTGGCGGGCCCGCCACGAGCCTCCTGTCCGGTGCGGCTCAGCCGAGCAGGGACGCGACGTGCGCGACCGCGAGGCGGTAGCCGTCGGCGCCCGCGCCGGCGATCACGGCCGTCGCCGCGGTGGCCACGTGGTCGACGTGCCGGAAGGGTTCGCGCTTCCACGTGTTCGACAGGTGCACCTCGACGACGGGGACGTCGAGCGCCTCGACCGCGTCGTGCAGTGCGACGGAGGTGTGCGCGTAGGCGGCGGGGTTGATCACGACGCCGGCGAAGTCGTCGAGCGCCTCGTGCAGCCACTCGACCAGCTCGCCCTCACGGTTGGTCTGACGGAAGTCCGCCTCGAGCTCGTGCACGGCCGCCTCGGTGTGCACGATCGCCTCGATCTCTGCGAGCGTCACGGTGCCGTACTGCGTCGCGTCCCGTCGCCCGAGGATGTCCAGGTTCGGCCCGTTCAGGACGAGGATCCGCCGCGGGCGTGTCGTGGTCTCGGTGGCCGGCTCGCTCATGGGGGAGAGCCTACCGAGCGGGACGCACGGCGACACGGCCACGCATGCGCTGGCTGTGTGAACGGTCACATCGCGGTGTAACGTCTCCGTCCGGGTCGGCGCAGTTGCCGACTGCAACACATGGATGTGGAGATCGCATGGTCCTCGCTGCGGCGACCAACGGGATCCGGCTCGAACTGGGCTGGGTCGACTACTTGATGATCATCGTGTACTTCGCGGTGGTGATCGGCATCGGGTTCACCGCCAGGCGGCAGGTGCGCACGAGCATGGACTTCTTCCTGTCGGGACGGTCCATGCCCGCGTGGATCACCGGTCTGGCCTTCGTGTCCGCGAACCTCGGCGCGACCGAGATCCTGGGCATGGCCGCGAACGGTGCTCAGATCGGCATGGCGACGCTGCACTACTACCTCATCGGTGCGGTGCCGGCGATGGTGTTCCTCGGCCTCGTGATGATGCCCTTCTACTACGGCTCGAAGGTCCGGAGCGTCCCGGAGTTCATGCTCCGCCGCTTCGGCAAGGCCCCGCACCTCGTCAACGCCATCGCCTTCGCGGTGTCGAACGTCCTGATCGCCGGCATCAACCTCTACGCGATGGCCATCGTCATCGAGGCGATGCTCGGCTGGCCGGAGTGGCTCGCCATCCTGGTGTCCGCCGCGTTCGTGCTCGCCTACATCACCCTCGGCGGCCTGAGCAGCGCCATCTACAACGAGGTCATGCAGTTCTTCGTGATCATCGCCGGCCTCGTGCCGCTGACGATCGTCGGTCTGCACCGCGTCGGCGGGTGGAGCGGCCTGACCGAGGCCATCGAGCAGACCCAGGGCGTGCAGCACCTGCAGACCTGGGCCGGGACCGGCATCGGCGACGTCACCAACCCGATCGGCGCGAACTGGCTCGCGATCGTGCTCGGCCTGGGCTTCGTCCTGTCCTTCGGCTACTGGACGACGAACTTCACCGAGGTGCAGCGCGCGTTCTCGGCGAAGAACATGTCGGCCGCCCGACGGACGCCGCTCATCGCCGCGATCCCGAAGCTCTTCATCCCGTTCATCGTCGTCATCCCGGGCCTCATCGCCGCGGCGGTCGTCGGCAACCAGTTCGCCTCGGGGGAGCTGACCTACAACGACGCGATCCCGAAGCTCATCCAGATGTACCTGCCGACGGGCGTGCTCGGCATCGCGGTGACGGGCCTCCTCGCCTCGTTCATGGCGGGCATGGCGGCCAACGTGTCGTCCTTCAACACCGTCTTCACGTACGACATCTGGCAGCGCTACATCAAGCCGAACATGCCCGACCTGCACTACCTGCAGACCGGCCGCTGGGTCACGGTCGTCGGCGTGGTCGTCGGCATCGGTACGGCGTTCCTCGCGGCGCAGGCCGGCAACATCATGACGTACATGCAGACGCTGTTCTCGTTCTTCAACGCACCGCTGTTCGGCGTCTTCATCCTCGGCCTGCTGTGGAAGCGGATGACCACGCAGGGCGCACTGTGGGGCTACGTCCTCGGCATCGTCACGCCGACCATCACCTGGATCGCGTACCTGGTGAACCCGGAGCTGTTCTCCACCGCGACCGCGGAGACGATGTACGGCGCGATCATCTCGTTCGTCACGGTGCTCGTCGTCGGCGTGCTCGTCTCGCTCGCGACGAAGCCGAAGGACGTCTCGGAGCTCGGCGGCCTGGTCTACGGCGTCGGCAAGATCGACATGACCGCCGGGGCCGTCGCGACCGACACCGCCTGGTACCGCTCGCCCGCCCTGCTCGGCACCGTCGCCCTGGTGCTCTGCGTCGCCCTCTACCTGCCGTTCCTCTAGGCCCGGACCCGAAGGAGTACCACCATGCGTGACGACACCACCACGCTGACCGAGGAGCAGGTCGCCCTCGTCCGCTCCACCCGTCGACTCGACCTGCGCCGCATCCTCGGCGGACTGTTCGTGCTCTACGGCGTGATCACCACGATCGTCGGGATCGTGCACTGGGACACCGACCCGCAGAAGACCGGCGGCATCCACATCAACCTGTGGGTGGGCCTGTCGCTGCTCGTCGGCGGCCTGCTCTTCTTCCTCTGGGACCGCCTCAACCCGGTCCCCGCGGAGGACATCATCGGCCAGGCCGAGTCCGAAGCGGACCAGCGCGCCGCTGGCGAGGGCCGCGACGCGGTCTGACCCGGGGGAGCGCCACGGCGCACCAGGCAGGAACGGGCGTGCCCGGTCGGATCACCCGACCGGGCACGCCCGTCCTCGCTCGGTCCAGCGGGTCGGACTGCGTCGCGTCGCGGAGATGGTTGCGGCGACGGCCTGGAGGCACGGTGCGGTTCCGGCGCGCGGGCCACGTCGTGCTTCGCGCGATTGACGCACGCTGCGCTCCGCGCCTAACATTGACATGTCGGTCGGGTGCTCTCGGCCGGAAGCGATCCCCGGATGTCCTGCAGCCAGCGCGGGCCCGGGGATCTGCGCTGTTCAGGGGCTGCGCTGTTCAGGGGCTGCGCTGTTCAGGTGCTGCGCTGTTCAGGTGCTGCGCTGTTCAGGATCCCCGCTGTTCAGGATCCCGCCATCGAGATCGGTCTTCACGGGATGACGACGGTCGCGCTCGGCCTCCCGTGATCGAGTCCCGCGCTGTGCGCACCACAGGCGAGGTCCGCCAGCGCCAGGAGCGTCTCGTCGGAGGCGTGCGCATGCTCGTACCGGACGGCCCGTCCGATGCCGCGGTCGCGCAGTGCCCGCAACATCGACCGGTCGTCGCGATCGCGTGCCGGTCCTCGTGTCTCGAACACGACTTCGCCGACGTGCCGCTGTTCGAGCTCCCACACCAGGCGTTCCAGGCAGTGTCGTCGCCTGCGTTCCACCCGGGCAACCGGGCCGTCGTACCGGATGACCAGGACCTCGACTGCGTGACGCAGGAGATCGAGCCACGAGACCCGCTGTGCCGGGAGGGCCTCGTACCAGTGCAGCTTGCGCATCCGACGTGGCGTCGCGGCGAGGATCGCTGTTCGTGCCGCCTGACGATCGCTGATCGCGACGATGACGGCGGCCATCAGGTACGTCGTGTGGTCGAGACCGCCGCCCGGCTCGGATTCGTCGACGAAGGCGGTGCGCATCTCGGTAGCATATTGCGTTCCACGTTGGTACCGGTCGTGAAGGATGGTTGCGCGTGGTCCGGTACTGCGAGAGGTTCGACCTCGACGAAGGAGTCCCCATGCCCACGATGGTGTTCATCAACCTGCCCGTGACCGACCTCGCCCGGGCGACCGGGTTCTACGAGGCGCTCGGCTACTCGATCAACCCGGACTTCACGGACGAGACCGCCGCGTGCGTCGTGGTGAGCGACACCGTGTACGTGATGCTGCTCACGCACGCGAAGTTCCAGGAGTTCACCGACAAGACGATCGCGGACCCGGGGACGATCGAGGTGATCAACTCCCTGAGCGCCGCGTCGAAGGACGAGGTGCACCGCATCGTCGACGCGGCCGTGATGAGCGGCGGGAACGAGGACCGGCCGGAGATGGACCTCGGCTTCATGTACCAGCGGAGCTTCACGGACCCGGACGGGCACCGCTGGGAGTACGTCTGGATGGACGAGCAGGCGATGACGGACGGCCCGCCGGCCGAGTAGTCCCGACGTCGTCGGTGCCGGCCGCCAAGATGGCAGGGTGACCGACGAACCCGTGGCCCCGCCCGCCGACGAACGCACGACCGCGACGACCGACCTCGTCACGGGGGAGGACGGTCTCGCCCGCCCGGTGTGGGCCGCCACCGACGCGATGCTCCGCGACTACTACGACACCGAGTGGGGGATGCCCGTGCACGACGAGCGTGGGGTGTTCGAGCGCCTCTCGCTCGAGGCGTTCCAGTCCGGGCTCTCCTGGCGCACGATCCTGGCGAAGCGTCCGGCGTTCCGCGCAGCCTTCGCGGACTTCGACCCGGACACGGTCGCGCGCTTCGACGAGGACGACGTCGCACGACTGATGGCCGACGCCGGCATCGTGCGGAACCAGGCGAAGATCCGGGCGACCATCACCAACGCGAACGCCACGGTCGCCCTCCGCGCGGACGGCGGTCTGGCGGACCTCGTGTGGTCCTTCCGCCCCGACGCCACCCCGGCGCCCCGGACCGCCGCCGAGGTGCCGACCACGAGCCCGGAGTCAGTCGCCCTGTCGAAGGCCCTGCGGAAGCGCGGGTTCGCGTTCGTCGGACCGACCACGATGCACGCCCTGATGGAGGCGCTCGGCATCGTCGACACGCACCTGCTCGGCAGCCACCGCCGCGGGACCTCCGGCGTCTGGGCCTGAGCGGGACCGGCACAGGGCGGAACGACCCGACCCGACCCGCCGGGGCTAGGGTCGCGGCATGGACGCCGACACGACACCGGACGCCGAGCGCGGGCACGACCCGGCCGAGGTACGGATCGCGTTCCTGCTGTTCCCCGCGGTGACGCAGCTCGACCTGACCGGCCCGGCGCAGGTCCTCACCCGCGTGCCGGGTGCCCGGGTCGAGTACGTCGCCGGGACGCTCGACCCGGTCGCCACCGACTGCGGGTTCGCCGTCGTCCCGACCCGGACCCTCGAGACCGCCGCCGACGCCGACGTGCTCGTCGTCCCGGGCGGGGACGGCGCCTTCGACGCGATGCTCGACCCCGCGGTGGTGGCGTTCGTCCGACGGCAGGCCGAGCGTGCCACCTGGGTGGTCTCGGTGTGCACGGGAGCGTTCGTGCTCGGGGCCGCCGGGCTCCTCGCGGGGAAGCGGGCGACGACGCACTGGGCGTCGGCGCCCCTGCTCGAGGCGTTCGGCGCCGAGCCGGTGCCGGAGCGGGTCGTGACCGACGGCTCCGTCGTGACCGCGGCCGGGGTGAGCGCCGGGATCGACATGGCGCTGTGGCTCGCGGCGGAGCTCGCCGGGCAGCCCGTCGCCGAGCGGATCCAGCTGCAGCTCGAGTACGACCCGCAGCCGCCGTTCGACGCCGGGTCGGCCCTCCGCGCGGACGCCCTGGTGGTCACCGCGGCCCGCGCCGACACCGAGGCACGTCGGGGTGCCCGCGTCGCGCAGGCCGCCGCAGCGGTGCTGCCCTGACGGTTCAGTCCAGCGGGAGCTGCATCTGCGTCGCGGTGACGCGGTACCCGAGCTGCGCGTACAGGTCCTGCGCCCCGGTGTTGTAGCCGAAGACGTTCAGGCCGATCGACGTCGCGCCGTGCTCACGGGCGACCCGCTGCCCGGCCTCGAGCGCCCGTCGGGCGTGCCCGCGCCGCCGGTGCTCCTCGTCGACCTCGACGTCGAACACCCACCACTCCGCGCTGCCGACCGAGAACGGTCCGATCCAGAGGTACCCGACCACGTCTCCGGCGTCGTCGACCACGTCCCACACGGAGTGCTCCGGCAGGGGAGCGCCGCCCGGGAACCACTGGTCGAGCGACTTCTGCTTGTTCGCCTCGGCCTGCTCGCGGGTCTCGCCGGAGCGCATGCGGGACGCGACGTACTCGGCCATCGTGCGGTCCAGCCACCCCGGGATCCGGTCCGCCGGCATCGGGACGAGCTGCGTCCCGGTCACCGGTTCCCCTTGGAGCCGCGCTTCGGCTTGCCGTTCCCGAGCCGCTGCGTGCCCGGTCGGCCGGTCCCGCGGGGCTTCCGCACGCCCTTGCCCCCGGCCTTGCCGCCGGACGCCTGCTTCGCGGTGGCCTTGCCGCCGCCGCTCCCGGTGCCCGAGCCGCGCCCTCCGCCGCGCCCACCCGTGCCGGACCGACCCGTGCCGGAGCCACCCCGCGACCCACGCGAGCCGTCGTCGTCGGCGTCCGGAGTGCCTCCTGGTCGGTCCTGCGCAGCACGCGAACTGTTGGCGGTCCGCCCGCGCACCACACCGATGAACTCCTCCGTCGTCTCGGACGCGTCCGCGTCCCGCCAGACGAGCGCGATCCGGGTCCCCGCGGCGTCCGCGAGCGGGCGCGCGACCAGGTCCTTCCGGCTCGCGGCGCGGAAGAGCGACTGCGGGAGCACCGCGACGCCGACGTTCGCCTCGACCAGGTCGAGCACCGCGGCGACGTCGGCGGGGACCGGGCCGGCGTCGACGACGTGCACGTCGGCCAGTTCGGTGTCGGAGACGACGTCGGCGGCGGCGAGGGGCGCGTCCTTCGGCATCGCGACGACGGCCGTCTCGGTCCAGAGCGGGATGGCGTTCAGGTGTACGCCGACGGGCATCCGCGCGAAGGCCATGTCGGCCTCGCCGGCGAGGGCCTCGTCGACCCCGTCGTGGCCGATCGGGAGCAGGCCGAGGGTGGCGTCCGGGAAGCGTTCCCGCCAGACCCGGACCCACTTCGCGGGGGAGACCCCCGGGACGAAGGCGATGGTGAGGGCCGCGGTCATGCAACCGAGCATAGGGGCCGTACCCTAGACCCATGGCGCAGGAACAGACGATGAAGGCCGAGACGGCTGCGAAGAAGCTCGGCATCCTGCTGGCGGCCGCCCCGGAGTCCTTCCGCGAGGGTCCCGTCACGCGGACCGCCTTCGACGAGCTCCGCACGCAGCCGCCGGCGTGGCTCGAGGACCTCCGTCGCGACGGCCCGCACCCGCGCCCCGTCGTCGCCCAGAAGCTCGGCGTCTCGATCTCCGGCCTGAACCGTGCCGGCATCGACGAGCCGCTCACGACCGCCCAGGTCAAGGAGTTGCTGCAGGAGATGCCCGAGTGGCTCGTCCGTGAGCGCGCGACCCAGGCCGAGGTGCACGCCGAGAACGCCCGCGTGAAGCAGCAGCGCGCCGAGAAGGCCGCGGCCCGCGCCGCCCAGGACTGACCACCCGGCCCCACCCCGACCACCGCACGCCATGACCGCCGCGCACGAGACCGTTGCCGACGCGATGCTCGTCGTGCCGCAGTTCGCGTCGGTGTGCTGCATCGTCGGCGATCGCTACCGTCCCCGGCCCGGCGTGATCGTGCCCGCGACGGTCATGCTCGTCGCGATGGTGATGCCGGTGGCGCAGGTCGGTTCCGTCTGGACGCTCCTGGCCGCCACGGCGCTGCTCCTCCTCGCCCCGCTGCCGGTGATGCGTCGTCGCCGCCCCGACGGGCGACGGGCGGAGCCCATGGACGTGCACCGGGCGCTGTCGTCGGTCGTGATGGCCGGCATGCTCCTGATGGGGCACGCGACCGGCCTGGTCGACGACCATGCTGGACACGGCGTGGCCCTGTCCGCCGTGCTCGGTGCCGGGGTGATCGGCTACTGCGCGTTCAGCGGGTGGCTGCTCCGGTACGAGTGGGCCCGGGCGGACCGCCGCGCGGTCCGCAGCGGCGAGGTCTTCGCGATGACGGTCGCCGTCATCGGCATGACGCTCGCCATGTGACCCACCGGCCTGGAGGCACGACCCGCCTCCGCCCGTCGGCCCGCCCCGTTCCGTGGCCGGGTCCGGCGGTCGGACCGGTACTCCGCTGCGCGGGCGGACCGGCTCGCGGTAGCGTCGGGGCGTGTCCGACCGACCAGCACGCCGCCCCGATCCCGCGCCGCGCCTCGACGAGGTCGACGAGCGCATCCTCTGGACCCTGGCGGCCGACGCCCGGATCCCGAACAACCGGCTCGCGGCCGCCGTGGGGGTGGCACCGTCGACGTGCCTCGCCCGGGTGCGGGCGCTCGAGGACGCCGGGCTGATCCGCGGCTACCGGGCGGACGTCGACGTCGCGGGGCTCGGGTTCGCGATCGAGGCGATGGTCTCCGTCCGCGTGCACGCCGCCGCCCGGCACGAGCTGCGCGAGTTCGCGAAGCGCCTGCTCCGGGTGCCGGTCGTGCAGGACGTGTCGTTCCTCGCCGGCGACAAGGACTTCCTCGTGCACATCGCGTGCACGTCCACCGAGCAGCTGCGGGACTTCGTCGCCGACGAGCTGAGCGGGGACCCCTCGGTCGCGACGACGCAGACGAACATCGTGTTCGAGCGGCTCGTGGCCGACCGGGCGCAGCAGGGCCGGTCGTTCGACGAGCTGCGGCGCTGGCGGGCCTGAGCGGGGCGCCTCGTCCGGTCAGCGCTGCCGGGTCAGCCCTGTCGGGTCAGCGCTGCCGGGTCATCGGGACGTGCGGGATGGCGTCCTCGAGGAAGTCCTCGCCGGAGCGCACGAAGCCGAACCGGGCGTACCACTGCTCGAGGTGCGCCTGGGCGTTGATCGCGATCGAGCCGGAGCGTGACTCGGCGATGGCGGCCTCCATGAGCCGGGCTCCGAGGCCCTGTCCGCGGGCGTGCCGAGCGGTGGCGACGCGACCGATCCGCTCCGTGCCGTCGGCCTCGCGGAGCAGGCGCAGGGTGGCGTCGACCGAGCCCTGCCCGGCCCAGAACTGCAGCGTGCCCGGCTCGAGGTCGCGGCCGTCGATGTCCGGGTAGGCGCACTCCTGCTCGACGACGAAGACGTCCTGCCGCAGGCGCAGCAGCTCGTGCAGCGTGACGACGTCCAGGTTGCGCGTGGGGGCGTGGAAGATCGAGGTCACGACCGGCCTTTCTCGAAGAATCCTCCAGAAAGGGTTCCGATCCGGAGCGGGACGGCGTACCGTACCGGCCAACCACTCTACGTGCGCAGCCGAGATCAGGAGGTGAGCGCATGGACCAGCCGTTGCGCGACCCCTGGCGCGCGCTGCTCCGGATCGTCCTCGCGGGCGTCGGGGTCGCCGCTGCCCTCGTGCTGCTCTCGCTCGTGCTCGGTGCCCGGCCGGCCGCTGCCGCCGAGGGAGCGCCGCACCAGCGGGGCATCGTCGGTGGACTCGTGCAGGACCCCGGCGGAACCGTCCAGGGCGTCACCGGCGAGGTCGGCTCCGTGGTCGACCAGGCCGTCGCGCCCGTCCGGAAGGCCGTGCCGGCTCCGGCGCCCGCTCCGGCCGCACCTGCCCCGGCTCCGGCGCCCGCTCCGGCCGCACCTGCCCCGGCTCCGGTCCCTGCCGCACCCGTTCCCGCTGCTCCCGCTCCCGTTCCTGCCGCGCCTGCCCCCGCCGCGGCGGCACCCGCGCCGGCTGCTTCCTCGCCTGCGGCGCCGGCTCCTGCGGCACCCGCTGCTCCTGCACCCGCTCCTGCCGCACCTGCTGCTGCCGCACCTGCTGCTCCCGCTCCTGCCGCACCCGCTGCTGCCGGAGTCGGGACGACAACGGGGGCTCCGGACGTGTCCGAGACGAGCACCGCCTCCCGGCCGCTCTCCGGCACGCTCGTATCCGTCCTCGAGCCGGTCACCGGCACCGTGCAGTCGGTGACCGACGCCCGGCCGGTGACCGCGGTCGTCGAGGCCGTCGACACCGTCGTCGGCGCGCTCCCGCTGACGGGCACGCTCCTCAGCGACGACACCGTGGGGACGGTCGTCGCTCCGGTCACGGGTGTGGCCGACGACACCCTCGGCGTCGTCGGCGGAACGGTCGGCACGCTCCCCGAGACCGTCGGCGACGTCGTCGGACCGGTCGAGGCCGTCCTGCCGCTGCCGACCCTGCCCGCGCCGGTGCTGCCCGTGCCGTCCCTCCCGGTCCCGGCCCTGCCGACGCCCGGCGTCCCCGGAGTCGGCCAGACCGGACCGACGTCCCCGGCGCTCCCCGGCGGCAGCACCGTCGCGGTGCCGGCACCGGCGTCCGCAGGGGATCCGGCCGGTCCGGTCGTCCTCGCGGCGGCCGCGCCGTCCGCGAGCGCCGGACCCGCGAGCGACGACCAGCCGGTCGCGAGCACGACGTCGATCGTCACCGTCCGCGGGGTCGCCGCCGAGCACGCCACGACGGGCGCCGCGGGATCGGTCACGGTCGACGGCACCGCACTCCGCGTGCCCGCCGACGGCGACCGGGTCGTCCCGCTGCCGGGCGGTGGCGGATCGACGGGCTCCGGCTCCGGCGGTGGCTCCAGTTCCGCCGGGGCTGCACCGGTCGGCGTCGACGGCACCGTCGGCACCCAGGTCTCCCTCGCCGCGGGGTCACGCGGCACGCTCGACGACGACGTGGTCCCCGCGTCGGTCGTCGGCGACCACGACGTCGCTCCTGACTGAGGTCGGTGCGCCTGTCCAGCACGGCAGGCACGCACCTCCCGGCCGCACCTGCGGTCGGTGACGATCTCGATCAGGAAGTGACACGACCATGAACAAGCACGTCTCCAGGGGGCTGTGGTTCGCCCTCTGCCTCGGAGGCCTGACGCTCGGAGGGGCAGCGGCTGCGAACGCCGCGACGACCTCCGGCGCGGACGGCATCCTGTCCGGCACCCAGGTTGCGCCGTCCGTGAGCGCCCCGGTGTCCGTCGCCGGGAACGCCCTCGGGGTGCTCGGCGACGCCGTCTCCGCTCCCGCTCCGGCAGCGCCCGCTCCGGCCCCGGCGGCGCCCGCTCCCGCGGCTCCGGCCCCCGCTCCTGCGGCTTCGACCCCCGCTCCTGCGCCCGTCACGTCGGGCGCGGACGGCGTGGCCTCGGGGACCCAGGTGGCCCCGGTGGTCACCGCCCCGGTCGCCGTCTCCGGCACCGCGGTCGCGGTCGGCGGCGACGCCACCACGAGCACTCCGGCCCCGGCCGCCGCTCCCGCCCCGGCTGCTCCGGCTCCGGCTCCCGCTCCGGCCGCTCCGGCACCCGTGACGTCCGGCGAGGACGGCATCGGCTCCGGCACCCAGGTCGTCGGTGACGTCACCGCTCCGGTCACGGTCGGCGGCAACGCGGTCGGTGTCCTGGGGGACGTCACCGCGACGGCGCCGACCCCGGCACCCGCAGCACCCGCGGCGCCCGCTGCCGAGCCGACGACGTCGGGTCAGGACGGCGTCGCCTCGGGCACGCAGGTCGCCCCGGTCGTCTCGGTCCCGGTGACCGTGACCGGCAACGGGATCGGGCTCCTCGGGGACGGTACGTCGACCTCGACCGGTGGGACCGGCTCGGGCACGGGTTCCTCGACCCCGTCGGCCGGTGGCACGACCTCGGGTCAGGACGGCATCGGTTCGGGCACGCAGGTGTCGCCGGTGGTGAGCCTGCCGGTGACGATCGGTGGCAACGGGATCGGTGTCGTCGGTGACGGCACGTCGACCTCGACCGGTGGGACCGGCTCGGGCACGGGCTCCGCGACCCCGTCGGCCGGTGGCACGACCTCGGGTCAGGAAGGCATCGGTTCGGGCACGCAGGTGTCGCCGGTGCTGAGCCTGCCGGTGACGATCGGTGGCAACGGGATCGGTGTCGTCGGTGACGGTACGTCGACCTCGACCGGTGGCACCGGTTCGGGCACGGGTTCCACGGTCCCGACGGCCGGTGGCACGACCTCCGGCGCCGGCGGCCTGCTGTCCGGGACGCAGATCGTCCCCGTGATCAGCATCCCGGTCACCATCGGCGGGAACGGGATCGGTGTCGTCGGTGACGGCACGTCGACCTCGACCGGTGGGACCGGCTCGGGCACGGGTTCCTCGACCCCGTCGGCCGGTGGCACGACCTCGGGTCAGGACGGCATCGGTTCGGGCACGCAGGTGTCGCCGGTGCTGAGCCTGCCGGTGACGATCGGTGGCAACGGGATCGGTGTCGTCGGTGACGGCACGTCGACCTCGACCGGTGGCACCGGTTCGGGCACGGGTTCCACGGTCCCGACGGCCGGTGGCACGACCTCCGGCGCCGGCGGCCTGCTGTCCGGGACGCAGATCGTCCCCGTGATCAGCATCCCGGTCACCATCGGCGGGAACGGCATCGGCGTCGTCGGTGACGGCACGAGCACCACCCCCGGCACCGGGACCGACCCGGGCACCCCCGGCACCCCGGGCACCCCCGGTGAGCCCGGCACCCCCGGCACCCCCGGCACCCCGGGAACGCCCGGCACCCCGGGAACGCCCGGGACGCCCGGCACCCCCGGAACGCCCGGCACTCCGGGAACCCCTGGTGAGCCCGGCACGCCCGGCACCCCGGGCACGCCCGGCACCGGGACCGACGGCACGACGCCCGTCGTGACCACGGTGCCGGTCGCGACCACGACCGCCACGGTCGCCGCCGCGACCGAGGTGACCACCGCCTCCCGTCCGACCGTCGCGACCACGTCGACGACGCAGGCCGGACAGCCGCAGCTCGCGTACACCGGAGCCGCGTCGCAGACGGTGCCCGCGGCGGTCGCGCTGCTGCTGCTGATGGCGGGAGCCGGGGCGTTGGTCCTGCGCAAGCGGCTCGGCTGACACCACCACGGGTCGGAGGGGCACCGTCCGCGGTGCCCCTCCGACCCGTGCGCCGTCGAAGCGCAGGCTTGGACGACACCGAACGTTCCCTGGGAGCACTCGGTACCGAACCTGTGCGCAGTGGAAGCGCTTGCGCGGCCCCGCGGCAGCGGGGGAGCGCCACGATGAGAGCGTGCTCCACGAACTCCTGCGCATCCCGATCACCGGCCGGGCGGTCCTCGTCCCGGTCTACGTCATCACGGCCGTCCTGGCGGCCTGGGTCCTCGTCGGACCGGCGCGGGAACGGCACCGCGGACGGCGGCTCGCGTTCCGCGTCGGTGCCGGTGTGCTCGGTGCCGTGGTCGGCCTCGTCGCGGTGTGGTGGACGGGTGACGTGCAGGACCTGTTCGGCGTCGCCTTCACGCCGATCACCCGGATGTGGGTGGCGTTCGCGTTCGCCGGGGTCGCCCTGCTCCTGGTCGTCCTCGTCCAGGGCGGGTGGCGTCGCCGGGGACTGGCGGTGGCCGCCGCGGCCGCGGTCGTCCTGTCTGCGGGCCTGGGCGTGAACGTCGACTTCGGCTTCTACAAGAACGTGCAGCAGGCCATCGCGACGAGCCCCTACAAGACCGTCAAGCTGGCGGAGCGCAGCAGCTCGGCGACCCCCGCGACCGACCTCTCCGGGTGGCAGGCCCCGGCGGGCATGCCGAAGACCGGCGAGACCATCAGCGTGGCGATCCCCGGCACGGTGTCCCACTTCCGCGCCCGCAAGGCCGTGGTGTGGCTGCCGCCGGCGGCCCGGGTCGCGAACCCGCCGAAGCTCCCCGTCATCATCGCCTTCTCGGGGCAGCCCGGACAGCCCGCCGACCTGTTCCAGACCGGCAACATGGGGCAGTACCTCGACCACTACGCCGCGGCACACCAGGGCCTCGGGCCGATCGTCGTGTCGCCGGACCAGCTCGGGGCGCCGAACCGCAACCCGATGTGCCTGGACTCGCGTCGACTCGGCCGGAGCGAGACGTACATCATGACCGACACCGTGGACTGGATCCAGTCGCACCTGCCGGTCGAGAGCGGCCCGTCGCACTGGGCCGTCGCCGGCTTCTCCGAGGGGGCGACCTGCGCGATGCAGCTCTCCGCCGCGCACCCGGACGTGTTCGGTACCGCCCTGGCGATCTCGAGCGAGATCGGTCCGAAGAACGGCAGCGTGCAGCAGACCATCGCGCTCGGGTTCGGCGGGGACGCCGCCGCCTACCGCGCCGCGATGCCCGTCGCCCTGATGGCGGCACACGCGCCGTACCGCGACCACCTCACGGTCTTCGGCTACGGTCAGGACGACGCCCCGTACACGGCGTCGACCGAGACGCTCCGGACCGCCGCGGAGCGGGCCGGGATGCAGACGCAGACCTTCGTCTCGCCCGGGTCCGCCCACGACTGGAACACCGTGCGGTACGTGCTCGCGCACGGGCTGCCCCCGGTGCTGGCGCACCTCGGTCTCCCGGCAGCGGAAGGCACCCTGTGAACGACCAGACGGCGACGGCGCCGCCGGACTCCGGCACCGCGCCGGGCACTTCCCCCCAGGGCGCCCCCGGACCACGGGAGCCGCGCATGCCCGGCAAGGTCCAGGCGGCCACCGTCGCAGCCGCCCGGACCGTCGGCCGGTCGGTCCGCCGGTACCCCGTCACCACCGTCGTCGTGCTGCTCGTGCTCGTGACCTCGGTGGTCGGTGTGGTCCTCCGGGTCTCCCACGGCATCACGCCGTCACACTTCGGGCCGCTCCGGGTCTTCGCCGCGTCGACCGGCCTGCTCGCACTCGTCGCCACGATCGTCGGCGTCGTCGTGCTGCTCGGCGCGTCCGAGCGCCTGATGGGGCCGTGGCGCACGGTCACCGCCTTCGTCGTCACGACGGTCGTCGGCACCGGCCTCGGCGCGCTCACCGCGTTCCTCGACCCGGACGGCCGTCCGATCGGTTCGCTCCTGCTCGGCCGGGCGACGAGCTTCGACCCGTGGACCGCGATGGTAGGGACGATCGTCACCGCGAGCGCCTTCGCCGGGCCGCTCTGGCGTCGGCGCATCCGGGTCAACGCCTTCGCGGTCGTCGCGGCGCTCCTGCTCTACGCCGGGCACGTCTCGGACCTGTACGCCGCGTTCGCGGCCGTCGTCGGCTGGGGCCTCGGGACGATGCTCCGGAGCGGTCCGGCCCGGATCGGCTGGGTGCGCAGCTCGCACCGCGAGACCCGGGTGCTCCTCGGGACCGTCGTGCTCGTGTCCGCGATCGGCCCGGTCATCGCGCTCGTGTCGCGCGCCCGCGTCGGACTCCTCGCGCCGCTCGCCGCGGTCGTCGGGGCCGGCCCGGTCACCCCGGTCCGCGGCTGCCACGCCGACGGCGCCGTGAACACGTGCCTCCGCGGGCTCCTCGACTACCGGGCGACCGACCCGTGGACCCTCCTGCTCGCCGTCGCACCGCTGCTCGTCCTGGTCGTGGGCGGTCTCGGGCTGTTCCGGGGGAGCCGCTTCGCGGTCTGGCTCGTCGTCGCCGTCGACCTGGTCACCGCGATCGCGGCGGCGGTCACCTACAGTGCCGTCCCCGGTCGGGTGCAGCAGCTGCACGCGTCGGAGAACCTGGTCGTGGTGGACCTGTCGATCGCCGCGTCCATCGTCGTCCCGCTCGCGACCGCGCTCGTGCTCGTCGTCCTGCGCCGGTCGTTCACGGTGCTGCCGTCCCGCCGTCGCATCTCCACCTTCGCGGTCGTCGTGCTCGCGGCCGCCGCGGTCATCGTCGTGGTCGTGCTCGTCACCGCGGCGTCGTCGCCCCAGCGGGTCCCCGACCCCTTCCGCCTGGTGATCGCCGTGCTCGGCCCGCTGTCCCCGGTGACGTTCTGGGACCGGCTGCCCGCGATGGACCCCGCGCTCCGGTTCGTGCTCGGCGTCTCCGGCCCCCTGCTGTGGACCGTCATCGCGCTCGCCGCGATCCGGCCGACGGGCGCCGCGCCGCACGCGCTCGACAGCGACGAGGTCGGCATGGACCGCGCCCGCGCCCGCGCACTCCTGGAGGCGGCGGGCGGCGACACCTTCGGGTGGATGACGACGTGGCAGGGCAACGCCTACTGGTTCGCCGCGGACGGCCGCGCCGGGGTCGCGTTCCGGCGCAACGGCCGGGTCGCGGTGACGGTCGGTGGGCCGTTCGGGTGGCCGGACGCCCGCGACCGGGCGATGACCGAGTTCGCCCGGTACTGCGACGACAACGGGTGGACGGCGGTGTTCTACGGCATCGAGGCCAGCGCGGCCGAGCACCTCACGGGGCAGGGCTGGGCGACGCTCCCCGTCGCCGAGGACGCCGACTTCGACCCCCGCACGTGGACGACCACCGGCAAGAAGAAGCAAGACGTCCGCACCTCGGTGAACAAGGCGAAGCGCGAGGGCATCACCGCCCTGTGGTCGTCCTGGCAGGACCTGCCGGTGGCCACCACCCGGCAGATCGAGGCGATCTCCGAGGAGTGGGTCTCCGAGCGGGAGCTGCCGGAGATGGGCTTCACGCTCGGCGGGATCGACGAGATGCGCGACCCGGCCGTCCGGACCCTGGTCGCGCTCGACGCCGAGGGCACGGTCCTCGCGGTGACGAGCTGGCTGCCCACGTTCCGCGAGGGGCGCGTGGTCGGCTGGACCCTCGACGTGATGCGCCGCACCGCCGCGGCCCCGAACGGCGTGATGGAGTTCTTGGTCGCCAGCGCCGCGGACCGGATGCGCGAGGACGGCGTCGAGCGGCTCAGCCTGTCCGCGGCGCCGCTCGCGTCGTCGGGGGACGCACCGCCGTCGAGCGACGGCGTGCAGAACCTGCTCGACCTGGTCGGCGGGGTGCTCGAGCCGGTCTACGGGTTCCGGTCGCTCCTGCGGTTCAAGGCGAAGTTCGGTCCGGACCTGCACCCGCTCGTGCTCGCATACCCGGACCCGGTCGCGCTGCCGTCGATCGGCATCGCGGTCGTGCGGGCGTACCTGCCCGACCTGTCGCTCCGGCAGGCGGTCGCCCTGGTGCGCGGTCGCGGCTGACGGGCGGTCCGCGACGACGGACGGGAGGATCGTGGCGGGCCCCGCCACGATCCTCCCGTCCGTCCCGCCCCCACACGACGGGACGGTCCCGCCCTGCCGAGGCGCCGCCGAGCTGTCGAGGCGCCGCCGAGCTGTCGAGACGCCGTGTGCGCGAGACGCCGCCTCGTGCGCGAGACGCCGCCGGATCCGGGGGCGTCTCGGTGACTCCGAGCCGTCTCGCGCCCGCGTTCTCCGGCCCACCAAGTCCCGCCACGTCACACCACGCAACCGGCCGGACGTCGTGCCGGTGGGGTGGGGTATGGTTCGGGGTACGCAAGCGCTCCGGGGTCGGTGCAATTCCGAACCGGTGGTGACAGTCCACGAGCTGACGTCGGGTACGCCCGACCGAGGTTGACCCGGTGGGACTCCGGGACCGACGGTGAGAGTCCGGATGGGAGGAAGCGCTGGCGGGCAGGGCGATCCGTCGTCCCCTCCCGCCGATGCCGACGTCCGTCGAGCACACCCGGAGTCCCGTTGAGAGGACACCAGTGTTCACCGGCATCATCGAGGAACTCGGCACCGTCACCGCCGTCGAGCAGCACGGCGACTCCGTCGCGCTCACCGTCCGCGGACCGGTCGTGGTCGCGGACGCCCGGCACGGCGACTCCATCGCCACGAGCGGCGTCTGCCTGACCGTGGTCGAGCGGACCGACGACACCTTCACGGCCTTCGTCATGGCGCAGACCCTCGACATGAGTGCGCACGGCTCGCTCGCCGTGGGGGACCGCCTGAACCTGGAGCGCGCGGCCTCGGTCGGCGACCGGCTCGGCGGCCACATCGTGCAGGGGCACGTCGACGGCACCGCGACCGTCCTGTCGACGAACGACGGCGACGGGTGGCGGCGCGTGCGGTTCTCGCTCGCACCGGACCTCAGTCCGCTCGTCGTCGACAAGGGCTCGGTCGCGATCGACGGCGTCTCGCTCACCGTCAGCGCCGTCTCCGACGAGACCACCGACCCGGCGTCCGCCTGGTTCGAGGTCAGCTTGATCCCCGAGACGCTCACCGCGACGACCCTCGGGGAACGCGTCCCCGGCGACCGCGTGAACATCGAGACCGACGTCCTCGCCCGCCACGTCCGGCGCATGCTCCGGCTCGACGCGGCGGTCGCCGCGGAACCCGCCCTGGAGGCACGGTGAGTGCCCTCGACGCCGCGCACGTCGTGCCCCTGCCCGTGGCCGACTCCGGCGCGCCCGTGGCGGGCTCCGGCCCGACCGCGGCTGGTTCGGGCCCGTCCGCGACCCGGGGTCTCTCCTCGGTCGAGGACGCCGTCGCGGCCATCGCGGCGGGTCGGCCCGTGATCGTGGCGGACGACGAGCACCGCGAGAACGAGGGCGACGTCGTCCTCGCCGCGGAGCTCGCGACGCCGGAGTGGATCGCCTGGACCGTGGCGCACTCGTCCGGGTTCATCTGCGCGCCGGTCAGCGCGGACATCGCGGACGCGCTCGACCTGCCGCCGATGGTCGCGCACAACGAGGACGTCCGGGGCACCGCCTACACGGTCACCGTCGACGCCGCGGTCGGGGTCACGACCGGCATCAGCGCGCACGACCGCGCCAGGACGCTCCGGGTGCTCGCGGACCCGACGTCCGTGCGGGACGACCTGCACCGTCCGGGGCACGTCGTCCCGCTGCGCGCGCGACCAGGTGGGGTCCGGGAGCGCGCCGGGCACACCGAGGCCTCGATCGAGCTCGTCACCGCGGCAGGGCTCCGGCCCGCCGCGGCGATCTGCGAGATCGTCGGCGACGACGGCGAGATGATGCGGTTGCCGCAGCTCGTCGAACTCGGGGCACGCGAGGGCGTGCCCGTCATCACCATCGCCGCACTCGTCGACTGGCTCGACGCGGCCGACCGGGCAGCGACGGACGTCGCGTCCACCGAAGGGACCACACGATGAGCGGAGCAGGAGCCGCGGAGCGCGACCACGTCGACGGGACGGGCGTCCGGGTGGCGATCGTCGCCGGGCAGTGGCACGAGACGATCGCGGGCGGGTTGCTCGCCGGCGCCCAGCGCGAGGTGCAGCGGCTCGGCGCGACGGCGCAGGTCGTTCCCGTGCCGGGGAGCTTCGAACTGCCGGTCGTCGCGAAGGCGGCGCTCGAGTCCGGCTTCGACGCGGTCGTCGCCCTCGGGGTGATCATCCGCGGCGGGACCCCGCACTTCGAGTTCGTCTCGGACGCGGCGACGAGCGGTCTGACCCGGGTGGCGATCGACACCGGCAAGCCCGTCGGCTTCGGCGTGCTGACGCTCGAGGACGAACAGCAGGGCCTCGACCGCGCCGGCCTGCCCGGGTCGAAGGAGGACAAGGGAGCCGAGGCCGCGCACGCCGCGATCGCCACGGCTGTGTCCCTCCGGAGCCTGCGCCAGATGGCCGGCTGACCACCCGACCCACCCGACGAGCACTCCGCACACCTCGTGCGGGGTGCTCGTCGTCGTTGTGCCCGGGAGCGGTCCGGGGTGTAGCTTTTGAACATGTTCGAAAATGACGCCGCGCCGGTGACGAAGCGCGACCGCACGCGGGCCCGCATCCGCGAGGTGGCGATCCGGTCCCTCCGCGAGCACGGGTACGACGGCACGACCATGCGGGGGATCGCGGACGAGGCCGGGTTGTCGGTCGGCAACGCCTACTACCACTTCCCGACGAAGGACCACCTGGTCCAGGAGCTCTACGTCGAGGTGCAGCACGAGCACGTCGCCCGAGCCACCCCGGAGCTCGAGGGCGTCGAGGAGCTCGCCGACCGCGTGGGGGTCGTCGTGCGGACGGGCCTGGCGAACCTGCGGTCCTGGCACGGGATCGCGCCGCAGTTCCTGACGACCGCGATCGCGCCCGGGTCCCCGAACAACCCGATGTCGCCGGAGTCCGCGCCGGCGCGCGACGTCGTGCTCGGGCTCTTCCGTCAGGCCGTCGACGGGTCGCGCACGAAGCTCCCGGCGCCGCTCGGCGAGGACCTGCCGCGGGCGCTGTGGACCGCCTACCTGCTCGTCACGCTGTTCTGGGTGTACGACACCTCGCCCGACCAACGTCGGACGGACCGGCTCGTCGACACCGCCCTCGGGGTGCTCCGCTTCGCCCTGCCGATGCTCCGCGTCCGGCCCTTCCGCCGCACGGTCACCGAGATCGTCGGCATCGTCGCCGGGCGGGACGCGTGACCGCCGGACCGGGGCGCGGTTGGACCGTCGCCGATTCCGTCGAGCTCGAGGCCCGCGCGTACGGCTGGCTGGTCCTCGTGACGCTGCCGGCCGTCACCCTCGCTGCGATGCAGGTCCTCGTCCTCGGCCCCGGGAACGGAGGCCTCGACTGGTCGGTCCTGTGGTGGTCGGTCGCCGTCCCGCTCACCTCGGCGCTGCCGGCGCTCGGGGCAGCGATCGTCGTCCTCCCGGTCACGTACGGCGTCGGTCGGTGCCTGCGGCGGGTGGACTCGGACGCGGCGCACGTCGGATGGACGGCCGTGACGGCCGGGCTCAGCGCCGCGGTGATGATCGAGGTGATCACGGGGGCGACCTCGTACACGGCCCCGTTCCGTGCCGACGCGCTCCTGTTCGGGCTGGTCTACGCGGTGCCGTTCGGCATCGCGGCCGCGGTCGCGGGTGCCCTCGCCCGGATCGGTCAGCTGCGCCGCGCCGCCGCCGTGGTCCCGGTCCCGGCCGTGGAGTCGTTGCCGACGCCGTTGGGGTAGGGGCGACGCCGCGTCGAACCAGGGAACCGACGTCGAACCAGCTGTGGGGGGTGGTTCGACGTCGGCTCCGTGGTTCGACGCCGGCCGTCGGGCGCAGCGCGACCGGCGGACGCGGAGCGCGACAGCCGGGCACACGCAGGACGGCCCCGCACCGATCGGTGCGGGGCCGCCCTGACGAGCGCCGGTGGCGCGGAGGTCAGCGCTTGCCGAAGACGTGGATCGGCAGGTAGAACGAGAGCGACATGAGCAGCAGGCCGCCCATGAAGACGAACGCCTGGCCGGACTGCACCTGGAACGCGAACCCGAACAGGTACATCGACACCAGCAGCAGCAGGATCGAGAAGAAAGCGGCGATGACGCGGCCCACGGTGGTACCTCCGGTTCGAGCGGGTGGATCCCGACCAGTCTATCCCCAGGTCGGCCGGGGCCGGTGCACGCCCCGACCACGGGGCGCCGGTTCACGCAGCGGGGCGGGTGGCGATGAGGCGGTCGACGACGGCGAGCAGCGTCTCCATGTCGACGGTGCCGCGGTTCGGCCGGACCTCGGACCCGGTCACCGCGCCGAGGGAGGCCTGGTGGTACAGCCCGTCGCCGAGGAGCTTGACGGCCTGCGCGGTGGGCGCGTCGCCGAGCTCGTCGACGAGGGTCTCGAGCCACGCGTTCTCGGTGTCGTCGAGCGTCCGGCCGGCTTCCTCGTACCCGGCCTGCTGCAGCCGGCTGGCCGCCAGGAGGGCGAGGTCGAGCTCGCTGCCGACGAACAGGCAGTTCCGCACGAAGTAGCGCGCGGCGCCGTCCTCGGCCTCGCGCATCCGCTCGACGTCGATCGCCCCGAGGTCGGACAGCCGCTCGCACAGCCCCTCCACCAGGGCTGCCTTCGAGCCGAAGTGGTACAGCAGTCCACCCTTCGAGACGCCCGCCCGCGCGGCGACGGCGTCGAGGGTCGCCGGACGCTCGCCTTCCTCGCACACGATGGCGACGAAGCTGTCCAGGACACGGTCTCGGGCGCTTGCCATGCGCACGAGTCTAGGCAACCGCCCGCACGCCGACGAACGGCCGGTTCCGTGAACGTTCACGAACTCCTTGTCCGCGCGCTCGGCGGTGGGTAGCGTCGCAGCGACCGCACGGCCCACCGCACGAACAGGAACCGCATGTCAGCGCAGACCGCGACCCCCTCGACCACGCCGTCCACGGGCGCCGACCGGCCCGGATGGGCGGTGCTCGGCCCCGGCAGCATCGCCCGCCGCTTCCTGTCGCAGCTGCCGGCGAGCACCGGCACGCTCGTGGCCGCCGGGAGCTCGTCGCCGGAGCGCGCGCAGGCCTTCGCCGACGAGGCCGCCGAGCACGGGTTCGCCGACGTCGCCGCGGTCGACCACGCCGGGGTGCTCGCGGACGACCGGGTCGACGCCGTCTACGTCTCGACGGTGCACACCGGCCACGCCGACCTCGTGCTCCGCGCCCTCGCCGCCGGCAAGGCCGTGCTCTGCGAGAAGCCGCTCGCCCCGAACCACGGCACCGCGATGGCGCTCGTCGACGCCGCGCGTCAGGCAGGTCTGCCCCTCGTCGAGGCCTACATGTACCGCTTCCACCCGCAGACCGCGGCGCTCCTCGACCTCGTCCGACAGGGTGCGATCGGCGACGTCCTGCACGTGGACGCGTCCTTCGCGTTCCGCACGGGCGAGCGCAGCGGTCGACTGTACGACCCAGCGACGGCGGGCGGCGGCATCCTCGACGTCGGCGGGTACCCGGTCACGATGACCGCCGCGATCGTGCAGGCGGCGACGGGTGTCGCCGTCGCCGAGCCGGTCGACCTGACGGCCACCGGGACCCTCGGCCCCACCGGGGTCGACGAGTGGACGGTGGCGCATCTGACCTACCGCGGCGGCCTCACGGCGAGCGTCCGGACCGGCGTGCACCTGCAGGACGACAACGCGGTGACCGTCCACGGCAGCCGCGGCCGCATCGTCCTCGCCGACCCGTGGACGCTGTCGGCCGACCCGACGATCACGGTCAGCACCGTCGACGAGGAGCCGCGCACGATCTCCTTCGCCGGCGAGCACCCCTACGCCCGCGAGGCCGACGCGACGACCGACGCCCTGCGCGCCGGAGCCGTCGAGGCATCGCAGATGACCCTGGACGAGACGCTCGCGACCGCCCGCACGCTCGACCGCTGGCGCGCCGCGATCGGCCTGCGCTACCCGTTCGAGGCGGAGACGGCCGACATCCCCACGGTGAGCGGTGCCCCCTTGCGCGTCCGCGACGACGCCCCGATGCGGTACGGCGAGGTCCCCGGCGTCGGCAAGCGCATGTCCCGGCTGGTCATGGGTGTCGACAACCAGCCCGACCTCGCCCACGCGAGCGCGCTGTTCGACATGTTCGTCGAGCAGGGCGGCAACGTCTTCGACACCGGCTACGTCTACGGCGGCGGCGTCCTCGAGGGTCGACTCGGCAAGTGGATCGAGAACCGCGGCATCCGGGACGACGTGGTCGTCATCACCAAGGGCGCCCACACCCCCTACTGCGACCCGGAGTCGCTCACCCGGCAGCTGCTCGAGAGCCTCGAGCGGCAGGGCACGGACCACGCGGACATCTACATGATGCACCGCGACAACGAGGACGTACCCGTCGGGGAGTTCGTCGACGTGCTCGACGAGCACCGCCGCGCTGGTCGGATCCGGGTGTTCGGCGGCTCGAACTGGAGCACCGTCCGGTTCGACGAGGCGAACGAGTACGCCCGGGCGAACGGCAAGCACGGGTTCGAGGTCCTCAGCAACCACTTCGGTCTCGCCGAGGCGTACGACGTCCCGTGGGCCGGCTGCCGCCACGCGACCGACCCCGAGTCGAAGCGCTGGCTCGAGGAACGGCAGGTCCCGCTTCTGCCGTGGTCCTCCCAGGCCCGCGGGTTCTTCACCGGCCGTGCCGCCCCCGGCGACACGAGCGACCCGGAGCTCGTGCGCTGCTACTACTCGGACGAGAACTTCGAGCGCCTCCGCCGCGCCCGCGAGCTCGGCGAGCAGCACGGCGTGCCCGCGACCGCGATCGCCCTGGCGTACGTGCTGCACCAGCCGTTCCCGACCTTCCCGCTGTTCGGTCCGCGCACCATCGAGGAGGCCCGTTCGTCGATGACCGGACTGTCCGTCGAGCTGAGCCCCGAACAGGTCGCCTGGCTGGACCTGCGCGCCTGACCGCGGCGCCCGGCCGACAGCACGACCCGAACGTGACCGACACCACGCCCCCCGGCGCGACCGACACCACCCACCCCGCGGACGAAGCAGCAGCGGACGGAGCAGCAGCAGACGAAGCAGCAGCAGACGCAGCAGCAGGCGCCGACGCGTCCGCGGGGCGGTCGGCCACCCGCGCCACGATCCACGACGTCGCCGCGGCTGCCGGGGTCTCTCGTCAGACCGTGACCCGTGCGATGAACGGCATGTACGGCATCAGCGCGGCGACGAAGGAGCGCGTCCTGGCCGCCGCGTCGGCCCTGCACTACCGGCCGTCGCGCTTCGGCCGCGGGCTCGTCACCGGCGGTGACCGTCAGCTCGGCCTCGTGGTGAACGACCTCCGGAACCCCTACTCGCCCGAGCTCGCGGCCGCGGTGCTCGGCCTGGCGGCGGCCCGCGGGTGGAACGTGATGCTCGCCGACGTCGGGCTCGCGGGGGACTCCGACCGCGCGGTGCAGGCCCTCGGGGCGCAGACCGACGTGGTGATCGGCTACCTCGGCATCCGCGCGCCCGAGTGGATCGAGCGGCTCGGCACGGTCCCCGTCGTCGAGCTCGACCCCGCCGGCGAGGTCCTCCGCGGCGCCGTCCGCATCGACCCAGCGTCGGCCGTCGAGGACCTCGCCGACCACCTGACGGCCACGGGGGTGCGGCACCCGGTGATCGTCGACGCCTCGCACACCGGCCGCCCGAGCAGCCGCGGGCTCCTCGTGATCGACGCACTCCGGCGCCGTGGGCACCGACCGGAGATCGCGATCGCCGAGGCGTCGACGTCCGAGCACGGGGCCGCGATGGCCGCGCGGGCGCTCGAACGGTTCCCCGCGGTCGACGCGGTGCTCGCGTTCAACGACGTCATGGCGCTCGGCGTCCTCGCCGCGTGCCGTCGGGCCGGTGTCGACGTGCCCGGACGCGTCCGTGTCGTCGGCGTCGACGGGCTCGCGGTCGGCACGCTCGTCGCCCCCACCCTGACCACCTTGGCGGTCGACCTCGGCGCGGTCGCGCGCGAAGCGCTCGACCTCGCCCTCGGCATGCTCGCGGGGGAGCTGCCGCGCTCCGGCACGTCGGTGCAGCGCACCGTGCGCCACCGCCTGCTGGTGCGCGAGTCCGCCTGAGCGACCCGCGTCCGCAGGGTGACCACGAGGCGGACGGGAGGCCCGTGGCGGCGCCGCCACGGGCCTCCCGTCCGCTGTTCGGTTGCACTTGCAACCAATACCGTCCAGACGGTACACTCACGGAGTCCTGACGGGGCGCGTGCCGACACCGCGCCCCGTCTCGTCTGCTCCGCCGTCGACCTGGTCCGGCTCGAACCCCCAGGGAGTCACCGTGTCCGCACTGCTCACCAGCCCCGTCGCCACCGCCGTCACCGGCAGCCGCGCCCGACGGTTCGCCGCGCTCGCCGTGCTGATGCTGCCCGTCCTGCTCATCTCGGTGGACAACACCGTCCTGAGCTTCGCGCTGCCGACGATCGCCCGCGCCCTCGACCCCAGCGCGACCACGCAGCTCTGGATCGTCGACGCCTACCCGCTCGTCCTCGCCGGCCTGCTCGTCGTCATGGGCAGCATCGGCGACCGCATCGGACGCCGCCGGATCCTCGTCGTCGGCGCGACCGGGTTCGCGCTGTTCTCCGTCGCCGCCGCGTTCGCGACCGAGGCCTGGATGCTCGTCGCGGCCCGCATCGCGATGGGCGTCTTCGGCGCGATGCTCATGCCGGCCACGCTCTCGATCATCCGCAACGTGTTCACCGACGCGGGGGAGCGGCGGATGGCGCTCGCCGTCTGGTCGACGATGTTCGCCGCCGGCAACGCCCTCGGCCCGCTCGTCGGCGGTGTGCTCCTGGCGCACTTCCACTGGGGCAGCGTCTTCCTGGTCGCCGTCCCGATCCTCGTGCTCATGCTCGTCGGCGTGCCGTTCTTCGTGCCGGAGTCCCGCGACCCCGCGCCGGGGCCCGTCGACGTCCCGAGCATGCTGCTCTCGCTCGGGACGCTCGCGCCCGTTGCCTGGGCGATCAAGTCGATCGTGCACCCGGAGGAGCGCGGCTTCGCGATCGCCATGCTCGCCGTCGGCGTGCTCTGCGGCATCGCGTTCGTCCGCCGGCAGCTCCGGTCGCGCACGCCCATGCTCGACCTCCGGCTGTTCCGGAGCACGGCCTTCAGCGGCAGCGTGCTCATGAACATGGCGGCGATGTTCTCGCTCACCGGCTTCCTGTTCTTCATCGCGCAGCACCTGCAGCTCGTCGCCGGGCTCGACCCGTTCGCCTCCGGGATGGTGCTCATCCCCGGGTCGGTGCTCACGATCGTCGCCGGACTCGTCGTCGTGCCGATCGTCGCCCGGGTGGCCCCACGGTGGGTCGTCGCGGTCTCGCTGACGTTCTCGGCTGCCGCGTACGCGATGGTCTCGGTCCTCGGGCACCACGCGTCCGTGGTCGCCCTGGCGTTCGCGTTCGTGCTGCTCGGCATCGGGATCGGCGCGTCCGAGACGGTCACGAACGACCTCATCATCTCGACGGCGCCCGCGGACAAGGCCGGTGCGGCGTCGGCGGTGTCCGAGACGGCGTACGAGATCGGCGCGGTCCTCGGGACGGCCGTGCTCGGCACCATCCTCGCGACGGCCTACCGGGCGCACGTCGTGGTGCCCGGCGGCCTGAGCGGGTCGGCGCACACGGCGGCGCAGGAGACCCTCGGCGGCGCGGTGTCGGCGGCGCAGGACCTCGGCGGCACGGCCGGGCAGGCGCTGCTCGAGAGCGCCCGATCGGCGTTCGACTCCGGCGTGACGATCACGGCGGGCGTCGCCGCGGTGCTCATGCTCGTCGCGGCGGCCGCGTCGGTCGTCATGCTCAAGCGCGACTGACCCGGCGGCGCGCGACCGGCGCGGGCGGTCCTGCGTGGCCCCGTGCTTGCTCGCGCGCACTCGATGGAGCAGAAGACGTCGGGTCGGTGACCGCCGCCCGACGTCGACTGCTCCATCGACGACCCCGGGCAGGCTCCGGCGCACCCGGGTGTCGGCCTCCGGCGTCCCCTCCGGCGCGCCCGGGATCGGACGAACCTGGGAATCGTTGACCTGAACCACGGTTGAGGTCCTACGTTGGGACGTGGCCGCGCAGCCGCGGCCCACCCCACCCCGGAGGAACCCCACGACTGCCATGCCCGACGAAGCACCGGCCACGACCGCCGACGCGTACAAGGCCGCCTTCCGCGGACACCCCGCCGGTGTGGCGGTCATCACCGCCGAGGGACCCGACGGCCCCACCGGCCTCACCGCCTCGAGCGTCGCGAGCGTCGCCGTGGACCCGCCCGTCCTGGTGTTCTCGCTCTCGACGAAATCCGGCTCCGCCGGGGTCGTGCTCGGCGCCGACGTCTTCGTCGTGCACCTCGTCGACTCGCTGAGCGTCGGACTCGCCAAGCGCTTCGCCGCGACCGGCAGCCCGGCCGCCGACGACCCGATGTGGGGGACCCTGCCCACGGGCGAGCGGTACCTACCGACTGCGGCCACCGCCCTGCGCTGCCGGCCGCGCTCGACGACCGAGATCGGTTCGTCCACCGTGGTCGTCGCCGAGGTCCTCGACATCGTCGTCGGCCGCGAGCACGGCGAGCCGCTGGTCTACCACAACCGGGAGTTCCACTCCCTCTCCGAACGTTCCCGGCTCTCCTGAGTCGCGGAGCACCGTCCGACAACCACGAACGAAAGGACCTCCGATGGCTGAGTACACCCTGCCCGACCTGCCGTACGACTACGCCGCCCTCGAGCCGCACATCAGCGGCAAGATCATGCAGCTGCACCACGACAAGCACCACCAGGCCTACGTGACGGGCGCCAACACCGCGCTGCAGCAGCTCGGCGAGGCTCGTGAGTCGGGCAACTTCGGTGCGATCAACAAGCTCGAGAAGGACCTCGCGTTCCACCTCGGCGGCCACGTCAACCACTCGATCTTCTGGACCAACCTCGGGCCGGACACGAAGGTCCCCGAGGGTGAGCTCGCCGCGGCGATCGACGAGTTCTTCGGCTCCTTCGAGCAGTTCCAGGCGCAGTTCGCGGCGGTCGCGAACGGCATCCAGGGCTCCGGCTGGTCCGTCCTCGCGTGGGACCAGGTCGGCCAGAAGCTGGTCACGTTCCAGCTCTTCGACCAGCAGGCCAACGTCCCGCTCGGCGTCGTCCCGATCTTCATGCTCGACATGTGGGAGCACGCCTTCTACCTCGACTACCTCAACGTCAAGGCGGACTACGTCAAGGCCGTGTGGAACATCGTCGACTGGGAGAACGTGGCAGCGCGCTTCGCGAACGCGAAGGCGCAGTCGTTCGTCACCCTGTGACGCGACGTCGGTCACCCCGGTGACCGACCCACGGACGGGAGGCGCGGTGCCGGCTGGTACCGCGCCTCCCGTCCGTCGTCTGGTCACCGCGCGCAGTCTGGTCGCCGTGCGCAGTCTGGCGGTCGCGCGCGGTCTGCTGACAGGCGTCGGCCGATGGCCGCGGGTGGGCTGACGGGCACGCGTCTGCTGGCGGTTCGTCGATCCTGTGCGACCCGCCGGCGGGCGGACGGGCGCCGTCAGGCGGTGGCGAGGGAGCCGACGGACACCTCGAGCGCGATCGCCCGGAGCGCGCCGTCGACGTCCGTGCCGGCCGGGTCGACGAGGGCGCCCCACTGCACGCCACGTGCGGCACCGACGGCGGCGCGTGCCGTGCGCTCGGCGGTGTCCGGGCAGGCGCCGTGCGCGGAGCACCAGGCAGCGATCTCCGCGATCCGCCGCCGGAACGACCGCCGTTCGCGATCCCGCCCGTCGATGGACTCCACGCAGCCGAGCTCGAACGTCAGCCGCGCGGCGAGTCTGCGTTCGGGGGAGTCCAGTCCGCCGAACACCGTGACGAGGTGCCGGCCCAGTGCGTCGGTGTCGCCCTCGGGGTCGAGGACGAGATCGACCACGTCGGCGTCGAGGTGGTCGACCACCGCCTGGATCAGGGACTCCCGGGAGCCGAAGTGGTACACGATCGGGTACGCGCTCGTCCCGAGGACCCGGCCGAGGCTGCGGACGGAGACGTCCTCGAGCTTGGTGTCGAGCAGGTGCTGCGCGACCTTCTCGACGATCGCGGGCTTGAGCGTCGGGTCGGGCTTCCTGGGCATGGGATCTCCGGGGGTCGCGGTCGCGTGGTGGTCGGTCGACGCGCACGACGCAGCCGATCGCCTGAAATGTTAGCTGATCACCACGACATCCCGCACCTGCGAGGATCGACATCTGCTCGCAGCCTCCCTGAAGCAGAGAAATGCTCGAGTTTGACTACAATGGCGGACGTGTCATCGTCCTCCGAGCCCGTCGTGGTACCCCCACGGCCCGCAGCAACCCGAGCCGGACGGGAGGTCACGGGTCGTCGTCGCGGCGTCGGGAAGCGCTTCCTGGTCGTCGGCGACGTGCTCGACGGGGTCCTCGTGCAGACGAGCGCCGAGGCGGTGGGGACGCACGACCCGGCGGCCGTGATCCAGCACCGGTCGCTCGGCGCCGCGGGCAACACCGCCACCTGGCTCGGCTGGCTCGGGGCGGAGGTCGACCTCGTCGCCCGCGTCGGCGTCGACGACGTCCTCCGGCACGAGCGCTCCCTGGCGGACGCCGGCGTCCGGGCGCACGTCCGCTACGACGCGCGCGCCGCGACCGGGGCGACCGTCTCCGTACACGACGGCCGCGGCCGGACCGCGATGACGGACCCCGCGGCGAGCGGTGACCTCGACGCGGCGGACGTGCCGGGCGACCTCGTCGCGCGCGCGGACATCGTGCACCTCACCGGAGCGGCGATGCTCGGTGGTGGTGGTGCCGAGCGGATCGCAGGGCTCGTCGCACGAGCGGGGTCCGCGGGTGCGCGGGTGTCGCTCGATCCGTCCGCCGAGGCCGTGGTCCGCTCCGTCGGCCCCGAGGCGTTCCTCGCCGCCCTGGACGGCGTCGACGTGCTCTTCCCGGACGAGGCCGAGGCCCGCGCGCTGACCGGCGCGGCGACCGCAGTCGAGGGCGCCCGCCGGCTCACCGAGGTCGTGCCGCTCGTCGTCGTGACGACCGGGCCCGACGGGGCGCTGCTCGGACGTCCGGGCCGGAGCCCGCAGCGGGTCCCGGCCACCCCGGCGACGGTCGTCGACACGCTCGGGGCCGGGGACGCCTTCGCCGCCGGGTTCCTGCGTGCGTGGGCGACCGACCCTGTGCGGGTCGGCGCCGCCGCGCGCGAGGGCACCCGGGTGGCGTCGCGTGCGCTGGGCTTCGTGGGCGGACGGCCGCCGGTCTGACCGCCGGAGGTCCCGCCGGCCGCTCCCGCTCGGTGCGGGGGCCTAGCGCTCGGTGGGCTCCGCGATCACCGTCAGGGTCTGCACGAGTCCGGCGGCGAGCGGCGCGAGCTTGATCTCGACCCGCAGCCGTCCGTTCGTCCCCGGGAGCCACCAGCGCAGCTGTGAGGGCACGGTCGCGTGCTCCTCGACCGGGTCCGCGTGCAGGTCGGCACCCACGCGGGCGACGGCCTCGGCCAGTGCCCGCCGTCGCCGTTCGTACGGCTGGTCCATCGGGACGTTCGGGCTGCAGACGCGGTCGGCGAGGGCGTCGCCAGCGGGGTCCTGCGGGGCGTCGGCCCACCGCTGGAGCAGGGTCGTGACCGAGCGCTGGGCGTCCCGGGCGGCGGCGGCGGTCCGCTCGACGCCCGGCGCGACCGGGACCGGCTGGCCGAGGGTTCGGTCGGGCACGCGGGCTCGGTCCATCACGAGGGCTCGGTCCAACACGAGATCGAGCGCCCGGTCCGCGGCCGCGGAGACCTTGGCCTGCGTGGCGTTCTCGAACGCGACCACGCCGAGGCCGTGCTCGACGGACCAGCGCATGTGCGCGGAGAAGCCGGGGTAGCCGCCCGAGTGGCTGACGAGCTCACCGAACCGCGGGTCCTGCTCGACGAACAGCCCGAAGCCGTAGGCGGTCGCTCGGGTCGAGGTCGGGACCACCGACGGCGGCACGACGCGCATCGCCTGCTGCATGAGCCGTCGGTCGGCGGGGGAGAGTGGTCCGGGCTCCGGGGTGGTCGACGTCGCGGAGGCCAGGTGTCGTGCCCACCGGGCGAGGTCGCGGACGGTCGAGAACAGTCCGCCGATCGACGAGAACGCTCCGGGTCCGCTCATCGGCTGCGGGGTCCACGACCCGTCGTCGTCGCGCTGCCCGGTCACCACGTACCCGCGGGCGTCCTCGGCGCGGAACACCGTGTCGTCCAGGCCGAGGGGTGCCAGCACGCGGCTGGTCGCGGCTTCGTGGAACGTCGTCCCGGCCGCGACGGCCACCGCGCGACCGAGCAGGGCGTACCCGGTGTTCGAGTAGGCGAACCGGGTCCCGGGCACCGAGTCGAACAGCAGCCCGCGCCGGAGCACGTCGTCGAGCGCGGCGTCGGCGATCGACTCCTGCCGGTCGGCCCACGGGTCGTCCGTCGGGAACCCGCCGGCCATGGTGAGGAGCATGCGCAGGGTCGGGACCGGGGCGTCCGGCGAGGGCAGCACGACCTCGGCGAACGCCGGCACTGCGTCGGTGATCGGGGCGTCCAGGTCGGCCCAGCCCTCGGCGACGAGCGTGAGGAGGGTCGCCGCGGTGACGCTCTTCGTGCAGGACGCGATGCGGTAGACCGTCGCGGCGTCCGGTGCTCGGCCGTCTCCGCGGTCGCCGTGACCGCCGGAGGCGACGAGCCCGTTGCGGTCGAACACGCCCCAGACGCTGCTCGGGGCCGTCCGGGCCGCGACGCGCTCGCGGAACAGCGCGTCGACCTCGGCCAGCAGGTCGTCGGGCAGGCTCATCCGCGGCGCATCCTGTCGTAGGCGTCGAGGGCGCGCTGCCGGCTCGCCTTGAGGTCGACCATCGGCTCCGGCCGGTCCTCGTCCGCGGGGACCCAGCGGTGCACGTACTCGCGGTGCGGGTCGAACCGCTCGAGCTGCCGGTCGGGGTTGAAGACGCGGAAGTACGGCGCCGCGTCGAACCCGGAACCGGCGACCCACTGCCAGTTGCCCGCGTTGTTGGCCGGGTCGGCGTCGACGAGGGTATCCCAGAACCACTGCTCGCCGATCCGCCAGTCGACGAGCAGGTTCTTCACGAGGAAGCTCGCCGCCGCCAGCCGAACCCGGTTGTGCATCGCGCCGGAGTGCCAGAGCTCCCGCATCCCCGCGTCGACCAGGTCGAAGCCCGTGCGACCGTGCCGCCAGCGGTCGATCTCGTCCTGGTCCGCGTCGCGCCACGGGAAGGCGTCGAACTCACGGCGGACGTTCACGGTGGCGATGTCGTCGCAGTGGAAGTACTCGTTCCAGTTGAACTCGCGCCACGCGAGCTGTCGAAGGAAGGCCGGCGCCTGCCGACGCTGCTCGGGCTCGAGTTCGCCGTGCAGTCGGTGCCACACCTGGTACGGGCTGACCTCGCCCCAGCGAAGGTGCGGGGACAGGTCGCTCGTCGCCGCCATCGCGGGCTCATCGCGCTGGTCGTAGTCCTCGAGCGCGTCGTGGACGAACCGTTCGAGCTTCCGGTGCGCCCCGGCCTCGCCCGGCTCCCAGGCGTCGCGGAGCCCGCCGGCCCAGTCCGGAGCGGTCGGCAGCAGGGCCCAGTCGTCCAGGTCGTCGCCGTCCACGTCCGCCGGCGCCGGCAGGTCGCGGGGCTTCGGCAGCGGGTGCCGGGGTTCGGGCATCGCCTGCGCCGCGCGCCAGAACGGCGTGAAGACCTTGAACGGCTCGCCCTGGCCGGTCAGGACGGTCCACGGCTCCCAGAGCAGGTTCGCCGCGAAGCTGTGCGCCTCGGTACCGGCGTCGGTCAGGCCGCTCTTGATGCCGGCGTCCAGGTCGCGCTCGACCCGGCCGTAGCGACGGTTCCAGTAGACCGCGTCCGCACCGGCGTCGCGGACCAGGGCCGGCACCACGTCGGCAGCAGCGCCCTTCCGGAGCACGAGTCGTGACCCCCGGTCCCGCAGCTCGCCGTCGAGCGCCGCGAGCGAGTGGTGCAGCCACCAGCGGCTCGCGGCCCCGACCGGTCGGATGCCGTCGGTCTCCTCGTCGAGGACGACCGCGACCGTGACGGGTCCACCGTGGTCGATCGCGGCACGGAGCGCGGGGTTGTCGGCGAGCCGCAGGTCCTCCCGCAGCCAGACGACCGCGCCGCTCATGCGTCCACCGTGGCCCGGTCACGCGGGACGCGGGTGGTGCTCCGCCCCGGTGCGTCCGCCGCGACCCGGAGCTTCGTGCACAGGGCGGTGAGCGTCTGGAGCTCGTCGTCGTCGAGACCGGCGCCGACCTGCTCCGCGATGGTCTGCGCGTGCTGCACGGCGACCGAGCGGTAGACGTCGAACCCGTGCGCCGTGAGGGCGACGATGACCCCGCGGGCGTCGCTCGGGTCCGGCTGCTTCTCGACGATGCCCTTCGACGCCAGGCGCTCGACGAGTCGGCTGACGCTCGGCTGGGTGAGCAGCAGGTGTCCGGTGAGCTCGCGCATCCGGCACCGACGGCCGGGCTGCGTCGACAGGTTGAAGCACACGTCGTACTCGTTGAACGAGATCTCCGCGCTCGGGAAGTCGGCGTTGAGCGCCCGCATGACCGTCACCTGCGCCCGGAACAGTGCTTCCCAGGCCGCGACGGCGGTCGCCTTGTCGCTGCGGCGTGACTCGTCCACGGTGCGGCCCCTTCGGTCGTGCGGTCAACCCACACTAGCGACGGAGCACGAGCGCGCCGTGCAGACGGGGGACACGCCCGCGGACGGGTCGGCAGACGCAACGAGGGCCGGTCGCCTTCTGGGCGACCGGCCCTCTCCCTTGCACCAAGAGTGTCCTGCAATCACATTCCGCAGCCAGTGCCACAGCAAACACTGTCTGCAAGAAGGACTGTATAACGGCGAGGTAACGGCGCGCCAGCGTGTGACGAGGTCGTTCGCTGCGAGTTCACCGGGAGGACGCCGAGCGGATCAGAAGAGGTCGGGCGAGGGCGTCGAGGCGTAGCGCACCGCGACGTCGGCGTGCCGGTCGAACCGGTAGCCGACACCCCGCACGGTGCGGACGATCTCCTCGAACGCGCCGAGCTTCGAACGGAGCCGACGGACGTGCACGTCGATCGTGCGCTCGTTCGGGGTCTCGTCCTCGCCGTCCGACCACAGGCCCTCGATGATGGCCGCGCGGTCGACGGTCTGTCCCTCGCGGAGGACGAGGAACTGCAGGAGCTCGAACTCCTTGTAGGTCAGGGGAGCGGCCTCGCCGTCGAGCGTGACCCGCTTCCGGGAGATGTCGATGACGACCCCGGTCTCCTCGGGCTCGGGCTTCTCGGCCTGCTTGCGGGCGGCGACGGCGGAGCGGTCCTGCAGGGCGAGCCGGACGACGTCGACGTCGCGGCCTCCGGAGCCCTCGGCGGCGACGGCCACCGCGGCGTACGTCTCCGAGGTCGGCACGAGCTGCGCGGTGAGGGCCTTGAGCTGCTCGACCACCGCGGCGAGCGAGGTGCCCGCGGCAGCGGCCTGCGCCTCGTCGATGCCGACGTACAGCGCGAAGCCGCGGGCCTCGGTGCCCTCGGGCAGCGACCGGTTGCGCTGCGGCGCGACGACCGGGCTGGTCGGGATGCCGTCCGGGACCGGCGGGGCGGCCGGCGCGCGACGGGACCGGATCGACGTCACGGTGCCGAGGTCCGTCGACACGGACGCGGGGGAGCGGTGAGCGGTGCGGGGCTGGGCGATGGTGAGCGACATGGCGGTTCTTCCGTGCGGGTTGCTGCGCTGCGTGCGGCGCGGCGGTGTCGAATGCGTCGGTCCGGGTTCGGCGGATCGCCGTGTCGCCCTGCGGTCCGTCGGTGGACCGGGGCCTTCCCGGGGGTACGGGTGCACCGTCTCGAGCACGGTCGCTGTCCGTCGTCGATTCGGTGTCACCCGGGGATCACACGCTCGCGACCGGGGTGGTGTCGCGGGGGATCCAGCTGGAACGGGTACCGATCAGGCACACATTCGACAACGCATGACCGCCGTCGTCGGCATCATCGTGCCGACGGTCCCCACTGCCCCTCGGGAGGAGCACGTCTCGAGGACGCGGGTGGACGGGTTCGCAGTCATGGGACGAGTATCAGCGGTATACCAACCCCGTGTCAACCGTCCGTGCGGACGGTGCGCGGTCCGGCCCCCGGGATGCAGGACGCCCCCGACCACGCGGGACGCCACGCCTTCCGGCAGGGTCTCGCGCGAGCGGGGGCGTCGCGTCGGTGGTGCTACTCGGCCAGCCCGTACAGGCGGTCGCCGGCGTCGCCGAGGCCCGGGACGATGTACCCGTTCTCGTCGAGCTTCTCGTCGAGGGCGCCGAGCACGATCGTGACGTTGCGGTCGCCGACGGCCTGCTCGACGGCGGCCAGGCCCTCGGGAGCGCCCAGGATGCACACGCACGTGACCTCCTCCGCGCCGCGGTCGAACAGGAAGTCGATCGCCGCCGCGAGGGTACCGCCCGTCGCGAGCATCGGGTCGAGCACGAAGCACTGGCGGCCGGACAGGTCGTCGGGCAGGCGCTCGGCGTAGGTCTGGGGCTCGAGCGTGGTCTCGTTGCGCGCCATGCCGAGGAAGCCGACCTCGGCCGTGGGGACGAGCTTGACCATGCCCTCGAGCATGCCGAGGCCCGCGCGGAGGATCGGGACGACGAGCGGGCGGGGCTTCGCGATGGAGACGCCCATGGTGTGCGCCACCGGGGTGTCGATCGGCGTGGCCGTGACGCGGACGTTGCGCGTCGCCTCGTACGCGAGGAGCGTGACGAGCTCCTCGGTCAGGGCGCGGAACGTGGGGGACGGTGTGGTCCGGTCGCGGAGCACCGAGAGCTTGTGGGTGATGAGCGGGTGGTCGGCGACGTGGACTCGCATGGAGTCGAGCGTACCGTGCCGATGGGGCAGGATCGACGCGTGGAAGACCCCGCCGGCCGCCCGTTCACCGCCGCCATGGACCGTGCCCTCGCCGAGGCACGCGCGTGCCTGGCCACCGGTGACGTCCCGGTCGGGGCCGTCGTGCTCGACGCCGACGGCGCCGTCGTGGCGGTGGGGCGCAACGAGCGCGAGGCGCGGCAGGACCCGACCGCCCACGCCGAGGTCCTGGCGCTCCGGGCCGCGGCCGAGGTCACGCGGGACTGGCACCTCGCGGAGCACACGCTCGTGGTGACGCTGGAGCCGTGCCCCATGTGCGCCGGTGCCGCGCTCGCCGCCCGGGTGCCGCGGATCGTGTTCGGGGCGTGGGACCCGAAGGCCGGGGCGTCGGGGAGCGTCTACGACATCGCGCGGGACCGCCGGCTGCCGCACCGGTCCGAGGTCGTCGGCGGCGTGCGGGAGGCGGCCTGCGCCGCACTGCTCGACGCGTTCTTCCACGAACGACGCTGACCCCGCGGACCGCGGACCGCGGACCACGAACCGCGGACCGCGGAGCGCCCTACTTCCAGAGCACCGCGACGAGCACGTTGATGATCGCCAGCGCCCCGGCCGAGTGGAAGAACGGCAGCGCGGCCTTCGCCTTCGCCTTCCCGGCGTCGGCCTGCGCCTGACGCGCCCGGGCGACGAGCGCCAGGACGAGCGCGACCACCGCGACGGCCAGCTTCACGCCGAGCTTCGCGTGGTTCGCCCCGCCGTCCGTCGTGGCATCGAGGATGCCCATCATCGCGAGGCCCGTGACGAGCTGCGTGACGAGCCCGATGACCATCCAGCCGGTCTGGAACCCGCCCTTCCGGCGCACCTGCACGAGGAACGCGCCGATCACGGCCGCGAGGCCGAGGAAGTGCAGGATGAGCAGGACCGAGGAGAGCGCCGTCATGGACACGAGCCTGGCGGAAGCGGGTGGTCCTCCGCCAGCAAGGCTGCCCTCAGTCGGCGGCGCGGATGACGATCGCCTCGGTCGGCGGTCGTGGTCCGGTCCGGAGCACGTCCGGCTCGACGTAGATCACCCGTGCGGCCGGGACCGCTGCGCGGATCCGCTGCTCCACGGCGTCGATGCCCGCCGCGACGTCGCCGAGCCGCCGGTCGCCGTCGACGGCGACCTTCATGCCGACCATGAGCTCGTCCGGGCCGAGGTACAGGGTCTTGAGGTGCACGATCGAGTCGACCTCCGGCCCGTCGAGCGTCGCGGTCCGGATGCGTTCGACGTCGGCGTCGTTCGCTCCCTCGCCCACGAGCAGGCTCTTCGTCTCGATGCCGAGCACGACCGCCACCGCGATGAGGAGCAGGGCGATCAGGATCGTGCCGGCCGCGTCGAACACCCCGTTGCCGGTGACCACCGTCAGCCCGACGCCGAGCAGCGCGAACACCAGGCCGGTCAGGGCCGCCGTGTCCTCGAGCATGACGACGGGGAGTTCGGGCGCCTTCGCCCGGCGCACGAACTGCACCCACGACTGCGACCCCTTGTGCGGGCGGGCCTCCCGCAGCGCCGTGCGGAGCGAGAAGCCCTCGAGCCCGATCGCGACGACGAGCACGGCGACCGGCAGCCACCAGTTCTCGAGCGGGTGCGGCGCCGCGAGCTTCTCGAGCCCCTCGTACAGCGAGAAGACCCCGCCGACGGTGAACAGGATGATCGACACGACGAACGCGTACACGTACCGTTCGCGCCCGTGGCCGAAGGGGTGCTCCTGGTCGGCCGCCTTCCGCGCGCGCCGTCCGCCGAGCAGCAGCAGGAGCTGGTTCGCGGAGTCGGCCAGGGAGTGCACGCCCTCCGCGAGCATCGCCGCGGACCCGCTGATCGCCGCCGCGACGAACTTGACGATCGCGATCCCGACGTTCGCGGCCAGTGCGGCGAGGATCGCCCTCGTGCCTCCCGAAGCGCTCACAGGTGTCCCTTCTCCCGACGTGCCCCGATCCTAGGCGCGACCGGTGCGCGAGGTCGCTGGATAGGGTCATGAGCATGACGATCGAACTGCCCCGCACCGCCATGCTCGGCGTCGGCTCCATGTCCGGCGCGGTCCTCGACGGCCTGCTCGCCGCGGGGCTCGACCCGGCGACCGTGACGCTCACGACGAAGTCCGAGGGCTCGGCTGCGGCACTGCGGGAGCGCGGGCTCGACGCCCTCGCCACCGACACGGACCCGGACGCCAACCGGCACGCGGTCCGCGGCGCCGACCTCGTGGTGCTCGGGGTCAAGCCGTACATGGTGGCCGACGTGCTCGACGAGGTCGCCGCGTCCCTGCACCCGGGCGCCGTGGTCGTCAGCGTCGCCGTCGGCACGACCACCGCAGCGATGGAGACTCGCGTGCCCGCCGGCGTCCGCGTCGTCCGCGCGCTGCCGAACACCCCGATCGGCGTCGGGCACGGCGTCACCGGCATCAGCGCCGGCGCGACCGCCGACGACGCCGCGGTCGCGCTCGCGTCGTCCGTGTTCAGTGCCTCCGGCACCGTGCTCACCGTGCCCGAGGACCGGCTCGACGCCCTGTCCGCGGTCTCCGGTTCCGGACCCGCCTACGTCTTCCTGCTCGTCGAGCAGTGGCAGGAGGCCGCCGAGCGCCTCGGCTTCGACCACGAGCAGGCCGCCGCGATGGTGCAGGGGACGCTCCGCGGCGCGGTCGAGCTGCTGGCCGCCTCCGGGCGGGAGCCCGCGGACCTCCGGCGGGCGGTCACCAGCCCGGCCGGCACGACCGAGCGCGCCGTCGCCGTCCTGCAGGACGCGGACCTCGCCGCGACCCTGGAGCGCGCGTCGCGCGCGGCGATCGGACGGGCCGAGGAGATCGCGCGGTCCTGACACCGTGCGGTCCAGCCCTCGCGTCGCCGGGGGCGACGAACACCGGACGGGAGGATCGTGGCGGGCCCCGCCACGAGCCTCCAGGCCGTCAGCGGGTCACTCGAGCGCAGCGAAGCGTTCCAGGTCCGTCTCGGTGCCGGAGACGATGATCACGTCGTCCTCGCCGATCACGCTGTCCGGCGTCGCCGGCACGAACGCCCGCCCCGGCGACTTGATGCCGAGCACGGTGAGTCCGTGCCGCGTGCGGATGACCGTCGTGGCGAGGTCCTTGCCGCGCACCGCGCGGGGCGGGTGCATCTTGACCACCGCGAAGTCGTCGTCGAACTCGATGAAGTCGAGCATGCGTCCCGAGACCAGGTGGGCGGTCCGCTCGCCGGCCTCGCGCTCCGGGTAGACGACGTGGTTCGCGCCGATGCGGGACAGGATCGTGCCGTGCGACCGGCTGACGGCCTTCGCCCAGATCTGCGGGATCCCGAGGTCGACGAGGTTCGAGGTGATGAGGACGCTCGACTCCAGGTGCGAGCCGACCGCGACCACGGCGATCGCGAAGTCCTGCGCACCGATCTGCCGCAGGGCGTCGATGTCGGTGGCGTCCGCCTGCACGGCGTGGGTGACCCGGTCCGACCACTTCTGCACCAGCGCGGCGTCGGTGTCGACGACGAGGACCTCGCGGTTCTGGCGCTCGAGCTGCCCGGCGGTCGCGGCGCCGAAGCGGCCGAGGCCGAGGACGAGCACGGGGGCGTCGTGGCTCACGGCTCCGGTGACGGGGTGAGGCGCACGGCGGTCGGCGCGTCGGTCAGCCAACGATGGGCCTCTCTTCGGGTCGGCGGAACAGCTGCCGGCTCTGGCTGGCGGCCAGGGCTGCGGCGATCGTCACTGTACCGACCCGGCCGAGGAACATGGTGGCGGCGAGCACGTACTTGCCGGACTCGGGCAGCTCGGCCGAGATCCCGGAGGACAGGCCGCACGTGGCGAAGGCCGAGATGACCTCGAACAGCACGCGGTCCAGGGAGTCGCCGGTGATCTGCAGGAGCACGACGGTGGCGACGGCGACGATCGTCGCGCCCCACAGCACGACGGCGACGGCGACGCGGAGGACGTCGCTCGGGATGCGGCGGCCGAACGCCTCCATGCTGCGGCGCCCCCGCGCCTCGGCGACGGCGGCGAGGAACAGCACGGCGAGGGTGGTCACCTTGATGCCACCAGCGGTCGAGGCCGAGCCGCCGCCGATGAACATGAGCATGTCGGTGACGAGCAGGCTCGCGCCGTGCATCTGCTCGACGTCGATCGTCGCGAAGCCGCCCGATCGGGTCATCGTCGAGAAGAAGAGCGCCTGGAACGCGGTGTGGCCGGCGCCCTCGGACCCGAGCGTGCGGGGGTTCGAGGCCTCGAGCGCGGTGTAGACGACGGCGCCGAGGAGCAGCAGCACCGCACTCGTGGTCAGCGTGAGCTTGACGTGGATGGGCCACCGCCGCGGGGAGCGGAGCTGCTTGGTGAGCGTCCGGATGACCGGGAAGCCGATCGACCCGAGGACGACGGCGACCATGAGCAGCGACAGGAACCAGTAGTCGTGGGTGAACGGCGCGAGGCCGTCGGCGTTCGGCGCGAACCCCGTGTTCGTGAACGCCATCGCCGCGTAGTAGAAGGAGTCGCCCACCGCCGTCCAGAACGGGTACCCGGCGACGAGCACCGACGGCAGGAGCAGGAGCCCGACCGCGATCTCGATGGTCAGCGTGCTCACCGCCACCGTCAGCAGGAGCGTGCCGACCTCGCCGAGCCGGACCGCCTGGCCCTCCGGCACGGCGCCGTGGTGGGTGCGGAGCGGGTTCGAGTCGCCCGCGGCGATGAGCTTCGCGCGGAGCCCGAGCCGACGGGTCACCACGAGCCCGAGGATCGACGCGAAGGTCAGGACCCCGACGGCGCCGATCTGCGTGCCGATCACCACGAGGGTCTTGCCGAACACCGACCAGTGCGTGGCCATGTCGACCGTGGCGAGTCCGGTCACGCAGACGACCGACGCGGCGGTGAACAGGGCGTCCGAGAAGTGCGTCGTCGTGCCGTCCGCCGAGGCCATCGGCGTCATGAACAGCAGCGTGAACAGGAGCACCAGCGCGATGAAGACGAGGATCGCCAGTCGGGAGGGCGAGGAGCGCAGCACCGCGGCGATCCGGCTCACCTGTCGCCGGGAGGCGCTCACCTGGGGCGGGAGCGGCTCGGTGCGGTCGAGCATCGTATGCCTCCGGGGACATGGGCGGGACAGCGGTCATGGTACATCCGTGCCCGCCCGACTAGCCTTGCCGCATGGCCGACATCTTCACCGTCGTGGCGGACCCGACCCGGCGCGAACTGCTCGGTGCGCTGCTCGCCGCGTACGGGTCGGACAGCACCGGGGGCGAGCTCAGCGTCGGGCAGCTCGTCACGAAGCTCGGCGTGAGCCAGCCGACCGTGTCGAAGCACCTCCGGGTCCTGCGGGACAACGGCCTCGTGTCCACGCGCGATGAGGGCCAGCACCGCTTCTACCGCCTCGACCCCGAGCCCCTCGTCCGGCTCGAGGAGTGGGTGGTCCCGTTCACCGGCGCGGTGGACGCCGACGGCACCCCCGCCACGACGGCCTGGACGCTCGACGGCCAGCCGGTCTCGATCCGCCGCAACGGCACCGCCGGCAAGGCCACGGTCGAGGTCGGCACGGAGCTCGGCCGCGTGATGGCCGAGGCGTCCTACCGCGCGACCGCGGCGTTCAGCGGGGCGCAGCAGGGCTGGGAGCGCGTCGTCGAGAGCAGTCGGAAGCGCTTCACCCGACGGGGCGAGGACGACTGACGTCACGGTTCGGCCCCGAGCCTCGGAAGTGCCTGGACACGTCGTCCCGTCGGCCCCTACAGTTACCAGAGACCACACAGGTCACACCCATCCCGCGCGGGAGCGCGGGTCACCCGAAGGACCACCATGAGCGGCAGTTTCGACGACGTGCGCTTCCTCACCGTCGCAGAGGTCGCCGAGATGATGCGCGTCTCCAAGATGACGGTCTACCGGATGGTGCACGCCGGTGAGCTGCCCGCGATCCGCTTCGGCCGGTCGTTCCGCGTCCCGGAGTCCGCGGTCGCCGACGTCCTGCGCGGCGGCGGGGTCGCCGACGTCGGCTAGCGCCCGTCCGCCCGGCCACGCCGCTCGTTCGACAGGACCGCTGCGCTCCGCTAGACTCGGCCGGGTTGATTTTCCGCGGTCTCTTCGGGCCCGGTGTCCACACATCAGCATCGTTCCGAGCGAGGTCCACTATGGGTTCTGTCATCAAGAAGCGTCGCAAGCGCATGGCGAAGAAGAAGCACCGCAAGCTCCTGCGCAAGACGCGTCACCAGCGTCGCAACAAGAAGTAAGTCCAGTACTTGCACCCGAAGCCCCGGTCCGCCGGGGCTTTCGTGTGTCCGGGCGCCGGTCCCCCTGCGGGCTAGGGTGATGACATGCCCGCCGTGACCCTGTTGACGAAGCCCGGCTGCCACCTCTGCGACGACGCCCGACCGATCGTCGAGCGGGTCGTGGCCGACCATCCCGGCACCATCCTGCAGGAGCGGTCGATCCTGGACGACGACGCGCTGCGCGAGCAGTACGCCGAGGACATCCCGGTCGTCCTGGTCGACGGGCGGGTCCACAGCAACTGGCACGTGGACGCCGACCGGCTCCACCGTGCACTCGAGAAGGCCGAGGCCCGCGCATGATCCACCACGTCGTCTCATGGACCCTGCGGGAGGACCTCGACCGCTCGGCGTCGATCGACCGCATCCGCGAACTGCTGACCGGCCTGGTCGGCACCGTCGAGGCGATCCGCTCCCTCGAGGTCGTCGAGAACGTCGCCTACCCGGGGAAGAACCAGGACGTCGCGGTCGTCGCGACGTTCGACGACCTCGTCGGGCTGGACGCGTACCAGGTGCACCCCGACCACCAGGCGGCGGCAGCGGAGATCCGCGGACTCGTCACGTCGCGGGCGGCCATCGACTGGGAGCGGTGATCCGCGCCTCTCGTCCATGACGTGCGACCAGCCGGGACCGTCCCGGTCGTGGACACGAGAACGGCCACCCTCCTGCAGGAGGGCGGCCGTTCTCGTGTCGTCGCAGGTTACGGGGTGAGCCGCGTCGGCCCGCGGAACAGGTACGTGACCTCGCGGATCGACGGCTCGTGCAGCGCGAGCATGAGCACGCGGGCCAGACCCATGCCGAAGCCGCCGTGCGGCGGGACGCCGTAGCGGAAGAAGTCGAGGTACCAGTCGATCTCGGCGGTGTCGAGACCCTTCTCCTCGGCCTGTGCCGCGAGGCGCTCGACGCGGTGCTCGCGCTGCGCGCCGGTCGAGATCTCGGCGCCGTTGAACAGCAGGTCGTAGCTGTTCGTGAGCGTCGGGTCGTCCTCGTGGCGCATGTGGTAGTAGGGCCGGATCGTGGCGTCGTAGTCGGTGACGAACACGAACTCGGAGCCGTGCGTCTCCTTCGCCCAGGCGCTCACGCGGCGCTCGCCCTCGGGGTCCAGATCACCGTCGGCGCGCACGACCTCGTAGCCGCTTTCGGCCACGATCTTCCGGGCCTCGGCGAGGGTGACGCGGGGGAACGGGGCGGTCGGCACGACGAACTCGAAGCCGAAGACCTCCTCGATCTCCTCGCCGTACTTCTCCTTGACGGCGGTGAAGCCGGCGACGAGCAGCTCCTCGTGCATGGCCATGACGTCGGCGTGCGACTCGACCCACGAGATCTCGGCGTCGACGCTCGTGAACTCGGTGGCGTGCCGGCTCGTGAACGACGGGTCCGCGCGGAAGGCGTCGGCGATCTCGAAGACCGCGCCGAAGCCGGCGGGCTGCGCCATCTGCTTGAAGTTCTGCGGCGACTGCGCCAGGTAGGCCGTCGTCTCGAAGTACTCGAGCTGGAAGAGCTCGGCGCGGGACTCCGACGCCGACGCCATCAGCTTCGGGGTGTGGATCTCGATGTAGTCGCGCTCGACCCAGTACGTGCGGAACGCGTGCTCCATCGTCGTCTGGATGCGGAAGATCAGGTTCTGCTTCCGGTTGCGCAGGTCCAGGAAGCGCCAGTCGAGCCGCTTGTCCAGGGAGGAGTCGTCGGCGATCGGGGTCTCCGGGATCGCGGCGCTCACCACCTCGAGCGAGCCGACCTTGACCTCGAGCCCGCCGAGCTTCACGCGCTCGTCGTGCTTCAGGGTGCCGCGCACGTGCACGAAGGTGCCGTGGGCGAGACCGGAGATCGCGTTGGTGATGCCGAGGGCGGCCTGGGCGGCGTCGTCGCCGTCCTCCGCCTCGCGCGTGGCCGGGTTCACCAGCTGCGCGGCACCGGTCTCGTCGCGCAGGACGACGAACTGGACCTTCTTCTGGTCACGGACGGTCTCCACCCATCCGGCGACGGCAACGGGGCCGTCGGGGAGGGCGGCGAGGTCGGCGATACGGGTGCGTTCGATCACGGTCGTCGAGTCTACGGCCTCCTCCACAGGGAGGGTTCCGCGGGTGGTCCTCCACAGGTCCGGACGGGAGGCACGGGTCGGGTCCGCCTGGTCCGTAGGGTCGGGTGCGTGGTCGGGTCGCGAGTCGAGAGGGGACCGGGTGACGGCAGGGGGAGTGGGGCTCGCGGCCTGGCCGCCCCTCGCGGTGGCGACGGTCGTGGCGGCGCTCGTCGCGACGACGCTGACGCTGCTGGTGGGGGTCGTCGGCGGGTGCTGGGCGGTCGTGCGGTGGCGTCGGGACGTAGCGAGGGAAGAGCGCGACCGTGCGTGGTCACGCTTCGTCTGGACCGTCGACCAGGCCTGCGCCGCGGACGTCGGGCGCGCGGAACTCGGTTGCGCGAGCGCCGAAGCGATGTACGACATGCAGATTCTTCGCGAGGACGACGCGACCGTCGGCAGCATCGTGCTCGAGATCATCACGGGAAGGAACGGCAGATGACGGTGGAGGACCCGATCGACGCACTCATCCTGCGACGGCGGGAGGAGTTCCGGGAGCGTGTCCGGCGGCAGTACCGGCTGCGGCCGTGGCGCGCCCGACGCGTGCTCGAGCGGCACGACACGCTCATCCGGCACCTCGAGGAGACCCGGGCTGCGCGGCGTGAGCGCGCGCGGCTCGTGGCGGCGGGGTTGCTCCCGGCATCACGGGAGTGATGCGCGGAGGGTGCTCAGCGTCCCGATGAACTCCTCCGCCATGCCGGCACGCTCGACGAGCTTCGCGTGGCGAGCCCGGGCGTCGTCCAGGAACGCGTCGAGTCGGGCGGCGCGGGTCCTGGCATCGTCCGGGTCGGCGTCGCGCAGGCCGTCGACGACCCGGAGCAGCTCGGCCATCTCGTCGAGGGTGAACCCGAGGGGCTTCATCCGTCGGATCACGAGCAGGCGCTCGAGGTCGTCGCCCGTGTAGACGCGGAAGCCCCCGGTGGTGCGGCCGCTCGGGACGAGGAGCCCGACCTCGTCGTAGTGCCGGATCGTCCGGAGGGACATCCCCGCACGCTCGGCCAGCTCGCCGATGTGCATGGTCGCAGGGAGGCCGGCATCGCTCATCGTCCAACCCTACCCTCACGTGAGGGTAGGGTTGCCCGCGATGACCGTGATCACCCATGCCCCCACGCCGCCGCGCGTCCTCGATGCCCTCCGATCGCCGCGGATGCTGACGCGCGAGGTCCTCGCCGGCGTCGTCACCGCGCTCGCCCTGATCCCCGAGGCGATCTCGTTCTCGGTCGTCGCCGGCGTCGACCCCGCCGTCGGGCTGTTCTCGAGCGTCGTCATCGCCGTGGTGATCGCGTTCGTCGGCGGTCGCCCCGCGATGGTCTCGGCCGCCGCAGGGTCGGTCGCCCTGGTGATCGCTCCGCTCGTGCGCGACCACGGGATCGCCTACCTCGTCCCCGCGGTGGTGCTCGGCGGCGTGTTCCAGCTCGTCCTCGGGTTCCTCGGGGTCGCACGGCTGATGCGCTTCATCCCGCGGAGCGTCAACGTCGCGTTCGTGAACGCGCTGGCCATCCTCATCTTCACCGCGCAGCTGCCGAACCTGTTCGGCGGGGATGTGCCCGTCGTGGTGTGGCCGCTCACCGCGCTCGGCGTCGGCATCGTCGTCGGGTTCCCGTTCCTCACGAAGGCCGTCCCCGCGCCGCTCGTCGCCGTGGTCGTCGTCACGGCGATCACGATCGTCTTCGGCATCGCCGTGCCGACCGTCGGCGACGAGGGGGCCCTGCCGACGGCACTGCCCGGCTTCGGCGGGATCACCGTCCCGATCACGTTCGAGACGCTGCAGATCGTCGCGCCGTACGCGTTCGGCGTCGCGATCGTCGGACTCATCGAGACACTCCTCACGGCACAGCTCGTCGACTCGATCACCGAGACCCGGTCGAGCGCCTGGCGGGAGTCCTGGGGGCAGGGCATCGCGAACATCGCGTCCGCGTTCTTCGGCGGCACGGGCGGCTGCGCGATGATCGGCCAGACGGTCATCAACGTGAAGACCGCCGGCGCGCGCACCCGGATCTCGACGTTCGTGGCCGGCGTCTCGGTGCTCGTGCTGACGATCGTGCTGCACGACCTGGTCGCGCAGATCCCGATGGCGGCGCTCACCGCCGTGATGCTCATGGTGTGCGTCGCGACCTTCGACTGGCACAGCATCCGACCGCGCACCCTCGGGCGGATGCCGCTCGGCGAGACCGCCGTCATGCTGATCACGGTCGTGGTGGTCGTCGCGACCGACAACCTCGCCACCGGCGTGCTCGTCGGGGTGGTCGTCGCCGCACTCGTCTTCGCGCGGCGGGCGGCGCACCTCGTCACGGTCGTGCGGGAGCCGGTGGACGAGCGCACCGTCCGCTACCGGGTCCGCGGCGCGCTGTTCTTCGCGTCGTCGAACGACCTCGTCACCAGGTTCTCGTACGCCGAGGACCCCGAGCACGTCATCGTCGACATGAGCGACGCGCACGTGTTCGACGCGAGCACCGTCGCCGCGCTCGACGGCGTGGAGCAGCGGTTCGCGAAGCACGGCTCGACGGTCGAGGTCGTGAACCTCAACACCGGGTCGGTCGCCCTGCACGGACGGTTGACGGGGCGCCTCGGCTGAACGTCCCCGCATCCGTGAATCCGCTGTGGGGCGGGTGGGAACAGCGGAGCGACCTAGACTGGAACCCATGCCCGCGACACGGATCCACCTCGTCCGGCACGGCGAGGTCCACAACCCGGGGCGAGTGCTCTACGGCCGTCTGCCCGGCTTCGGCCTGAGCGACCTCGGCGCCCGGATGGCCGCGGCGTCGGCGACCGCGTGGAAGGAAGCCGGCGTCGATGTTCGCCGCATCGTGGCGTCCCCGCTCCAGCGCACGCAGGAGTCCGCAGCGCCGTGGGCCCAGGCCTACGGCCTCGACGTCTCGCTCGACGAGCGCCTCATCGAGCCGACGAACCGGTACGAGGGGCAGCGTCCCGGCTTCACGAAGCGGTCGCTCGGTCGCCCGACGGAGTGGCCCTGGATCGCGAACCCGTTCCGCCCGAGCTGGGGCGAGGCGTACGAGTCCATCGCGAACCGCATGCTCGCCGCCGTCACCGCGGCGTGGGAGAGCGTCGACGAGGGCGACGTCGTCCTCGTGAGCCACCAGCTGCCGATCTGGACGGTGCACCGCAAGCTCACGGGGGAGCCCCTGTGGCACGACCCGCGCAAGCGCCGGTGCGACCTGTCCAGCATCACGACCGTCGAGCGTGTGCCCGCCACCTCGTCCGGCCGCTTCACCGAGGTCGGGTACGCGGACCCGGCGCACGCGTTGCGCGGATCTGCCGTCGACGAAGGAGCTGTCTGATGTCCACCCGAACCCGGTTCGCCACCCTCGCGGCGACGGCGGTGATCGCCGCCCTGGCGCTCGCCGGGTGCTCGTCGTCGAACGACTCGCTGTCCAAGCAGTACGGCAGCGGGACCACGCAGAACTACATCTCCGGCGACGGCGCGGTGACCGAGGTCGCCGCCGACAAGCGCACCGACCCGGTCGAGTTCAGCGCGAAGGACTCCGACGGCGACACCATCTCGTCGAAGGCGCTCCGCGGCAAGGTCGTCGTCCTGAACTTCTGGTACGCCGGCTGCCCGCCGTGCCGTGCCGAGGCGAAGTACCTCAACCAGGTGCACGACCAGTACGCCGACCAGGACGTCGCCTTCGTGGGTGTCAACGTCCGGGACGAGGCCGGTACCGCCGCCGCGTTCGAGCGCACCTTCAAGGTCGACTACCCGAACGTGCTCGACGCGGGGACGGGCACGATGCAGCTCGCGCTCTCCGGGCAGATCGCCCCGAACGCCGTGCCCGCGACGATCGTGCTCGACAAGCAGGGTCGCGTCGCCGCCCGTGTGCTCGGCGCGGTCGACGGTCCGAGCATCCTGCAGACCCTGGTCGGCGACGAGCTGCACGGCAAGGCCTCCTGACCCGTGTCCGGCAACCCCTTCGCCGACGCGATCCTCAGCGGCCAGATGGTCGTCGCGCTGCCCGTGGCCGCGCTCGCAGGGCTCGTGTCGTTCCTGTCGCCGTGCGTGCTGCCGCTCGTCCCGGGCTACCTCGGGTACGTCGGCGGCGTCGCCGAGGGCGGGCAGCGTCGCGGCCGTGTGGTGCTCGGGGTGCTGCTGTTCATCCTCGGCTTCACCGCCGTTTTCGTCGCGTACACGACCGTCTTCGGTGCGCTCGGCTTCTGGCTCGTCCGCTGGCGCGACCTCATCACGCAGGTGCTCGGCGTCGTGGTCATCGCGATGGGGCTGGTGTTCGTCGGCCGGTTCACGTTCCTGCAGCGCACGCTCAAGCCGTCGTGGACGCCCGCGACGGGTCTCGTCGGCGCGCCGCTCCTCGGCATCGTGTTCGGCCTCGGCTGGACCCCGTGCCTGGGCCCGACGCTCGCCGCGATCAACCTGCTCAGCGTGCAGTCGGGCAGCGCTTGGCAGGGCATGTGGCTCGGCGTCGCGTACTGCCTGGGCCTCGGCGTCCCGTTCGTCCTCGTGGCGCTCGGCGCCGGCTGGGCCACCGGGGCGATCCGCGCCGTCAAGCGCCACATGCGTGTCGTCAACATCATCGGAGGAGCGATCCTGATCGTCATCGGTCTGCTCATGGTCACCGGCATCTGGTCGGCCGTCATGTCGAGTCTCGGGGCGGTGATCCAGAGCTTTGTCCCCGCAGTCTGACCGCGACGTCGACGACACCGCGCGCGCCGACGCCCCAACGGACGCCACCGCGACCGACGCCACCGCACCCGACGACACCGTCTCCGGCGGCGACCCCATGCGACCGTCCGACCACGTCGACAGCACCGCCGCCGCGGCCGCGGACGACGCCGACGGCGGGGTGACGCAGCCGAAGCTCGGGTTCGTCGGCTACCTGCGCTTCTTCTGGCGGCAGCTGACCAGCATGCGGACCGCACTGTTCCTGCTCATGCTCCTCGCGCTCGCGGCGATCCCCGGCTCCCTCGTGCCGCAGCGCACCGCGGACCCGAACGGCGTCGTGCAGTACAAGGCCGACCACCCGCAGCTCTTCCCGGTGCTCGACACGCTCCAGGTCTTCGACACCTACACCTCGGTGTGGTTCTCGGCGATCTACCTGCTGCTGTTCGTGTCCCTCATCGGCTGCATCGTGCCGCGGACGAAGCACCACTGGCAGGCCCTCCGCACCCGCCCGCCGCGGACCCCGGTGCGGCTCGGTCGCCTGGCGGGCTACCGCTCCGTCCCGGTCGAAGCAGCGGCGCTCCAGGGCGACCGGACGACCGACGTGGGCGGTGCGACGGACGCGGCCACGAGCCTCCCGTCCGTCGACCACGCCGTGACGCGAGCCGCCGCGCTCCTGAAGCGGTCCGGCTATCGCGTCGAGCGCTTCGGCGACTCGGTCAGCGCGGAGCGCGGCTACCTGCGCGAGACCGGCAACCTCGTGTTCCATGCGGCCCTCGTCGGTGTGCTCGTCGCCGTCGGGCTCGGCGGTGGCTTCAGCTACACCGGACAGCGGCTGCTCGTCGAGGGCCAGACGTTCTCGAACGTCCTCGGCTCCTACGACTCGTTCAACCCGGGTCGCTGGTTCACCCAGTCCGACCTGCAGGGCTACAACCTGACGCTCGACAAGTTCACCACGACGTACGAGGAACGCAACCTCGACGCACTCGGCCAGGCGCTCGACTACTCGGCGACGATCACCGCGCGCCAGAAGGACGGGCAGGAGCGCACGGAGCGGCTCGGCGTGAACGAGCCGCTGTCCATCGGCGGCACCAACGTGTACCTGCTCGGCAACGGCTACGCGATGCAGGTGACGGTGCGCGACGGCGACGGGAACGTGGCGTTCAAGGACGTCGTGCCGTTCCTGCCCGAGGACGCGAACTACACGTCCACCGGTGTGATCAAGGTCCCGGACGCGAAGCCGTCGCAGCTCGGCATGGTCGGGTTCTTCTACCCGACGGCGTCGAAGCTCGGCTCCGGTGCGTTCGCGAGCGCCTACCCGGACGCGCAGAACCCGCTGCTGACGCTGCAGGTGTACCGCGGCGACCTGGGGCTCGACAGCGGCGTCCCGCAGAGCGTCTACTCGCTCGACACGAGCGGGCTCGAGCAGATCGCCGGACGCCAGTCGAAGGCGGCGAGCATCGAGCTGAAGCCCGGGCAGTCGAAGGAGCTCCCCGACGGCACGGGCTCGATCACGTTCGACGGCGTCAAGCGCTACGTGTCGCTCGACGTGCACCACGACCCGTCGCAGCTCTTCGTCGCCGGCTTCGCGGTCCTCGCCGTGCTCGGTCTGCTCACCTCGCTGTTCGTCCCGCGCCGACGTGTGTGGGTGAAGGCGGTCCCGCGTCGCGGTGCGGAACACGGCGAGTACGACCTGGAGTACGCCGGGCTCGCCCGCGGCGAGGACCCCAACCTCGAACGAGCGGTCGCGGACATCGCTCGACGCCACCTGTCGGACCTCGGAGTTAGGATCCCTGCGTGAACCCGGACATGACGACCAACCTCGCGACCTACTCGGTCGTGCTGACCTACTCGGCGATCGCCGTGTACGTCATCGCGTTCATCGCGTTCGCGCTGGACATGGCGAAGCGCTCGGGTGAGGTCACCGCCGCCGCTGCCGGGGCGTCCACCGCGGCGGCCGAGCGGACGGTCGCCACCGTCCAGGGCGGCACGGTCGTGCTCGAGAAGGTCGCCGAGTCGGCTGATCGGTCGGACCGCGGCACGAAGTTCGAGCGCGTCGGCATGGCCGTGACGATCCTCGCGCTCGTGCTGCACGTCGGGGCGGTCGTCCTCCGGGGCATCGCGGCTGACCGTGTGCCGTGGGGCAACATGTTCGAGTTCTCGCTCACGGGCACGGCGCTCATCACGCTGATCTTCCTGCTCGTGCAGTTCTGGCAGAACCTGAAGTTCCTCGGTGTCTTCATCAGCGGCCTGACGATCATCCTGCTCGGCATCGCCACGGTGAACTACTACGTGCCCGTCCGGCCGCTCGTGCCGGCGCTCGAGTCGTACTGGCTCGTCATCCACGTGTTCGTGGCGATCGCCGGGACCGGGTTCTTCGCCCTCGGCGCCGGGCTCGCGGTGGCGCAGCTCGTGCAGACGTCCCGACAGAGCCGCGGTCTCGCGACCAAGCTGCGGTTCATGGAGACCCTGCCGGACGCCGACCGGCTCGAGGTCCTGAGCTACCGGGTCATCCTGGTCGGCTTCGTCCTCTGGACCTTCACGCTGATCGCCGGTGCCATCTGGGCCGAGCGAGCGTGGGGCCGCTACTGGGGCTGGGACACGAAGGAGGTCTGGACCTTCATCATCTGGACCCTCTACGCCGGGTACATCCACGCCCGTGCGACGCGCGGCTGGCGCGGGGCGCGCTCGTCCTGGCTGGCGCTCATCGGGTTCGCCGCGGTGATGTTCAACTTCGCCGTCGTGAACGTGTTCTTCAAGGGGCTGCACAGCTACTCCGGCCTGTGAGCCGTCGGGTGCGGTGACGGACCAGGATCCGTGACGGACGGGAGGCGCGGTGCCGGCTGGCACCGCGCCTCCCGTCCGTTACGGGTGCGGCCCGGCGGTCGCGTGCTCGCTCGGGCTGGGGTGCGCTCGAGCGGGCCACATCTGGGCCGCTCGACGTCGCCCGGCGACGGAATGCGCCCGCGCGGCGAACGCGCGCGGCGTGTCCTGCCCACTCGGCGCCCGCTCGGCGCGCCACAAGGGCGCACGGGCCGCCGCCCGCGGGTCAGGCCGCGGCGAGCAGGGCGTGCGTCCGCCGGAGCCGGTCGAGCCACCACGCCCGGCGCTCCGGGGCCGCGGCGTGCCGCTCGAGCAGCTCGACCGACACCTCGGCCCGCCGGACGGCGACGCGCCCGCCGACCGGCAGGAGCGGGGTCGCGGTCACGTCGGCCTCGAACATCGCCGCCGTGCCGAGGCCGGCGGCGTAGCCTGGGGACATCGCCGCAGCCGCGAGGAACGCCCCCATCCCGAGCCCGACCGAGGTGTCGAGCGCGCTGGACACCACGCAGGGCAGTCCGGCCTCCGCGACGACCCGCTGCGCAGCGGTCACGCCCCCGAGCGGCTGCGCCTTCACGACCAGGACGTCGGCAGCGCCGGCCCGTGCCACCGCGAGGGGATCGGCGGCGCGACGGACGCTTTCGTCGGCGGCGATCGCGACCCCGAGCCCGGAGGTCCGGCGGCGGAGGTCGGCGAGCTCGGGGACGGTCCGGACCGGCTGTTCGGCGTACTGCAGGTCGAAGGGTGCGAGGGACTCGAGCGCCCGGACAGCCTGGTCGACGGTCCACAGGCCGTTCGCGTCGACCCGGACGGCGGCGTCCGGACCCATCACACGACGGACCGCGGTGACCCGGTCGACGTCGTCCTCCAAGGTCGTCCCGGGTTCGGCGACCTTCACCTTCGCGGTCGTGCACCCGGGGTAGCGGGCGAGGACCTCGGCGACGCGGTCGGCGGGGACGGCCGGGACGGTGGCGTTCACCGGGACGGAGTCGGCCGCCGGTTCGTGGTCGGTCCAGCCGAAGTCGATCGCCGCGCGGAGCCACGCGGTGGCCTCGGCGTCGTCGTACTCGACGAACGGCGAGAACTCCGTCCAACCGGCGGGGCCGCGGAGCACGAGGGCCTCGCGGATGGTGGTGCCCCGGAAGCGCACCCGCATCGGCAGGGCGACGACGTGGGCGTCGGCGGTCAGGTCGGCGAGGTCGGGGAGCACGGTCCATCCTCCCGCAGGGACTGTGAGCGCGCTCGGCCCCCGCCGCAGGTCACGGTCCGGACACGTCCAGCGCGTCCGCCGGTTCCTCGGAGCGGACCGCCAGGGCCGGCCATTAGCATGCGACGGTCGGCCAGCGCGGACGCACGTGCACCACGTGACCGACGTCGCGGCGACGACCGCGACGCACCCTGTGACGAATGGAGGGCCGGTGCCGCCGGAACCGCAGCAGCGCGCGCAGCGAGCAGCCGCGCCCGCGACGAGCGCGCAGCGGCGACCCGCCCCCGCACCGGCCCGCACGACGCAGGACAAGCAGGTCCGCACGGCGCCGGACAAGCAGCTCCGAGCCGCGCAGGGCAAGCAGGCCCGCGGCGCCACGAACCAGCGGGTGGGCGCCCGTCCGGCCGGGAGCGGCACGAGCGACTTCGAGCGCCTCATGCAGCGCAACACCGTCGACGCCCGGACCCTCGCGCAGCGGGCCCGCCGGCGCAAGAACCCGATGGCCGGCAAGATCGCCCTCGGCCTCGCGATCGTCTCGGCTGCGGTGGACGCCAGCGCCTTCGCGGTGTTCATGGGCGGCGACACCACCTTCGCGTTCGGCATCTGCTTCGTCGTGGTGTTCCTGACGCTGATCGCCGCGGTGCTCGGCTTCGTCGCCGCGGTCGGGTCGTTCGGCCGCTGGTACGGCGCGATCGGGGTCGTCCTTGCGTTCTTCGCGAACCCGGTGATCCTCATCGTCCTGCTGGTGGTGGTGGCGCCCGAAGCGCTCACCACCATGTGACCGGCCCGACGCACCACGAGCACGCCGCACCACGAGCACGCCGCACCACGAGCACGACGCGGCCCGACGCACCACCAGCACGAGCACGACCGCCTGCCCGGGCGACGGCGATACGGTGGAGGCATGCCCGCCCCCGTCTCCGACCTGTTCGACCCCGACGTCTGGACCGCGGCTCCGATCGCGGAGCACTTCACCGATATCACGTACCACAAGCACGTGTCGCAGGGCATCGTCCGCGTCGCCTTCGACCGCCCCGAGGTCCGGAACGCCTTCCGTCCCCGCACGGTCGACGAGCTGTACCGCGCCCTGGACGACGCCCGCCAGGACCCCCGCGTCGGCGTCGTCCTGCTCACCGGCAACGGCCCGAGCCCGAAGGACGGCGGGTGGGCGTTCTGCTCCGGCGGCGACCAGCGCATCCGCGGACGCAGCGGCTACCAGTACGTCGGCGACGAGGGTGCCCCGCCCGAGGGCGTCGACCCCGCCGCGGCGCAGGCGTCGATGGGCCGCCTGCACATCCTCGAGGTGCAGCGCCTCATCCGCATGATGCCGAAGGTCGTCATCGCGGTCGTCCCCGGCTGGGCGGCCGGCGGCGGGCACTCGCTGCACGCGATCTGCGACCTGACGATCGCCAGTGCCGAGCACGGGAAGTTCAAGCAGACCGACGCCGACGTCGGCTCGTTCGACGGCGGGTACGGCAGCGCCTACTACGCCCGCCAGATCGGCCAGAAGCTCGCGCGCGAGGTCTTCTTCCTCGCCGAGGAGTACTCCGCCCAGCGCGCCCACGAGATGGGTGCGGTGAACAAGGTGGTGCCGCACGCCGACCTGGAGCGCGAGGCCATCGCGTGGGGCGAGACGATCCTGGGCAAGTCGCCGACCGCGATCCGGATGCTCAAGTACGCCTTCAACGCGGTGGACGACGGGATGGTCGGCCAGCAGGTCTTCGCGGGCGAGGCCACGCGCCTCGCCTACGGCACGGACGAGGCGGTCGAGGGCCGCGACTCGTTCCTGCAGAAGCGCGAGCCCGACTGGACCGCCTTCCCCTGGCACTTCTGATGGCCCGTCCGCTGGTCGCGCTGGGGGCGTCCGACCCGTCGGCCGTGCTGCGCGGCCTGGAGGCAGCGCTCGCCGGCGGCCCCGCGCTGCTCCCCGTCGCGGAGGACGCCCCGGCCCTGCCGACCGCACCACCGTCCCACGTCGAGCAGCGGGTCGCCCTGGTCGTCGAGACGAGCGGCTCGACGGGGACCGGCAAGCGGGTGGCGCTGTCGTCCGACGCCGTCCTCGCGGGAGCGGCGGCCGCGGACGCGGCCCTCGGCGGACCTGGTGCCTGGCTCCTCGCGCTGCCGACGCACTACATCGCCGGCATCAACGTCCTGACACGGTCGATCACGGCCGGGACGACCCCGGTCGTGCTGCCTGCCGGCCACTTCGACCCCGCGGCGTTCGCGGACGCGGTCGACCGGCTCGACGTCGGTCCGGCCGCCCCGCGGCGCTACACCTCGCTCGTCCCGGTGCAGCTGGCGCGGGTGCTCGACGACCCCCGGGCGACCGCGGCCGCGGCGACCCTGGACTCGGTGCTCGTCGGCGGGCAGGCTACCCCGGTGCCCCTCCGCGAGCGTGCCCGTGCCGCCGGGGTCCGCGTCGTCACGACCTACGGCGCGAGCGAGACGAGCGGCGGCTGCGTGTACGACGGCGTGCCCCTCGGGCCGGTGCGGGCCGCGGTCGACGGCGGGGAGCTGCTGCTCGCCGGGCCGGTGCTCGCCGAGGGGTACCTCGGCGACGACGAGCGGACGTCGCGGACCTTCACGGAGCGCGACGGCCTCCGCTGGTACCGGACGGGCGACGCCGGGCAGGTCGAGGACGGCCGCGTCCGCGTGCTCGGGCGGCTCGACGACGTCGTGATCTCCGGTGGCGAGAAGGTCCCGCTCGGTGCGGTCGAACGCATCGTGCGGGGCATCGCCGGACAGGAGGGCGCGGTGGTGACGCGCCGGGCGTCCGCGGAGTGGGGTGAGGTGCCCGTCGTCGTGACGGAGCGGTCGCTCGACCTGGACACCGTGCGCGCCCGCGTCGGCGACGCCCTCGGTCGGGCCGCCCGGCCCGCCGACGTCGTCGTCGTGGACCGCCTGCCGATGCTCGCGTCGGGCAAGCCGGACCGCCGGGCGGTGCGCGCGATCGCCGACCCTGCCGGCTGACGGACCCCGCGTCCTGACGGGCCGGGCCGCCTGACGGGCCGGGCCGGCGTGGGGAGGTGCGCCGTGCCTCCCGGTCGACGTCGGTACGATGGTCGGCCGTGGCACGTACGAAGAACACGACCCCGGCGAAGCGCCGCAGCGGCAACCCGGCGAAGGCGGCTGCCCCGCAGCGCACGAAGCGGCGCGCGACCGCACGCGACTGGATCGGCGGGGCGCGCCTGCGCACCCTGACGCTCGGCGTCGTCCCGGTCGTCCTGGGGACCGGCGTCGCGTTCGTCGACAGCGGCGAACCCGGCGACTTCGGCGCGTACCTGGCGAAGGACCACCACCTCGTCGTGGCCCTGCTCGCCCTCGCGGTCGCGCTGTTCCTGCAGATCGGCGTGAACTACAGCAACGACTACTCGGACGGCGTCCGAGGCACCGACGAGTTCCGCGTCGGACCCGCGCGTCTGACCGGGGCCGGGCTCGCGAAGCCGCGCACCGTGCTCACCGTCGCGCTGACGTTCTTCGGCCTGGCCGCGATCGCAGGTCTCGTCATCGTCGTGCTCACCGGGCTGTGGTGGCTGCTGCTCGTGGGCGCCGCCGCGATCGTCGCCGCCTGGTTCTACACCGGGGGCAAGCGGCCCTACGGGTACAACGCCCTCGGCGAGGTGTTCGTCTTCGTGTTCTTCGGGCTCGTCGCCGTGCTCGGTACCGAGTTCGTGCAGATCCGTGCCGTCACGACGAGCGGGTGGGCGGCGGCCGTCGCCGCGGGCCTGTTCGCGTGCGCGGTCCTCATGGTGAACAACATCCGCGACATCGACGAGGACCAGCAGGCGGGCAAGCGCACCCTCGCGGTCGTCGTCGGCCGTCCGGTGGCCCGCGTGCTCTTCGCGCTGTTCCTGCTGCTGCCCTACGTCGCGCTGCTCTGGTTCACGCTGCTGTACTTCCGGACCGGCTTCGCGTACTTCTCGCTGCTGCTGGCCCTGCCGGCGCTGGCGATCGGGGTGTCGTCGCGGAAGCCGCGGGAGCTCATCACCGCGCTCCAGCTGTCGTCCTTCGCGTCGCTGGCCTACGGCGTCGTGCTCGGCGTCACGCTCGCCGTCCAGCCGTAGCGGCCGCTGCGGCGGTCAGGCCCCAGCGACGCCGGGCCCGGCCGGTGGCGGCGAGTCACTCCTCGCCGGACTCCCGACGGACCTCGTGCCGCTCGGCATCGGACACCGGACGCGGCGCGGGGGAGTCGGAGTCGGCGGCGTCGACGAAGTCGTCCTCGAAGTCGCTGTCCGCGTCGTGCTCCTTGCGGGGCCGACGGGACGCGAGGCTCGAGGTGACCTGGCCGCGCAGTCCCGGGAGCGCGATGTACGAGACGAGCAGGCCGATGAGCGCCGCACCGATCGTCGCCCAGTACCAGGGCAGACCGATCACGAACAGGACGACGAGGGCCACGGCGAAGATGCCGAGCCGGGCCAGGGTGTAGACGAGCCACGCTTTCACCCGACGAGTCTACGGACCCCACGGCGCACGGCGGCTGACGGGCAGGCGCATCCCAGGTGCCGAACCTAGACTCCGCCCATGGTCCGTCTGTGGTTGATCGTCGTCGTCGCCGCCGTGGCCTTCACGGTCTACGCGGTCATCGACTGCGCGACCATGCCCCGGCAGCGCATCCGGTCGCTCCGCAAGGGCTGGTGGATCCTCCTCGTGCTCGTCCTGCCCATCCTCGGCGCCGTGCTGTGGTTCCTGCTCGGCCGGGCCCCGGCGGCCAGCGGCCCGGGCCCCCGCTACCGTGGACCCGAAGACGACCCGGACTTCCTCGGTGGCCCCCGCGCCCCCGAGCCCCACCGCACGGACAAGGACCAGGACGACGAGACCCTCCGAGACCTCGAAGAACAGTTCCACGAGCGTGACGACGACGGCCCCGCCGATCGCTGACGATCCTGCGGGATCCGGCAGCCCGGCGACCGACTTCGCCCTCGCGCTCCTCGGCGCCCTCGCGCGCGCCGGCGTCACCGACGTCGTCGTCAGTCCGGGTTCACGCTCGCAGGCCCTCGCCCTCGCCGCCGTCGCCCTCGAACGGGCCGGCGGGGTCACGGTGCACGTCCGGCTCGACGAGCGCACCGCCGGGTTCTTCGCCCTCGGGCTCGCCGTCGAGAGCGGCCGGCCCGCCGCGGTCGTGACGACCTCGGGCACCGCCGTCGCGAACCTGCACCCCGCCGTGCTCGAGGCGCACCACTCCGGCGTACCGATGGTCGTGCTCAGCGCCGACCGTCCGGACGAGCTCCGCGGCATCGGCAGCAACCAGACGACCGTGCAGCCGGGGCTGTTCGGCCCTGCGGTCGCCTTCGTGCGGGACGTGCAGGCGCCGACCGCGGGTGGGGTCGACCAGGACGCCGTCCGGTCCCTCGCGCGCGAGGCCGTCGCGGTCGCCGCAGGCCACACCGGCCAGCCGGGTCCGGTCCAGCTCAACGTCGCCTTCCGCGAGCCGCTGTCCGCGGGGCTCCGCGCCGAGGACGTCCAGGGCGTCCCCGACGACGAGGTCGACCTCGAGCACGCCCGGCGCCGGGTGCACACGGACCTGCCCGTCGCGGAGCTCGCACCCGACGAGGTCCCCGGGACCGTCGTCGTCGCAGGACACGACGCCGGCGAGGACGCCGAGCGGATCGCGTGGGAGCTCGGTGCGCCGCTGCTGGCCGAGGTGTCGAGCGGGGCGCGCTTCGGACGGAACCTCGTCGTCGCCTACCGCGACCTGCTCCGCGACGCCGACTTCGGTGGTGCGGTCCGCCGCGCGGTCGTGCTCGGACACCCCACGCTCAGCCGCGAGGTCCCCGCGCTCCTGCAGCGCGACGACGTCGAGACGGTCGTGGTCCGCGGACGGGGGGCCGACCCGTACGACCCGGCCCGTGCCTCCCGTCCGTCCGCCGAGACCACCTTCGTGTCCGACGTCCGCGTGACGGGCCGGACCACCCCGGCACACCGGGCGTGGGTGGGGCGCTGGGTGGCGACGAGCCGCGCGCTCCTCGGCGACGGCGACGCCGGTCCGGACCTGGACGCCAAGCGGTCCGCCGACCGGACCGAGCGCAACCGATTCCTGCGCGACGAGGTCGCGCTGCGCCGCCGCGCGGTCGACCGCGAGATGCTCGTCGAGGCGGTCTGGGGTGCGACGTGGCCGCACGACCGGCTCGTGCTCGGCGCCTCGCAGCTCATCCGGGTCGCGGACGCGCACGTCGCCGGCAAGAAGCTCCGGGTGCACGCCAACCGCGGGCTCGCGGGCATCGACGGCACGGTGTCGACGGCGCTCGGGATCGCGGCGGCGCTGGACCGGTCACCGGACTCGATCGGCACGACGCGGGTGCTCGTGGGGGACCTGACGTTCCTGCACGATCTCGGCGCGTTCGTCACCGGGACCGAGGAGCGGCGGCACCGCGTGCAGGTCGTGGTCGGGAACGACGGCGGGGGCGCGATCTTCCGCGGCCTCGAGGTCGCCGCGACCACGCCCGAGCAGGACATGCGCCGGATGATGACGACGCCGCAGCAGGTGGACGTCGAGCGCGTGGTGACGGGGCTCGGGTGGTCCTACCGGCGGGCGGCGACGTGGGGTGACCTCGAGGCGGTGCTCACCGATCCCGCGCAGCGACTGGTGGTTGAGGTACCGCTGGGCTGACGGGCCGGAGCCCGCTCGTGGGCTTTCGTCTCGTCTCGTCTCGTCGAGACGGTCCGGTCGCGTCGAGACGCCGCCGGATCCGGGGGCGTCTCGCGTGTGGCGGTGCGTCTCGCGCGGACGCGGGCGTCTCGCGTCCGCCGTGTGGCCGGGTGGCACCGGACGGGAGGCACGGTGCGGGCCCGCCACGATCCTCCCGTCCGGGGGCGGTCACGCGGGTGACGTTCCTGCCCATCGCACCCGACATGGGAAGCCGATCCGCGCGTCGGAGGCCGGAAGGAACGACTGCCCACGCGCGGATCGGTCTCCCGTGCGCGGATCGGCACCCGACGCGCGGATCGGCACCCGCCCGCCTGCCGGCGCGCGCTCAGGCCAGGGCGTCGCGCACCGGGCGGAACTTGAGCGCCGTCTCGGCGACCTCGCGCGCCGGGTCGGAGCCGGCGACGATGCCTGCGCCGGCCCAGGCGCGGACGGTCCCGTCGTCCTCGATGCGAGCGCTGCGGAGCGCGAGCATCCACTCGCCGTCGCCGTTCGCCCCGAGCCAACCGACGGGTCCGGCGTAGCGGCCCCGGTCGACGCCCTCGAGCTCGGCGACGAGCCGCACGGCCACGTCGGTCGGCGTCCCGGCGACCGCGGCCGTCGGGTGCAGCGCGTCGGCGACGTCGAGCGAGGTCGTCCCGGCGGGGAGCGTCGCGCGCACGTCGGTCGCGAGGTGCCAGAGGTTCGGCAGCTGCAGCCGGAACGGCTCCGGGTCGGCCCGCAGGTCGGTGGCGATCGGTCGGAGCGCCGCCAGCAGGCTCGCGATCGCGAAGCCGTGCTCCTCGACGTCCTTCGCGCTCGACGCCAGGGCCTCGGCGGCGGCGCGGTCGGACACCGGGTCGGTCCCGCGCGCGGCGCTGCCGGCGAGCACCCGCGCGGACAGCTCGGTGCCGTCCGTCCGGGCGAGGGTCTCGGGTGTCGCGCCGACGAGCCCGTCCACGGCGAACGTGACGCACTGCGGGTAGGCGGCGGCGAGGTCGAGCAGGATCGCCCGGCGGTCGGCGCCGTCCGGCAGGGTGCCGACGAGGTCGCGCGCGAGCACGACCTTGTCGGCGCGGCCCGCGGTGATCCGGCGGACGGCCTCGGCGACGTTCGCGGCGTAGGTGTCCTCGTCGACCCGGCCGGGGCCGAAGGCGACCGAGACGTGCCCACCCACCGCGGGCACCGGGACCGAGGTCCGGGTGAACGCGAGCGGAGCCGGGTCCGGGGTCGTGTCGACGGCGGTGAGCCATGCCTTGCCGCGGCGCTTGCCGATGACCACCCGGGGAACGACCAGCACGCTGCGCTCGGTGGAGTCGTCCGCGAAGGTGAAGGAGCCGAACGCCACGAGCCCGGTCCCGCGGAGCTGCACCGGGTCGTCGACCACGGCGCTGCCGACGACGTCCCGCCAGACCGCGGCGGCGTCGCGCATCCGGTCCGCGCCGGAGAACTCGAAGCGCAGGGCCTCGCCGATCCCGACGATGCCGTCGCCGCCCCGCACGAACGCGAGCGGAGCGTCCCGCAGGGTGTGCCGCAGCACGTCGCCGGGATCGTCGAGGATGCGGGTCGAGACCGTGAGCGTGGGAGCCGCCGTGGTGGTTCGGGTCACGCACCGATCGTACGCGCGGACGGGGTGCACGGGCCCCGGCCCGGCGTCGGGGACACCCTCGGGCGCGACCTCTAGGATGGTGCGGTGAGCAGAGCGGACCTGAGCAAGCAGCCGGCTGAAGTGGCGGCCATGTTCGACGACGTCGCCGCGAAGTACGACCTCACGAACGACATCCTGTCCGCGGGCAACGCCCCGCTGTGGCGCGTCGCGACGGTCCGTGCGGTCGACCCGCAGCCGGGGGAGCGCGTCCTCGACATCGCCGCGGGCACGGGCACGAGCGCTGCTGCCCTCGCCAAGAAGGGTGCCGAGGTCACCGCGCTCGACCTGTCCGCGGGCATGATCGCCGTCGGGCGTGAGCGCCACCCCGAGATCACCTTCGTCGAGGGCGACGCCGAGCACCTGCCCTTCGACGACGACTCGTTCGACGCCGTGACGATCTCGTTCGGCCTCCGCAACGTGAACGACCCGATGCAGGCCATCACCGAGATGCTCCGGGTGCTCAAGCCCGGCGGACGCGTCGTGATCTGCGAGTTCTCCACCCCGCCGATGGCGCTGCTGCGCTTCGGCTACGGCGCCTACCTCAAGCGCGTGCTCCCGGGCATCGCGCGGCTGTCGAGCAGCAACCCGGCCGCCTACCGCTACCTCGCCGAGTCCATCGAGGCCTGGCCCGACCAGCAGGTCCTCAGCCAGTGGCTGCGCGGCGTCGGCTTCACGATGGTCGCGCACCGCAACCTGACCGCCGGCATCGTCGCGCTGCACCGCGGCCGGAAGCCCGTCGCCGGCACCGTCCGCGAGTCGGTGGCCCGCCGTGCCAAGGCCCGTCGGGAGCACCAGCACACGGGCGAGCAGCCCAGCGTGGTCGACCCCGGCGCCGAGCAGCCCGGCACGGACGCCTGACGGCCCCCACCCCCGAACACGGAGCAGCACTTGAACCCGAGCGTCCCGGTCGCACGTCGCGCACCGAGTCTCCGCGCGTCGTTGGGCATCGGCGAGCGACTCTTCGCCACGCCGTCGGAGCGCCGCTTCATCACCGCCGTCGACGACGGTCTCGAGCTCGTCGAGGAGCAGCTCGAGGTCGCGATGCGGTCCACCGACACCCTCGCCGACACGACGAGTCGCTACCTGCTGTCGGCCGGTGGCAAGCGGATCCGCCCGACGCTGACGCTCCTCATCGCGCAGCTCGGCCAGGGCGTGACGGACGCCGTGGTCAAGGCCGCGGTGAGCATCGAGACCACGCACCTCGCGTCGCTCTACCACGACGACGTCATGGACGAGGCCCCGGTGCGCCGCGGCGTCCCCGCGGCACACGTGACCTACGGCAACAACGTCGCCATCCTGACGGGCGACCTGCTGTTCGCCCGCGCGAGCCTCATCACCGCGGACCTCGGCACCGAGGGCATCCGGATGCAGGCCGAGACCTTCCAGCGCCTCTGCATGGGGCAGCTCCACGAGACCACCGGCCCGCAGCCCGAGGACGACCCCGTCGAGCACTACATCCAGGTGCTCAGCGACAAGACCGGCTCGCTCATCGCCACCGCGGCCCGAGCCGGTGTGATGTTCTCGGGCGCCGACCGGGCGTACCTCGACGCCGTCGGCACCTTCGGCGAGAAGGTCGGCGTCGCGTTCCAGCTCGTCGACGACGTGATCGACCTCGCGCCCGCGACGGACAAGACGGGCAAGATCGCCGGCAACGACCTCCGCGCCGGCGTCGACACCCTGCCGCTGCTCCAGCTCCGTCGACTCGCGGGCGACGACCCTGAGGCCGCCGCGCTGCTCGGCCGCATCGAACGCGACGTCAAGGACGCCCCGGACGACGCCGTCGACTCCACGCCGTACCAGTCAGCGGTCGCCGCGCTCCGGGCGCACCAGGCGACCACCGCCACGCGCGCCGTCGCCGTGCGCTGGGCAGAGGAAGCCGTCGAGGCCCTCGCCCCGCTGCCCGACGGCACCGTGAAGCGCGCACTCACCCGCTTCGCCGAGTCGGTCGTCGAGCGGAGCCGATGACCTCGCCGGCACACCAGCCGACACCCCCGGCAGCACCCCGCACGAACGAACTGGAGACACCAGTGACCACCCTCCGACTCGCCATCGTCGGCGCCGGTCCCGCCGGCATCTACGCCGCGGACATCCTGCTGCGGGAGGCCCGCGGCTTCGACGTCTCGATCGACCTGTTCGAGCAGCTGCCGGCGCCGTACGGCCTGGTCCGCTACGGCGTCGCACCGGACCACCCCCGCATCAAGGGCATCGTGAACGCGCTGCGAGACGTGCTCGACCGCGGTGTCGTCCGGCTGTTCGGCAACGTGCGGTTCGGCGAGGACATCACGCTCGACGACCTGCAGCAGCACTACCACGCGGTGCTCTTCTCGACGGGTGCCATCAAGGACGCCGACCTGGACATCCCCGGCGTCGAGCTCGAGGGCTCCTACGGCGCGGCGGACTTCGTCAGCTGGTTCGACGGGCACCCGGACGTCCCGCGCACCTGGCCGCTGACGGCCGAGAGCGTCGCGGTGATCGGCAACGGCAACGTCGCCCTCGACGTCTCCCGCATCCTCGCGAAGCACGCCGACGACCTGCTGCCGACCGAGATCCCCGCGAACGTCTACGACGGCCTCAAGGCCAGCCCCGTCACCGACGTGCACGTCTTCGGCCGCCGCGGTCCGGCGCAGGTGAAGTTCACGCCGCTCGAGCTCCGCGAGCTCGGTGAGCTCCGCGACGTCGACATGGTCGTGTACGACGAGGACTTCGACCATGACGAGGCCTCGAAGACCGCCATCGCCACGAACAAGCAGGTCATGGTGATGAACCGCGTGCTCGAGCAGTGGCGCCAGCGCGAGACCGGCACCGCCAGCCGCCGCCTGCACCTGCACTTCTACGCGAAGCCCCTCGAGCTCGTCGGCGAGGACGGCCACGTCACGGCGATCCGATACGAGCGCACCCGCCCCGACGGTCTCGGCGGGGTCGAGGGCACCGGCGAGGTCCGCGAGCTCCCGGTGCAGGCCGTGTACCGCGCGGTCGGATACTTCGGGTCCCCGCTGCCGGGCGTGCCGTTCGACGAGCGCACCGGTGTCATCCCGAACCACGAGGGCCAGGTCCTCGATGCCGACGGCCACCAGCTCCCCGGCATCTACGCCACCGGCTGGATCAAGCGCGGACCCGTCGGGCTCATCGGACACACCAAGTCCGACGCGATGGAGACCGTCCAGCACATCGTCACCGACCAGGCGTCGTGGTGGAGCCCGGCCGACCCGTCGCCCGAGGCTGTCCCGGCGCTGCTCCGCGAGCGCGGCGTGGAGTTCACGGACCTCGACGGCTGGCACGCGCTCGACGAGCACGAGCAGGCACTCGGCGGCGCCGAGGGTCGCGAGCGCATCAAGGTCGTCCCGCGCGACGAGATGGTCGACGTGTCGCTCCGTCGCGTCGACCAGCCGACGAGCTGACCGCCCCGACGACCACCGCGCGCCCCGCACCGCGATGACCACCGCCCGCCCCGCACCGCCCGCCGCGATGCGGGGCGTGCTCGTCGCGCCCGGACGGCTGCAGGGCGTCGACGTGGCGCGCGCCCTCGCGCTGCTCGGCATGATGGCCGCGCACGTCGGCGGCGTCGCGGACGCGTTCGACTGGGCCGACGGCGCGACGTGGTCCGCCGTCGCGAACGGCCGGCCGTCGACGCTGTTCGCGGTCCTCGCCGGGGTGTCGATCGGGTTGACCAGCGGCCGCACCACTCCGCCCGGAGCGCCGGCGATCGGCCGGGTCCGCGCACGGCTCGCGGTCCGCGCGGTCGTCGTGGTCGCGATCGGGCTGCTGCTCATGGCGCTCGACACGCCCGTCTACGTCATCCTGCCGACCTACGGGGCGCTCTTCTTGCTCGTCGTGCCGGTCCTGCGGCTGCGCGCACGGTGGCTGTTCGTCCTCGCCGCGGTGTGTGCGCTCGCGTCGCCGGTGGCTGCCCTCGCGGTCGTCCCGCTCTACGCGGATGCCGGCATGTTCGGGGTGCAGCTCGGGCTGGTCTACCCCGTGGTCACGTTCCTGGCGTACGTCCTGGTCGGACTCGCGGTCGCCAGGAGCGGTCTGGAGGATCGTGTCCGGCAGGTCCTGCTCCTCGCGTCCGGCGCGCTGGTCGCCGCCACCGCCTACGTGGTCGGGAACCTGGTCGCCCCGGTCCCGGCGGACGCCGAGTACGCGTTCCCGGGGCTGCCGTACGCTCCGGACGACAGCACACCGGGGCAGGTGCTCGCGCAGTACTTCGCGTCGCCCCGGGACCACTCGTCCTCGGTCGTGGACGTCGTGGCGACGGCCGGGATCGCCGTCGCGGTCGTCGCCCTGTGCACGCTCGTGTTCGACGGACGTGGTCGGACGGTCGCCCGGGTCGCGTTCCCGCTCGCGGCGGTCGGGTCGATGCCGCTGACCGTGTACGCCGGCCACCTCGTCGTCATCGCGGCGCTGCCCGAGTACCCGGAGTCCGCGACCGCGTGGGGCTGGTTCGCCGTCGGCTCGGTGCTGTTCGCGATGACGTGGCGGGCGGTCCTGGGACGCGGCCCGCTCGAGCGGCTCGTGGCGCGGCTCACCCGACTGGTGGCGGAAGCACGCTGACCCCGCGGTGCCGGGCCGGCACCGACGTCCGACGGGTCGGGCGGGGCGGACCCGCACCGTGCCTCCCGGCTGGCCCTACTGCAGGGCTGCCGTCAGCCGCGCGACGTTGTCGAGCACCTGGGACCGACGCGGACGTTCGAGCCACGCGTCCAGCGTGAGCTCGAACGAGGCCTCCTTGTAGGCGGCCTGCACTCCGCGCAGCGCGTCCACGAACCGGCGCCCGCGGACCATCACCGAGACCTCGAGGTTCAGGCTGAACGACCGCATGTCCATGTTGCTCGACCCGATGACGGACACGTCGTCGTCGATCGTGAAGTGCTTCGCGTGCAGGATCGTCGGGGCGCGGTACAGCCAGATCTTCACGCCGGCACGCAGGAGCTCCTCGTAGTAGGAGCGCTGCGCGTGCCAGGTCATCGCGTGGTCGCCCATCTCGCCGACGAACAGCTCGACCTCGACCCCGCGCTGCGCCGTCGTCGTGATCGCGTAGAGCATCGAGTCGTCCGGCACGAAGTACGGCGACGTGATCGACACCTTCTCCTGGGCGGAGTAGAGCAGCGCGTTGAACAGGCGCAGGTTGTTCTCGCCGTCGAACCCGGGGCCGGAGGGGACCACCTGGCAGTCGAGGGCGTCCCCGCGGTCGGCGCGCTGCACCGGGTCGCTCTCGCGGAGCAGGAGCTCATCCGTCTCGCTGTACCAGTCGGTGACGAACAGGGCGTTGAGGCCGGCGACGACCGGACCCTCGAAGCGGGCGAACAGGTCCTTGTAGACCATGCCCTTCTCGATGTGCGACGGCAGGTCGTAGGACGGGTCGATGAGGTTCTGCGACCCGGTGAACGCGACCGAGCCGTCGATCACCATGATCTTCCGGTGGTTGCGGAGGTCCGGGCGCTGGAACTTCCCCTGCAGCGGCTGCAGGGGGAGCATGAGGTGCCACTCGATGCCGGCCTGGTCGAGGAACGCGAGCGTGTCCTTGTAGCCCGGGTAGCCGCGGCTCGCCCAGTGGTCGAGGAGGAACCGCACCGTCACACCGCGGGCCTGCGCACGGGCGAGGGCCTCGAAGTACGGCCGCGTCGTGTCGTCGATCGTCGCGATGTAGAACTCGACGTGGACGAACCGGCGCGACTGGTCGATCGCGCGGGTCATCTCCTGCACCGACTCGTACGAGTCCGGGTAGAGCTCCGCCGAGTTGCCGCCGACCAGGGGCATCGCGCCGAGCTCGCGGTTGAGCTTCGTGATGCTCTCGAGCCACGGCGGCCACGGGTGGTCCCGTCGCACGCGCTCGATGCCCTCGGTCTGCTCGAGGATGTACGCGTTGATCTCCGTCTGCTTCTCGCGCCGGGCCTTCGGCAGCTTCGTCGACCCGATCACCAGGAAGACGATGAACCCGATGTAGGGGATCAGGAAGATCGCGAGGAGCCAGGCGGTCGCGGTCTGCGGCTTCCGGTTGTACGGGACGTAGATGATCGAGAAGACACGGATCGCCAGGTCCAGCAGGACCAGGAGGACGGCGATCGCGACGCTGAGCCAGTGCTCCACGGGGTGCGGCGCTACCGGAAGTTGATGAACTGCAGCGGCACGTCGAACTCTTCACCCTTGAGGAGCTGGATCGTGTTCTGCAGGTCGTCACGGCTCTTCGAGGAGACGCGCAGCTCGTCGCCCTGGATCTGGTTCTTCACGCTCTTCGGGGCGTTCGCGCGGAGGAACGCGCCGATCTTCTTCGCGACGTCCTGCTCGATGCCGTTCTTGAACTTCACCTCGATGCGGTACTCCTTGCCCGAGGGGAAGGGGTCGCCGGCGTCCAGGCTCTTCAGGCTGATGTTGCGCTTGATCGCCTTGGTCTGCAGGACGTCGAGGACGGCCTTCGCGCGCTCCTCGGAGTTCGCCTTGATGAGGACGTCCTCGCCGCTGAACGCGATCGAGGCCGCGGCGCCCTTGAAGTCGTAGCGCTGCTCGATCTCCTTGGCTGCCTGGTTGACGGCGTTCTCCGCCTCCATCTTGTCGACCTTGCTCACCACGTCGAAGGAACTGTCTGCCATGCCGGACAGCCTAACGGCGGACGGGAGGCACGGTTCGGGTCCGGCACGTCGGCTGCGGTGGGCGGTGGTCACGACCACCCCTGGTGATCCGCTATGCTCTTGGAGCGCCTTCGGTTGGTGATCACACGAGCCGGGTGCGCACATGGCGAGTTACCCAAGCGGCCAAAGGGATCTGACTGTAAATCAGCCGGCGTAGCCTTCGGGGGTTCGAATCCCTCACTCGCCACTCGATGAACCGGCCCCGTCCTCCTCGGACGGGGCCGTTCGCGTTCCGGCATGCATCGCGTTCCGGCATGCTGGGGTCGTGTCCGACGCGCTCACCCCAGTCCAGTTCGCCGACCTCGCCGAGTCGATCGCACGCGAAGGAGCCGCCCTCGCCGCGCGTCGTCGTGCCGAGGGGGTCGAGGTCGCCGACCGCAAGTCGAGCATCGTCGACGTCGTCACCGCGGCCGACCGCGAGGTCGAGGAGCTGATCCGTCGCCGGATCGCCGAGGCCCGTCCCGACGACGGCTTCCACGGCGAGGAGTCCGGCTCGGGCACGGGAACGTCCGGCTACACGTGGGTCGTCGACCCGATCGACGGGACCGTCAACTACCTCTACGGCAGCGATGCGTACGGCGTCAGCATCGGCGTCGTCCGCGGGGAGCCGGACCCGACGACGTGGGAGCCGGTCGCCGGCATCGTGGTGCAGCCCGCGACCGGCACCGTCTTCCGCGGCGCGGTCGGCGCCGGGGCGACCCGCGACGGGGTGCCGCTCCGCGTGGCGGCACCGGCGTCGCTCGCCGAGACGCTCGTCGCCACCGGCTTCGGGTACACGGCGGACCGTCGTCGGGAGCAGGTCGCCGTGCTCGCCGGGCTCATCGGCGAGGTGCGGGACGTCCGACGCGGGGGAGCAGCGTCGCTCGACTGCTGCGCGGTGGGCGCCGGCACCGTCGACGCGTACTACGAGCGGGGTATCAACCCGTGGGACATGGCCGGCGGCGCGGTCGTCGCGGCCGAGGCGGGCGCCACGGTCCGCATCTGGGACGCGGGCGGAACCCGGTCCTTCCTCTTCGCCGCACCAGCGGTGGCCGACGGACTCGAGGCCCTGGTGCGACGGCTCGAGCAGGACGTGCTCGGCGGCTGAGCGCTCCGGGCGACCTGCACGGACGTGCACGCGACGACTGGCGAGGAGCTGTACGTCCTGCTAGCGTGCTCCAGTCCCGTTACCTGCTCGTTACCAACGGGAGCCCTGCCCCACGCTCGTGCTCCCGACCCACGAGCGCTCCGTGCCCCGAACTCCCGCCGAACCAGGATCAGCCCCGAACGCATGCCCCACGCTCCCGTGACGCCCACCCGCACCGCCGACGTCGACACCGCTCCCGAGCCGATCGTCCACCTCACCCGACGCGAGCGCATCGCCGCCGAGCGACGAGCGGCAGCAGCAGGCGGTCCGGTCGCAGCACCGGTCCGTGCCGAGGTCGCCGCGCCCGTGACCCCGCCCGCGCCGGCGTCGCCGATCGACCTGGCACCCGCGTCGCCCGTGCGTCCCGAGCCCTCCGCCGGTGCGGTCACCCCGCCGGCTCCGAGCTCGCCGGTCGTCGCTCCGGCCGCCGTCCGCCGAGCCGGTCGTGCCGCGCGTCCCGTCGTCACCACGGCCGACCGGGCGACCCGGCACATCCCCGCGGTCCCGGCTGCCCCGGCTGCGGCCACCGCGTCCACCGGCTCGTCCTTCCGCCGGACCGCCTCGCGCATCACCGCGGTCGGTGCCCTGCTCTTCGCCGCCGGACTCGTCGTGTCGACGTCGCTCCCGGCGCAGGCGCTCTGGGTCCCGACGAGCACGACGGCCGAGCGCACCGGCAGCGGCGCCGCCCAGACCCTCGCGGTCGGCGACGGCGCGACCGACGCGGAGACCACGCGCGACCAGTACTCGGTGTCGAGCGCTGCGCAGTACAAGAACGTCGACGCGTCCTCGTTCACCAACGACGCGAACGGCACGATCCAGTGGCCGTTCCTCACCGGCGTCCCGATCACCTCCGGGTTCGGCGGCCGCCAGGTGGAGGGCTGCTCCTTCTGCTCGACGAACCACATGGGCGTCGACTTCGCCCCGGGCGAGGGCACCCCGATCCGTTCGGTCGCCGCCGGCACGGTGATCAAGGTGCAGGCGCACGACGGCGGCTTCGGCAACGACGTCTGGGTGCAGCACGACGTCGACGGCAAGCAGTTCATCAGCGTCTACGGCCACATGAAGGACAACACGTTCGAGGTCGTCCGCGGCCAGCAGATCGAGGTCGGTCAGGTCCTCGGTCAGGTCGGCTCGACGGGCAACTCGACCGGGCCGCACCTGCACCTCGAGATCCACGTCGACGGAGTCCCCGTGGACCCGCTGGCATGGCTCCGCGCGAACGCGAACTAGCGGGTCAGCTGCGGCACGCCCGGGCGTCACGTCCGGTTCCCGACCACCGTCGCGGGTCTGCTACTCTCGTCTGGTGCCGCCGAGCGGCACTCGCCCCGATAGCTCAGTGGTAGAGCACTTCCATGGTAAGGAAGGGGTCGTCAGTTCAATCCTGACTCGGGGCTCCGACCCGGAGCTGTGCGCTCCGGATCTCTGGCGGGGTAGCTCAGTTGGTTAGAGCACACGACTCATAATCGTGGGGTCACGGGTTCAAGTCCCGTCCTCGCTACCACAAGCCCGGCGATCTGCTCGCCGGGCTTTCGTCGTTCCCGGGCTGGACTCGTCTCGGGCTCTGCTGGTCTCGGGCTGTACCTGTCTCGGGCTGTACCTGTCTCGGGCCGTGCTGGTGTCGGGCTGTGCTCGTCCCGCTGCGTGTGCTGCGGCGCCGCCCACCCCGCGCGCCTGATCGTTCCGGGCATCCCTGGTCGTCCCGGAGCACCAGGGACGCCCGATGTTGCCGGGTACGGGTGCGCGTTCCTGCCCATCACGCTCGACATGAGATGCCGATCCGCTCGTAGGGCGCTGGAAAGGACGACCTGCCTTGCGCGGAACGGCCTCCTACGCGCGGATCGGCCTCCTACACGCGGATCGGCCTCGGGTCAGCGTGGGGGAGCGGTGAGCAGGCCGGCCGCGCGCAGGGAGCGCTCGAGCGTCGCGTTCACCTGCTGCCACGCCGAGCGGCGTCGTCCGGCGCCGATGCTCCCGCCGGACACCGCGGTGCCGTGCACGGCGTGCCGCAGGGTGATCGTGGTCGAGGTCCCCGTGACGGTGGAGGACAGCTCGTAGCGGCGGAACTGCCGCGACGGGTGCACCAGGGCCCCGAGCAGGATCGTCAGCGCGCGGCTGCCCGACGTCGCGGTGAGCGTGCCGCCGGTGGACTCCACGCGGTGGCCGGCCTGGCGCAGTGCGGCGCCCGCGACCTCCATGGCCGTGCAGCGGTCACCCGTGTGCACCGCGAACTCGGTCGTCGTCTCCATCGTTCCTCCCCACCCCCGGGGTCGGCACAGCGACCCGACGACTTCCCCCGAAGCCGTTCGCGGCAGCATAGCCGAAACCGTCTCAGTTCCGGGCAGTGTGTCGCGGGGCGTCGGTAGACTCCCGGACGTGTCAGTGAACCCCGAGCTCGTCGGCAGGACATTCCCGCCGGCCCAGCCCTACCTGGTCGGTCGCGAGAAGGTGCGCGAGTTCTCGCGTGCCGTCTTCGCGACGAACCCGATCCACCACGACCCCGACGCCGCCCGGAACGCCGGGTACGCCGACGTCGTCGCACCGCCGACCTTCGCCGTCGTCGTGCAGGAAGCCACGCTCGCGCAGCTCCTCGCCGAGCCCGACGCCGGGATCGACTTCTCGCGCGTCGTGCACGGCGAGCAGTCCTTCACGTACGAGCGGCCGATCGTCGCGGGCGACGAGCTCACCGCGACGCTGACCGTCACGAGCGTGAAGTCCCTCGGCGGCAACGCCATGGTCACCGCCGAGAGCACGATGCAGGACGCCACCGGGGAGCACGTCGTCACGGCGACCTCCACCCTCGTGGTCCGAGGAGACGACGCATGACCGCCGCACCGCTCACCGCCGTCGAGGTCGGCACCGTCGTCGCCGAGCGCACGGTCCACCTCACCCGCGACTCGCTCGTCCGCTACGCCGGGGCCTCCGGGGACTTCAACCCGATCCACTACCGCGACGACGTCGCCGCCTCGGTCGGCCTCCCCGGTGTCCTCGCGCACGGCATGCTGACGATGGGCCTCGCGGTCCAGCCGGTGTCCGAGTGGCTCGGCGACCGCGGGACCGTCCAGCGCTACGGCGTGCGGTTCACCCGCCCCGTCGTCGTCGATCCGCAACAGGGTGCCGACGTCACCGTCATCGCGAAGGTCGGCACGGTCGACGCGGACGGTCGCCCCCAGCGCATCGACCTCACCGTGACCGCCGGCGGGCCGACCGTGCTCGGCAAGGCGCAGGTGACGGTGGTGCTCCGCTGACCGGGTCGACGCGTCTCGCCGACCTGACGACGTTCCGTGTCGGGGGTCCCGCCAGGACGCTCCTGACCGCCGAGACAACCGACGAGCTCGTCGCGCACGCGCACACGGCCTGGGCGGACGACGAGTGGCTGGTCGTCGGCGGCGGCAGCAACCTGCTGGTCGCCGACGACGGCTTCGACGGCACCGTCGTGCTGGTCCGCACCCGCGGCGTCACCGCCGAGCCCGACGCGGACGGCGTCACCGTCCGCGTCGCGGCCGGTGAGCCGTGGGACGCGTTCGTCGCCACCACGGTTGCGAACGGGTGGACCGGACTGGAGGCACTGAGCGGCATCCCGGGCACGGTCGGCGCCGCCCCCGTGCAGAACATCGGCGCCTACGGGCTCGAGCTGTCCGACGTGCTCACCGCGATCGACTTCCTCGACGCGTCGACGGGGGAGCGCGCGTGGGTCCCGGCCGCCGAGCTGGCGCTCGGCTACCGCACGTCGACGCTCAAGCACGGCCGGCGCGGGGTCGTCCTCGCCGTCGAGTTCCGTCTCGGCTCGGCTCCCGAGGCCGGGGTGCCGGTCCGGTACGCCCAGCTCGCTGGCTCGCTGGAGGTCGACCTCGGCGCGCCGGTCGACCCGGCGACGATCCGCGAGACCGTGCTCCGGCTCCGTGCGTCGAAGGGCATGGTCCTCGACGACGCCGATCCGGACACGTGGAGCGCCGGGTCGTTCTTCACGAACCCGGTCGTCTCCGCCGCCTTCGCCGAGACGCTCCCGCCGGAGGCGCCGCGCTGGCCCGCCGGGGACGACGTCAAGCTCAGTGCGGCCTGGCTCATCGAGCACGCTGGGGTGCACCGCGGGTACGCGGTCCCGGGGTCCCGTGCGGGGATCTCGTCGAAGCACACCCTCGCGCTGACGAACCGGGGCGACGCGACCGCGGCGCAGGTCGCGGAGCTCGCGCGCTACGTGCAGGCGACCGTCCTGAACCGCTTCGGGGTCGCGCTCGTGCCCGAGCCGGTCGTGGTCGGTGACCTGACCGCCTGATCGCCACGATCCTCCCGGCCGTCCCGCAGCCGGTCTGACGGACCGCACCCTCGGAACGACGTCGCGCCCCGCTGCTGCGGGGCGCGACGTCGTCGACGGGGTGCGACGATCAGGCGGAGAAGAACGCCGCCAGGCGACGGACGCCCTCGGCGATGTCGTCGTCTCCCAGGGCGTAGGACAGTCGCAGGTAGCCGGAGGGGCCGAAGGCCTCGCCGGGGACGACCGCGACCTCGGCGTGCTCGAGGATCAGGTCGGCGAGCTCGAGCGTCGTCGTGGGGGTGGAACCGGCCCACTCGCGACCGAGCAGCGCCGTCACGTCGGGGTAGACGTAGAACGCGCCCTGCGGGGTCGGCGTGACGAAGCCGGGGATCGCGTTGAGGCCGTCGACGATCGAGCGGCGACGGCGGTCGAACGCATCGCGCATCGCGGCGACGGGCTCCTGCGGGCCGGTCAGTGCGGCGATCGCGGCGCGCTGGGACACGTTCGACACGTTCGAGGACAGGTGCGACTGCAGGTTCGACGCGGCCTTGACGGCGTCGGCCGGGCCGATGAACCACCCGACGCGCCAGCCGGTCATGGCGTAGGTCTTCGCGACGCCGTTCACCAGGATCGTGGTGTCGGCGAGGGCCGGGACCGCCTCGAGGATGCCGGTGAAGCGCACGCCGTCGTACACGAGGTCCTGGTAGATCTCGTCGCTGATCACCCAGATGCCGTGCTCGAGGGCCCACTCACCGATGGCCTTCGTCTGCTCGGCGGTGTGGACCGAGCCGGTCGGGTTCGACGGCGAGCAGAACAGCAGCGCCTTCGTCGCGGGGGTCCTGGCGGCCTCGAGCTGCTCGACGGTGACGAGGTAGTCCTGGTCGCTACCGGCGAAGACCTCGACCGGGACGCCGCCGGCGAGCCGGATGGCCTCGGGGTAGGTGGTCCAGTACGGGGCCGGCAGCAGGACCTCGTCGCCGGCGTCGACGATCGTCTGGAACGCCTGGTACACGGCCTGCTTGCCGCCGTTCGTGACGATCACCTGCGCGGGGTCGACGGTCACGCCGGACTCGCGCGCGGTCTTGTCGGCGATGGCCTGCTTGAGCTCGGGGAGTCCGGTCGCCGGCGTGTACCGGTGGTTCCTCGGGTCCTGCGCGGCCTGGACGGCGGCGTCGACGACGTGCTGTGGCGTCGCGAAGTCGGGCTCGCCCGCGGCGAAGGACACGACCGGTCGGCCGGCGGCCTTGAGCGCCTTGGCCTTCGCGTCGACCTTGAGCGTGGCGGACTCGGCGATCGCCGCGATGCGCGACGCGATGCGCGGTCGGTCCGCCTGTGCGGCGGGCTCGGGGGTGGTGGACTCGGGGCCGGGGGCTGCGGTGCTCACGGCTCCCAGCCTACCGACGCGGCGCGCCGGAGCATCCGTCAAGTGGACAGCGTGTGACGGACTCCCGTACACTCGACCACCGGCGCACGGAACGCTCTGCGGAACGTGGCCACGGGGCATTCCCCCTAGGGCGGTGGCTCAATTGGTAGAGCAGCGGTCTCCAAAACCGCAGGTTGCAGGTTCGAGTCCTGTCCGCCCTGCAAGTCTGGAAGGTGTGAAGTTGGCGAGCAAGGACATGGAGACGACGACGGACGACGTCGTCGCGAAGGCCAAGGCCGATCGCGCCCAGCGCGGCGGTCCGTTCGCCGCCATCGCCCTCTTCATCCGCCAGGTCATCGGCGAGCTCCGCAAGGTCGTCACACCGACCCGCAAGGAGCTCTTCAGCTACACCGGCGTCGTGCTGGTCTTCGTCATCGTGATGATGATCCTCGTGTCGATCCTCGACTTCGTGTTCGGTCTCGGCGTCGGTTACGTCTTCGGCAACGGTCCGACGGTCTGATCCGACGGGCCCCTGCGGGCGTCCGGCTGGTCTGGGCGTCGTCCGACAGGAGTACGGTCGCCCGAGACGGAACCGGACGCGCACCGCTCCGACCGCACACCCGATCCGCACCACCGAACGGAAAGAACCGCAGTGTCTGACAACTCCCGCGACGACATCGACCTCGCCACGGCTGCCGAGCAGTCCTCGGAGGTCGAGGAGAACCAGGAAGGCGACGTCGAGACGAGCGAGGGCCGCTCGGTCGAGTCCGCCGAGGAGCGTGCGATCTCCGTCGAGGACGAGGACGACGAGTCCCTCGGTCTGAGCGACGAGCCCGACGACGGCACGGTCGACGCCTCCATCGACGAGGCGCTCACGGCGCTGCAGGAGTCCCGCGACCCCGAGGCGGACGCTGTCGTGGACGACGCACTCGACGTCGACACTCTGGACGAGGCCGAGGCCGCCGTCGAGGCCGTCGAGGACGAGGAAGAGACCGAGCTCGAGGCGGAGACCGCCGCCGAGGCGAACGAGACGATCGCCGCGGACGAGGCCCTCGACGCTGACGACGACACCGAGGTCGACCCGTACGAGGCGTTCAAGGCCGAGCTGCGGATGAAGCCGGGCAAGTGGTACGTCATCCACTCCTACGCGGGTTTCGAGCGCCGCGTGAAGTCGAACATCGAGAACCGCATGGTCTCGATGTCGATGGAGGACTCGATCTACCAGGTCGAGGTCCCCATGGAGGACGTCGTCGAGATCAAGAACGGACAGCGCAAGCTGGTCACCCGCGTCCGGATCCCCTCGTACGTGCTCGTCCGCATGGACCTCAACGAGGACTCGTGGTCGGTCGTCCGCCACACCCCGGGCGTCACCGGCTTCGTCGGCAACGCGCACAACCCCACGCCGCTCCGCTTCGACGAGGCGTTCGGCATGCTGAAGTCCCTCGTGCAGGTCGCCGAGGCGGCCCCCACCAAGGGTGGCGCCAAGGGCAGCGGCTTCGCGCAGGCCCAGCCGCAGGCCGAGGTCGACTTCGAGATCGGCGAGACGATCACCATCAAGGAGGGCTCGTTCGCGGGTCTGCCCGGTTCGATCTCCGAGATCAAGCCCGAGAGCGGCAAGCTCACCGTCCTCGTCTCGCTGTTCGAGCGCGAGACGCCGGTCGAGCTCAGCTTCGACCAGGTCACCAAGCTCTAGTCCGATCCGCGAGATCGGGTAGACTACTGAGGTTTGGCCCCGTGCGCTGACGCGTGCGGGGCTTCACCGCGGTCCGGATCCGCCGGACCAGCGGGAGAGTGCACGGGTCCCCGTGCGTTCGATTCCAGGAGGAAAGCGAAGAATGGCACCGAAGAAGAAGGTCACGGGCCTGATCAAGCTGCAGATCAACGCGGGCGCCGCCAACCCGGCCCCGCCGATCGGTCCGGCGCTCGGTCAGCACGGCGTGAACATCATGGAGTTCTGCAAGGCGTACAACGCCGCGACCGAGTCGCAGCGCGGAAACGTCGTGCCGGTCGAGATCACCGTCTACGAGGACCGTTCGTTCACGTTCGTCCTCAAGACCCCGCCGGCCGCGGAGCTCATCAAGAAGGCTGCGGGTGTGCAGAAGGGGTCCTCGACCCCGCACACGGTCAAGGTCGCGAAGATCTCGATGGACCAGGTCCGTCAGATCGCCGAGACGAAGCAGGCCGACCTGAACGCCAACGACATCGAGCAGGCCGCGAAGATCATCGCCGGCACCGCTCGTTCGATGGGCATCACGGTCGAGGCCTGAGCCTCAGCGCCACACACACCCCAACCTTTCCGTGGGAGAGCCTCGCCGGCTCGTCAACCACGTAGCTCCTGAGGAGAACACCATGGCGAAGAAGTCCAAGGCCTACCAGGCCGCGGCCGCGAAGATCGAGGCCGACAAGTTCTACACCCCGACCGAGGCCGTCGCCCTCGCGAAGGAGACCGGGTCGGCCAAGACCGACTCGACCATCGAGGTCGCGCTCAAGCTCGGCGTCGACCCGCGCAAGGCGGACCAGATGGTCCGCGGCACGGTCATCCTGCCGCACGGCACGGGCAAGACCGCCCGCGTCATCGTCTTCGCCGTGGGCGCTGCGGCCGAGGCCGCCATCGCCGCCGGTGCCGACGAGGTCGGTGGCGACGAGCTCATCGCGAAGGTCGCCGAGGGCTACACCGCCTTCGACTCGGCCGTCGCGACCCCGGACCTCATGGGCAAGGTCGGTCGACTCGGCAAGGTGCTCGGCCCGCGTGGCCTCATGCCGAACCCCAAGACCGGCACCGTGACGCCGAACGTGGCCCAGGCCGTGAACGACATCAAGGGCGGCAAGATCGAGTTCCGCGTCGACAAGCACGCCAACGTGCACTTCGTCGTCGGCAAGGCCTCGTTCACGCCGGAGCAGCTCGACGAGAACATCTCGACCGCGCTCGAGGAGATCGTCCGTCTCAAGCCGTCCGCCTCCAAGGGCCGTTACATCACGAAGGGCGCCGTCTCGACGACCTTCGGCCCCGGCATCCCGCTGGACGTCAACGCGATCTGACGACCTTCGGCACAGGGCTGGTTCAGGCCATCCCGCTGGACGTCAACGCGATCTGACGACCTTCGGCACAGGGCTGGTTCAGGCCATCCCGCTGGACGTCGACGCGATCTGAATCTGATCGACCAGGAGACCCGCACCGCTTCCGGTGCGGGTCTCCTGCGTTCCGGCCCGGGTCCGGATAGCGTGGTGTCGTGCGGACCATCGTCAACTCGCTCCGGCTGATCGCCGTGATCGCCATCGTGGCGGCAGTGCTGGCCCAGTGGCTCGTCAGCTCGAAGTCCCACGACTACCTGTTCTGGAACTTCTTCGGGTACTTCACGATCCAGTCGAACATCCTCATCGCGGTGGCCCTCGCGCTGACGCTCGTCGCCGCTGCTCGCCGGAAGCGCGGCGACGTCCTCGTCAGCGGGGTCCGCGGTGCGGCGACGGTCTACATCGCCACGACCGGCGTCGTCTACAACACGCTGCTCGTCGGGGCAGCTGTCGAGAACACGGTGCCGTGGTCCAACGACCTGCTGCACAAGTGGATCCCGCTGTACGCGGTGCTCGACTGGCTGCTCTTCTCGGACCGGGCGCGCCTGCTGCTACGGCACGTCTGGTGGTTCCTGGTCTACCCGGCCGTGTGGCTCGCGGTCGTCCTGATCCGTGGCGCGACCGACGGGTGGGTGCCGTACCCGTTCCTGAACCCGGAACAGGGCTACGGGGTGGTGAGCCTGTACTGCCTCGGGGTCGCCGTCTTCATCGGGCTGATGGGCATCCTGGTGGTGGGGATGAGCAGGTTGCGGATCGTGAAGGTCTGACGCCGGTCAGGTGCGGAACGCCCGCAGCTTGTCCAGCACTAGGTCGGCGAGCTGTACGAGGCCGCGGATCTGGTCGTCGTCGCGGTCGATCCACCGGCACTCCGGCTCGTCGGCGACGGGGACGAACCCGTCGTGGCGCTCCCAGACGAACAGCGTGCGGTCGGCGCCGAGCACGTACTGCTGCCACCAGACCTGCCGCAGGTAGTGCCGCGGGATGCTCCGCCACGCCTTGCCCGTGGTCTTGATCTCGGCGAGGACGAGTCGCTCCGACGCATCGAACCCGACACCGTCCGGGGTGGCCAGGTGTGCGCGGTTCGTGCTCGCGTGGAACAGGTGTGCCGAGGGCTCGATGCCGTGCGTGGCGGCGACCCAGGCGGCGATCACGGGTTCGCGGTCCTTGCCGTGCTCGGTGAAGGCGTTGCCGGAGAACCGGGAGCCGTAGCGCTTGTCGGTGACGACCGCCTCGACCGCGCGGAGTGACGCGAGCCGCGCGACGTCGGTCGCGGTGATGCCCATCGCGCGCGCCCGCAACCAGGCGACCCGGTCGGAGGAGTGCGCGACGATCCGCTCGGTGTGCCCTCGCAGCGCGGTGAAGGCGTCGTGTCGTGCCGCCGCGGCCGGGGCGACCGGCGTGGCGGACGCGGGGCGATCCTCCAGGCCGGGGTCCAGGTCGCCCCACAGGGTGGGCTGCACGATCGTCACCTGACGATTCTCACCCCGCGCGCCGACAGCGCGGTAACCGACGCGCGCGGCGCCCGGCGACAGCGCGGTGATCGACGCGCGCAGCGCGCGGTCAGGAGACGAGAGCCCGGCGCTCCGCGAAGACGACGAGTTCGTCGACCCCGGCGGGGGAGAGGGCGTAGTCGATCGCCAGGGCCGCGGCGCCGTGGAGTGCCGCGAGCGATCCGGCGTGCGACTGGGCGATGACGAGGTGCTCGGTGGCGAGGGGCATCGAGCGGGAGTAGACGACCTCGCGGACGCCGGCGAGCAGGTGCTCCCCAGCGCGGGTGATCGACCCGCCGAGCACGATCACCGACGGGTTCATCAGGGAGACGCAGGTCGCGAGCACCTCGCCGATGTCGCGCCCAGCCTGGCGCACGGCGCCGATCGCGTCGAGCTCCGCGCGGTTCACCAGGTCGATGACGTCGCCGCTCGTGTGCACGTCGTGCCCCTTCGCCCGGAGGGCACGGGCGATCGCGGGACCGGAGGCGACGGCCTCGAGGCACCCGGTGTTGCCGCAGTGGCACGGCACGTCCCCCGCGCGGGACACCCGCACGTGGCCGATGTCGCCCGCGGTGCCCTGCGCGCCGCGCTGCAGTGCGCCGTCGGAGACGATGCCGGAGCCGATGCCGGTCGCGACCTTGACGAAGAGCAGGTGGTCGACGCCGGACCAGCCGTGTCCGCGTTCGCCGAGCGCGGCGATGTTCACGTCGTTGTCGACCAGGACGTGGGCGGGCACGTGCGCGCGGAGCCACGCGGGGACGTCGAAGCCGTCCCACCCGGGCATGATCGGCGGGTTGGCTGGACGCCCCGTGGAGAACTCGACGGGACCGGGGACGCCGATGCCGATCGCGATGACGTCCTCGCGGGCGCGGCCGACCTCGTCGAGGAGCGCATCGATGGTCTCGACGAGCCAGGTCAGGGTCGGTACGGGGCCGGCGGCGATGTCGATCGCGGCCTCGCGCGTGGCGAGCGGAGTGGCGACGAGGTCGGTCACCGCGACCCGGCCGTGCGAGGCACCGAGGTCGGCGGCGACGACGAGTCGGGCGCGGGGGACGAGTGCGACCTGCGCGGGTGGGCGGCCGCCCGTGGAGGCGGCGGTCTCGACGGGGCCGACGAGTCCGACCTCGATGAGGGCGTCCAGGCGCACGGCGATGGTCGAGCGTGCGAGTCCCGTCAGAGCGGCGAGCTCCCCGCGGGTCCGCGGCACTCCGTCGCGGAGGATCTGGAACAGCTCGCTCGTCCCGACCGGAGGCGACGCTGCCGTCCGTGTCGTGTCGACCATGTCGGGAGTGAACCACACATCGATCGCGCCACGCAACGAAGATCGTCGACGAAGTCCCAACTTTTGCTTGACCGCCGACAGAAGCGGTCATAGTGTGACGCTCGGTCAGTGACGATCCACCATCTCGACGAGGAGAACCCCTGGTGACGCAACCCCTCTCGGTCCAGCTCTACACGGTGCGCGACGCGCTCTCGGCGGACCTGCTCGGCACGCTGCAGCGCATCGCGGGCATCGGCTACACGGACGTCGAGGCCTTCGGCTTCGTGGACCGCGCCGAAGCCCTGCGCGACGCACTCGGCGAGGCCGGCCTCCGTTCCCCGAGCGGCCACGCCCGACTGCTGGACGCCGGTGAGCAGGACCTCGAGCGCATCTTCCACGCCAGCACCACGATCGGCCTCGGGACGCTCATCGACCCGCACATCGACGAGGCCCGCTGGACGACCCGCGAGGACGTCGAGTCGATCGCCCGCGAGCTCAGCGCCCTCGCCCCGCGTGCGGCCGACCACGGTCTGACGCTCGGCTACCACAACCACGCGTTCGAGTTCTCGAACCGCATCGACGGCGTCTCGGCCTACGAGGTCTTCGCCGACGCGCTCTCCGACGACGTCGTGCTCGAGCTCGACACCTACTGGGTGACCGTCGGTGGCGACGACCCCGTCGCGGTGCTCGGCAAGTACGGCGACAAGGTGCAGTTCCTGCACGTCAAGGACGGCGACGGCTCGCACGACGACAAGCAGCAGGTCGCGGTCGGCAACGGCATCATGCCGATCCGTGACATCGTCGCCGCCGCTCCCGACGCCCAGCACGTCGTCGAGCTCGACGACCACGAGGGCGACGTGTTCCAGGCCGTCGCCGACTCCTACACGTTCCTCCAGGGGGCCCGAGCATGACCGACACCACCACGACCGCAGCCGCGTCGACCGACAGCGCCCGCCGCACCGGTCCCGTCGGCGTCGGCGTCATCGGCGCCGGGGTCATCTCCGACCAGTACCTGTCGAACCTCACCGCGTTCCCCGACCTGCAGGTCCGGTTCGTCGCGGACATCGACGAGCCGCGCGCCGCCGCACAGGCCGAGAAGTGGGGCGTGCCCGGCTCCGGCTCGGTCGCCGAGCTCCTGGCGGACGACGACGTCGAGATCGTCGTGAACCTGACGATCCCGGCCGCGCACGTCGAGGTCGCCCTGCAGGCCCTCGCCGCCGGCAAGCACGTCTGGGGCGAGAAGCCCTACGCGCTCGACCGGGAGAGCGCCGCGCAGCTCCGTGACGCCGCGGCCGCCGCGGGCAAGACCGTGAGCGTCGCCCCGGACACGTTCCTCGGCGCCGGGCTGCAGACCGCCCTCCGCACGATCCGCGAGGGCCGCATCGGCACGCCGCTCAACGGCCTGACGCTCTTCCAGAGCCCCGGACCGGAGTCGTGGCACCCGAGCCCCGAGTTCCTGTTCGCGTACGGTGCCGGTCCGCTGTTCGACATCGGCCCGTACTACATCACGACGCTCGTGCAGGCGTTCGGCCCGGTCGCCAAGGTCACCGCGACGGCGTCGAAGTCCCGCGCCACCCGGACGATCGGCTCCGGCCCGAAGGCCGGCACGGACTTCCCGGTCGAGGTGCCGACGAACCACTCCGCGCTCATCCAGTTCGAGGACGGCGGGAGCGCGCAGAGCGTCTTCTCGTTCGAGTCGGACCGTGGTCGCACCGGCTTCGTCGAGATCGCGGGGGAGACCGGCACGGTCGTGTTCCCGGACCCGAACAACTTCGACGGCGACACCGAGCTGTACGCGCACGGTGCCGACGGCCCCGAGACGATCCCCGCGGTCGGCTCGACCTACTCGCGCGGCACGGGCGTGGTCGACCTCGCCCGCTCGCTCCGCGCCGGGGAGGGCAACCGGGTCCCCGGTGCCCTCGCCTTCCACGTCCTCGACGTGATGGTCTCCATCGCCGAGGCGGCCGAACGTGGTGAGACCGTGCTCGTGGAGAGCACGGTCGAGCCCTCCCCGACCCTCCCCGAGGGTTGGGACCCCGCGGAGCAGACCCTGTCCTGACTCCAGGACGGGCCCGCTCCGGCCAGCGGGTCGACCATCTGGCCGGCCCGCACCCACACAGCAGCACTCGACACGCACCACCCTCAGCACCATCTCAACGACGAGAAAGTAGAGAGTCATGCGCACTGCCATCCGCGCACTGGCCATCACCGCGGCCGCGGCACTCACCGTGACCGGCCTGGCGGCCTGCTCATCCGGGTCGTCCGGTTCCTCCGGCGACGGGAAGACGCTCACGTACTGGGCGTCGAACCAGGGCACGTCGCTCCAGAACGACAAGGAGGTGCTCACCCCCGTCCTCGAGAAGTTCACCAAGGAGACCGGGATCAAGGTGAACCTCCAGGTCATCGGCTGGAACGACCTGCAGAACAAGATCCAGACCGCCGTCACCTCGGGCCAGGGCCCGGACGTCGTCAACATCGGCAACACCTGGGCCACCTCGCTCCAGGCCACCGGCGCCTTCCAGGAGTTCGGTGACTCGGAGATGCAGGCCATCGGCGGTGCCGACAAGTTCGGCAAGGTCGCACTCTCCACCGGTGGTGCGCCCGGCAAGACCGTCACGAGCGTCCCGCTCTACGGCCTCGCCTACGGCCTGTACTACAACAAGCAGATGTTCAAGGACGCCGGCCTCGAGGCGCCGACGACGTGGGAGGACCTCACGTCGGACGCGAAGAAGCTCACGTCGGGCGACAAGTACGGCTTCACCATCGCCGGTGGTTCGTACACCGAGAACTCGCACTTCGCGTTCATCACCTCGGCGCAGAACGGCGGCGAGTGGTTCGACAAGAGCGGCAAGCCGACCTTCACCGAGAAGGCGAACGTCGACGGCATCAAGCGCTACCTCGACCTGATGCAGTCGGACAAGGTCGTCAACCCGTCGAACGCGCAGTACGACAACGGCACGCAGGCGGTCTCGGACTTCGCGAACAAGAAGGCCGCGATGATGCTGACGCAGAACAACGCGAACGCCACCATCACGTCGCAGGGCATGACCACCGACGAGTTCGGTGTCGTCCCCTTCCCGACGACCGCTGACGGCAAGGACATCGCGTCCTTCCCGGCCGGCATCAACCTGTCCATCTTCAAGAACACGAAGAACAAGGACGGCGCCCTGAAGTTCGTCAAGTACATGACGAGCGAGGAGACCCAGACCACGCTGGACAAGCCGTACGCGGCGCTGCCGGTGCTGGCCTCGGCTGCGGACTCGGTCACCGACGAGCAGACGAAGACCTTCCTCGACATCTACAACAACAAGGCGAAGCCCCTCCCGCTGGTGCCCGCCGAGGACCAGTTCGAGTCGACGGTCGGCAAGGCGATGAACGACATGTTCGCCAAGATCGCCACCGGCTCGACGGTGTCGGACAGCGACATCAAGTCGGCGCTGCAGACCGCGCAGGACCAGGTCTCGCAGGCGGCCGGTTAGTCGGCCTGGAGGCCCGGGGCGCGTCCGCAGGACGCGTCCCGGGCCTCGCCCCTCCACACCCGGCCGCGTGCCGGGGGTGAGCCGATCGGCTCACGCATGCCGCGCCTCCAGGCCGCTGCCACGGCCCGACCGCCACCGGTCACGAGACGCGAAGCACCCGATCCCATCCTCGCCGGAAGGCCACCACCCATGACCACCTCGGTCCTGCCCGAATCCGAGCGCATCGACCTGACGCACACGAAGGCACCGACCCTGTCGGGGCCGCAGCCCGGTCGCAAGCCCAAGCGACACTGGCTGCCGTACGCGCTCGTCGCACCGGCGATCCTGTTCGAGCTGCTCATCCACATCGTGCCGATGCTCGTCGGCATCTGGATCTCCTTCATCCAGCTCACCAAGTACTTCATCGCGAACTGGGGCGCCGCACCGTTCGCGGGCTTCCGGAACTACTCGGTCGTCGTCGACTTCGACCAGGCGATCGGCAAGGGCGTCCTCAACTCGTTCCTGATCACGTGCGGGTTCACCGTCCTGGTGGTCGGGCTCTCGTGGACGTTCGGCATGGCCGCCGCGGTCGCGCTGCAGAAGCCCTTCAAGGGTCGCGGCCTGTTCCGCACGCTGTTCCTGGTGCCCTACGCGCTGCCGATGTACGCCGGCATCATCACGTGGAAGTTCATGTTCCAGCGTGACTCCGGCGCGATCAACCACATCCTGGTCGACCAGCTGCACCTGATGGGGCAGGGGCCGTTCTGGCTGATCGGGTCGAACGCCTTCGTCTCGGTCGTCGTCGTGGCGATCTGGAAGACCTGGCCGTTCGCGTTCCTCATGCTCATGGCCGGCCTGCAGTCGGTGCCGAACGATGTCTACGAGGCCGCCTCGGTCGACGGCGCGAAGCCGTTCCGGCAGTGGCGCTCGATCACGCTGCCGATGGTCCGCCCGGTCAACGTGACGCTCGTGCTCGTGATGTTCCTCTGGACGTTCAACGACTTCAACACGCCGTTCGTGCTGTTCGGCTCGACCGCGCAGCCGCCGGCCGCCGACCTGCTCAGCTTCCACATCTACAACGCGTCGTTCATCACCTGGAACTTCGGCTCCGGTGCCGCGATGAGCGTCCTGCTCCTCATCTTCCTGCTCATCGTCACGGGCATCTACCTCGCCGTGACCAACCGGAGGTCCGTCCGTGCGTGAGACATTCGGCGCCAAGTCCTTCAAGGTCGTCACCCTCGTCCTGCTGACCCTGTTCACGGTCGTCCCGCTCTACGTGATGATCACGACGGCGATCAAGCCGCTCGGCGACGTCCAGAACGACTTCACGTGGATCCCGACGAACATCACCCTGCAGCCGTTCATCGACATGTGGACGACGGTTCCGCTCGGGCAGTACTTCATCAACTCGCTCGTGGTCTGCACGGTCGCGACGGTGTTCTCGCTCATCATCGCGACGTTCGCCGCGTACGGGGTGTCCCGGTGGAACTTCACGGGCAAGAGCACCTTCACCACCGCGGTGCTCTCCACCCAGATGTTCCCCGGCGTGCTGTTCCTGCTCCCGCTGTTCCTGATCTTCACGAACCTCGGGAACGCGCTCGGCATCCAGCTCGTCGGGTCGTGGACCGGCCTGATCATCACGTACCTGACCTTCACGCTGCCGTTCTCGATCTGGATGCTCGCGGGGTACTTCGAGACCATCCCGCGGGAGCTCGACGAGGCCGCGATGGTCGACGGCTCCGGTCCGATGGGTGCCCTGTTCCGGGTGATCCTGCCCTCGGCCCGTCCGGGTCTGGTCGCGGTCGGCATCTACTCGTTCATGACGGCGTGGGGTGAGGTGCTGTTCGCCTCGGTCATGACGAACGGCAACGGGTCCACCCTGGCGGTCGGTCTGCAGCAGTACTCGACGCAGACGAACGTGTACTGGAACCAGATCATGGCGGCGTCGCTCGTCGTCTCGATCCCGGTCGTGGTGGCGTTCCTCATCGTGCAGCGCCAGTTCGTAGCCGGCCTGACCGCGGGTGCGGTGAAGTAGGGGGCGGCTGCCTGCCTGCCCGAGACTCGGCTCGGCGGACGGTCTCGTGGTCAGTGGACCGCGGAACCGACCGCCGGGCCGAGTCTCGTTCCACGACGACGACAGGATGGACGCATGACCGACACCACCCGCGGGCGGCAACTGCTGCCCGGACAGACGAGCCGTGTGCACGTGTACGACCTCGCGACGCGGACGAGCCGACCCGTGTTCGCGTCGCGGGCCGTCCTCGTCGAGGCGCCGAACGTGCTCGACGAGCGCACCCTCGTGCTGAACGGCGACGGTGACCTCTGGCTGCTGCGCCTGCCCGAGCCCGGCAGCGACGTCGTGCTCGACGAGTCCGCGCTCGTCCGTGTGGCGATGCCCGGTGTCACGGAGATCAACAACGACCACGTGCTCGACCCCTCCGGGACCTCCGTCGTGGTGAGCGCCCGCGACGGGGAGCTGTACCGGGTGCCCCTGCCGGACGGCGGCTCGGCGGAGCGCCTGACCGACACCGCTGCCGTGCTGCCGGTCGTCCGGAAGTACTACCTGCACGGCATCGCCCCGGACGGCAGCGCCCTCGCCGCGATCGTGGGGGAGCGCGCGGTCGACGGCGTCTGGACGACGGACGTCGCGCTCGTCGACCCGGCCTCCGGCGCCACGACGTTCCTGACCCGTGACGCGCACCCGGACGACGGCTGCGCGATCACCCCGGACGGCCGTACCGTCCTGTTCAACACCGAGCGCTTCACCCCGGGGACCGCGCAGCTCGCGGCGCTCCGACTCGACGGCGGCGGCCCGGTCCGCCTGACCGCGGACGAGCGGGTGGACTGGTTCCCGCACCTGTCGCCGGACGGGCAGCACCTGCTCTACCTGTCCTACGGACCGGGTGTGCAGGGCCACCCCGCCGACCACCCCGTCGAGCTCCGGCTGCTCCCGGGTGTGCTGACCCGCGGCGCGCGGGTGGCCGTCGTGCCGGAGACCCTCGTCGCGCTCCACGGTGGCCAGGGCACGGTCAACGTGCCGCCGTGGTCGCCCGACTCGACGTGGTTCGCGTACTGCGACTACCCGGTGGCGTGACCGCCGAGCCCGGCTCCGCTCAGCCGGCGTCGCCGTAGGTGCGGCGCAGGTGCTCCGCGTACCCGCCGGGCGTCCGACCGTCGAAGCGGCCGCTCGTGACGACGGGCAGCGCGGTCGTCGCGCGGACGTCGAAGCCGAGTGCTCGGGCCCGCTCGACGAGTCGGACGTCCTCGTGCTCCGGTACGGGATCGAACCCGCCGACCGCTCGGTCGACGTCCGCCCGGACCCCGAGGTTCGAGCCGTGCACGTGGCCGAGCGTCGACCCGGGCGGGTGGGCCGCACGCCAGCGCCGGAGCACCTCGGGTTCCAGGTCGTCGGGGTCGGGCACGACCGCGCCGACGAGCAGGTGGCCGCCGTCGACCAGCACGTCGGCCTGCTGCACGAGCCAGTCCCGGTGCACCCGCGAGTCGGCGTCGGTGTGGGCGAACCAGTGTCCGGACGGCGGCACGTCCGCGGCCACCGGGCGTCGGGCGAGCAGCACGCCGAGCGCCCGGGCCCGACCGACCCCGACCCGGTCCGAGGTGTGCACCGCGAGGGTGCCGTCCGCCCAGGTCCGATCCGTGCGGACCGCGGCGTCGACCGCAGCGGCCGTGCCGTCCGTGCAGCCGTCGAGCACGAGGGTCACGCCGACCGCGGTGCCCGGGTGGGCCCGTCGAACGGTCCGGACGGCGACGGCCAGCGCCGCGAGCGACCGGCCGATCGTGGTCTCCTCGTCGTGCGCGGGGACCACGACGTCGATGCGGTGACCGCTCACCCGACGAGCCCCTCCGCACGCGCGACCGAGGGCACCGCGGCACCGGGGAACACCGTGAGCACGAAGTCCGGCTCGACGTGCTGCACGAGCGCCGGTCTCGGCCACCGCCGGGCGATCGCGGTGTGCACCGTGTCGCCGTCCGACACGGCGTGGTCGTCCGCGTGCCGCCAGTGGCAGGCGACGAGCACCCCGTCGTCGTCGAGCGTGTCGAGCACCCGGTCCACGGTCCGGTCGAGGTCGTCCGGGGACAGGTAGTAGCCGACCTCGCTGAGGACGACGAGGTCCCGGCGTCCCTCCGGCCACTCCCCGGGGAACGCCGCGAGGGCGAACCGGGCCGACGGCGCGCGGCGTCGGGCGCGCTCGAGCGCCGCCGCCGCGAGGTCCGTGCCGAGGACGTAGTCCGCCCGTTCGGTGAGCGCGGCGGTCAGGACGCCGGTGGCGCACCCGAGCTCGAGCGCCGACCGGAAGCGTTCGCGGGGGAGCGCCGCGAGCGTCACCGCGCGCTTCCGCCGCTCGTACCAGGAGCCCTCGAAGTCCCAGCCCTCGGGCTTCCGGGCGTAGTGCGCGTCGAACGACTCGCGCGACCTCGACTGCACGGGCGCGAAGTACCACTCCTCGGCGCGCAGGTGGTGGGCGGCATGGCGGGCGTCCACCACCGCCTCGTCGCCGGGCGCCGGGGAGAGCGGTCGGGTCTGCGACCGGTGGGCATCGAGGGCCCGCGCCTTGCGGTCTCGCACGGCGGCGGCGAGGTGCAGCGCGCGCGCCCGCGACCACGGCATCGCAGCGGCAGCGGCAGCGGCATCAGCGGCATCAGCGCCACGAGCGTCGGCATCGGTGGGGGGCGCGTCCCAGTGCCACGCCCAGATCGGGTACGCCAGGAGCGTCGCCCCGGGGGTGGCGGCCACGACCTGCTCGGCGACCTCGCCCGCGACGCGGTGGTCCCGGTGCCCGTCGCCCCGCCAGGGTGCGACCACGAGCGTCGGGCGCACGGCCCCGGCCAGCCGCCGGACGAGCGCCTCGCGGAGGACCTCGGCGTGCTCGCGGACCCCGCCGTCCGGCACGTCGAGCTCGGTGGCGGTCGCGGTCGGGTGCAGCACCCGGAGCGCCGCACGGAACTCGGCGCCACGACGCTCGGCCAGCGCCGCGGGCGTCGTCGTGGGGGAGTCGGGGTGGGAGCGCTCGCCGCGGGTGCCGAGGAGCACGTGCACCGGGATCCCGGCGTCGGCCGCGGTCGCGACGAGTCCGCCGGCGCCCAGGGTCTCGTCGTCCGGGTGCGGTGCGACCACGACGACCGACCCGGTCCCACGCAGGTCGACCCTGTCCGGGTCGAGACCCGCGAGGAAGGTCGTCCAGACGGCGGGATCGGTGCCGGGGTCCCGGTGGTCGAAGCTCACCACGCGACACCGCCGTGCTCGAGGACCTTGCGGCCGATCCGGGCGAGGTCCCGGTCCCCGTGGTCCTGCAGCACGTACAGCTCGAGGTCGGCGACCCGCGCGGCGACGGCGCGGTCCGCGGTCAGCGGCGCCGGACCGACCGTGCGGACCACACGCTCGCGGACGGCGTCGACGGCCCGGCGCACCCGCGACCGGGTCACCTGAGCGAGGAAGGACCAGTCGGTGTCGTCGTCGGCGCCGTCGATGCGGGCGGCGGCCGCGGCCAGGGCGTCCTCGGCGTCGGCGAGGTCGATGACCGTCGCGCCGAGCGCCGCCTGCAGCAACTCCGAGTCCGGCCGCGTCGCCGCGAGGGACCGGAGGACCCGGGCCAGCCCGAGCGCACCACCCCACCAGCAGGCCGCGACACCGATGCCGCCCCAGGCGAACCCCGGTCGGGTCAGGTACCACCCGGGCCCACCGACCGGGACGGCCCGGACGTCCACGAGGTCGACCGGCCCGCTCGGGACGTCCGGCATGCCCCTGGCCACCCAGGCCTCGTCGTGCACCGTCACCCCAGGCTGACGGAGGTCGACGGCGAAGAGCTGCCGGTCGTCGCCGACGTGCGCGGTGACCAGGGCGTGCGAGAGCGTCGACGCCAGGGAGCACCACGGCTTCGTCCCGTCGAGCCGGAAGACCCCCGCACCGCCCTCGGTCGCGTCGACGCGGAGCCCCGGGGCCTCGGCGGCGAAGACGCCGAACGTGGCGTCTGCCGGAGCCGGCACACCCGCCTGCGCGAGGATCGCCAGCGCGTCGAGGTGCGGCTCGACCGTCCGAGCGGTGGCGACGTCCGCGGCGGCGACCGCGGCGAGCGTCGCGAACACGGCGCCCGACGTGCCGGCGGTGATGACCGGGGTGGTGGACGCGAGGGTCCGCGCGACCGCGAGCCGATCGACCGGGGTGGCACCGTGCCTCCCGGCCGTGGCCTCGACGTCCGCGGTGGCGACGTCCCGCGCAGAAGCGGGCCATGCGGGGGACTGGAGCATGTCGCCGACGCTACGGAGCGGACCCTTCGGACCCTGCCCGGCGATCCACAGAGCGCGGAGGGGTGCTGCACAGACGGCTCATAGGAATTGCTCGATACTCGAAGACGTGACCATCTCCCAGCCCGCAGCAGCCCCGCGTCTCTCCCGTGCCGACGGATCCCCGTTGCGCATCCTCGTCGTCGACGACGAGGCCAGCCTCACCGACCTGCTGTCGATGGCGCTCCGCTACGAGGGCTGGGACGTCAAGAGCGCGAACGGCGGGCAGGAGGCCCTCGCCACGGCCCGCGAGTGGAAGCCCGATGCGATGGTGCTCGACGTGATGATGCCGGACCTCGACGGGCTGCAGGTGCTCGGTCGGCTCCGGCAGAACAACGACGACACCCCGGTGCTGTTCCTCACCGCGAAGGACTCCGTCGAGGACCGGGTGACCGGGCTCACGGCCGGCGGCGACGACTACGTCACGAAGCCGTTCTCGCTGGAGGAGGTCGTGGCGCGGCTCCGCGGGCTCATCCGTCGGTCGCAGATCTCGATCTCCGAGGCCGGGGACTCCCGCATCGTCGTCGGCGACCTCGTGCTCGACGAGGAGTCCTACGAGGTCTCCCGCGCCGGGCGCCCGATCGAGCTGACCGCCACCGAGTTCGAGCTGCTCCGCTTCCTCATGCGCAACCCGCGCCGCGTGCTCTCGAAGGCGCAGATCCTGGACCGCGTCTGGTCCTACGACTTCGGCGGCAAGTCCTCGGTCGTCGAGATCTACATCTCGTACCTGCGCAAGAAGATCGACGCCGGCGAGACCCCGATGATCCACACCGTCCGGGGCGTCGGGTACGTCATCAAGCCGACGTCGTGACGCTCCGCCGCCGGCTCGTCCTGAGCATCGTCGCGCTCGTGGTCGCCGTGAGCGCGGTGATCGGTGCCGGCAGCATCCTCGCGCTCGCGTCCATCCAGCGCTCGGCGATCGACCAGCAGCTGCAGTACGCGACGAGCCGCGCGCAGCGGTCCGTCGAGCAGCAGGGCGGTGGCAGCCCCGGGATCGACATCGGCCGTCCGAGCGGGCAGGCCGCCGGCACGCTCACCGTCTACTTCCTGAACGGCGACGTGGCGGTCGGGACCGTGCTCGACAACGACGGGGCGGTCGACCGCATCGGCACGGACGTCGTCCGGCCGCTCGGCGGCGTGACCGTCGACGGACTCCCGCACACCGTCGACCTCGGCGGTGACCTCGGGCGCTACCGCGTCACCGCGGTGTCGCTCGGGACCGCGGTCCTGGTCGTCGGCCTGCCGATGGCCCCGGTGTACGAGAGCGTGTGGAAGCTCCTCGGCGTCGTCCTCGTCGTCACCGTGGTCGCGCTCCTCGTCGCGTCGTTCGTCGCGGCCGTCGTCGTCCGCCGGTCGCTCCGGCCGCTCGAGCGCGTCGCGGAGACCGCCTCGGCCGTGGCACGGATGCCCCTCGAGCGGAGCGACGCGCTCGACGGGGTCCGCGTCCCCGACACCGACCCCCGGACCGAGGTCGGCCGGGTCGGCACCGCGTTCAACCGGATGCTCGGGCACATCGGGAACGCCATGCAGGCCCGCGAGCGCTCGGAGCAGAAGGTCCGCCAGTTCGTCGCGGACGCCTCGCACGAGCTCCGCACGCCGCTCGCGTCGGTGCGCGGGTACGCCGAGCTCACCCGACGGATGGGCGGCGACCTGCCGCCGGACGTCGTCTACGCCATGGGCCGGATCGAGTCCGAGTCGCTCCGGATGACGAGCATGGTCGAGGACCTGCTCCTGCTCGCCCGGCTCGACGAGGGCCGCGAGGTCCAGTTCGCCGAGGTCGACCTGACCGGCCTGGTGTTCGACGCCGTCAACGACGCGCACGCCGCCTCGCCGGCGCACGAGATCGCCGTCGAGGTCCCGGACGAGCCCGTGGTCGTCCCCGGTGACGCGGCTCGGCTGCACCAGGTCATCGTCAACCTCGTCACGAACGCGCGGACGCACACCCCGGACGGCACCCGGATCACGGTCGGGTTGGCCCCGGCGGCCGGCGGTGTGGACCTGACCGTGCGGGACGACGGGCAGGGCATCGACCCGGAGTTCCTGCCGAAGCTGTTCGAGCGGTTCGCGCGGGCGGACAGCTCGCGGTCGCGGAGTGCGGGGTCGACCGGGCTCGGGCTCGCGATCGTCGACGCGGTCGTGCAGGCGCACGGCGGGACGGTGTCGGTCGCGAGCGTGCCGGGGGACACCGTGTTCACGGTGCACCTGCCGAGCACGCGTCCGGTCGTGCCCGCCGACGTGGTGGCGGCGACCGCCTGACGGGCTGGAGGCGCGGAGGGGGCCCGCCACGTGCCTCCCGTCCGTGGGTTGGTCGCCACCCTCGTCCTGTGGTACCGTTCTCGAAGCCAAAGACCGCCGGTCGTCTGTGCGCTCGCGCACAGACCGAAGGTCCTCACTCGTGGGGCAGCCAGCGCAGGTGTTCAGACCCTCTCCTCTTCACGGGGGAGCAGCTCCGAGCCTCTGCGCCGGAGCTTTTTCCATGTACGGGGTCCTGGGGCTAGCCGGCAAGAAACCCCCAAGGAGAACCATGGCGAACAAGGAAGCTGCGGTCGCCGAGCTCACGGATGCATTCCAGAGCTCGAACGCCGTTCTGCTCACCGAGTACCGCGGTCTCACGGTCGCGCAGCTCAAGGAGCTCCGCAACTCGATCCGTGAGCACGCCACGTACGCCGTGGTGAAGAACACGCTGACCAAGATCGCGGCGAACAACGCCGGCATCACGTCGTTCGACGACGAGCTCGCCGGTCCGTCCGCTCTCGCCTTCGTCCACGGTGACACCGTCGCCGTCGCGAAGTCGCTGCGTGCATTCGCCAAGGCGAACCCCCAGCTCGTGGTGAAGGGCGGTTACTTCGACGGTAACCCGCTCACCGCGACCGAGGTGGACAAGCTCGCCGATCTCGAGTCCCGTGAAGTCCTGCTCGGCAAGCTCGCCGGCGCCTTCAAGGCCTCGCTGTTCGGTGCTGCGTACCTGTTCCAGGCACCCCTCTCGCAGGCCGTCCGCACCGTGGACGCCCTCCGCGAGAAGCAGGAGTCCGCGGCCTGACCAGGCACGCGTTCATCAACCACACGTACTAGCTAGTAGTAGGAGAAAATCATGGCGAAGCTTTCGCAGGACGAGCTCATCGAGGCCTTCAAGGAGCTCACGCTCATCGAGCTCTCGGACTTCGTGAAGAAGTTCGAGGAGGTCTTCGAGGTCACCGCTGCTGCCCCCGTCGCGGTCGCCGCGGCCGGTGGCGCCGCTGCCCCCGCCGAGGAGGTCGAGGAGAAGACCGAGTTCGACGTCGTCCTCAAGTCGGCCGGTGACAAGAAGATCCAGGTCATCAAGGAGGTCCGTGGCCTCACGTCGCTCGGCCTGGGCGAGGCCAAGGCGCTCGTCGAGACCGCCGACGCCAAGATCCTCGAGGGTGTCAACAAGGAGACGGCCGACAAGGCGAAGGAGGCCCTCGAGGCCGCCGGCGCCACGGTCGAGCTCGCGTAGTTCCGACCTTCTGGTCACGAAGGCCGCTGCCCGTCGGGGTGGCGGCCTTCGTCGTGTGCGGGGCGCGGGGTGCGCGCGGCGGCGCGGGTCGGGCGGGAGTTCACGCGCTGAGCGACACTTCACGGCGGCAGGCGCGCGTGAAGTGTCGCTGAGCGCGTGAGGTGCTCCGGTTCACACTGGGACGCCGTGTGCGCGGAAGAGCGCTCGGAGTCGGTCGAGCTCGACCAGGTGCCACCACGTCGCCCGGACGACCGTACGGACGGCGGGCAGCGCCCGGACCCGGTCCTCGCGACGCTTCTCCGCCCAGAGCACGTCGCCGGGGTCGCGTCCGTCCAGCATCGTCGGGTCGACGTACTTCTGTCGCCCGTCGAACTCGACGACCACCCCCAGGGACGGGAACCAGAAGTCGAGCCGGTCGATCGTGCCGTCGGCGTGCCGTACCAGCGCCTGGCTCACCCACGGCGGCATGCCCAGCTCGACGAACCGTGCGGCGGCGAAGGACTCCCCGGCGGACTCGTGGAGCGGGTCGAGCGCATCGAGCACGGCGGCGGCGCGGACGGACCCACGGGCTGGCCGTCGGGGGACGTGCTGTTGCAGCTCGTCGATCCGGACCTGCCTGCGGCGGACGGCGGCATCGACGGCGACCGCTGCGACGTGCAGCGCGCACGACGTCGCGAGCATCACGGCCGTGTCGAGGGCCGAGGAGGCGGGAACGCCATCGAACGCCGCGGGGTCGACGGCGGTCCGCGGAACGCCGGGGTGACGGATGACACCAGCTCGGTGCTGGATGACCGTTGCGTTCGGATCGAGCACGTGGAGCCGATCGTCGACGTCCCCGATCCAGGGCCAGCCGTGGATCATCGCGGCTGTCCCGTGCGAGAAGACGGAACCGGGACGCAGCAGCGGCGCGACGGCACGGGCGCGGGTGAGATGTCGTTCGTGGAGGGCGAGGCCGTCCCACACGTCGCGCTCGATGAACACCCCGGGCAGCAGCCGCACGAGACTGTCCGCCGCGTGCCGACGCTGCAGGGTCCGAGCGGTCGCCGGGTCGGCGGGGGACGTCCGGAGGATCGGTGCGCGCTTCCGGTGTTCGTGCATGCGCCGATCGTGGCCGTGCCCGGGCGGGTCCGGGGTGTGATCGGCGGGACCGGTGCACGACCTCCGCAGCGACCGGCTGTGTGGAGGACGGATGTCACGGGCTCAGCGACAGGTCACGGGCTGACCGGCGCGTGAGGTGTCGCTGAGCGCGTGAGGACGCAGCAGGGCGCGGCCGCCGCGCGCGTCAGCGCAGGGTGCTGTGGCGGCGGCCGTAGGCCAGGTAGAGCACCACACCGGCGAGCATCCACAGCCCGAAGGCGATCCACGTGCCGGCTCCGAGGAACACGGCGAGCAGGACGCAGCAGAGCGTGCCGAGCACCGGGACGACCGGGAACAGCGGGACGCGGTACGAGCGCTCGAGGTCCGGCCGGCTGCGACGCAGGACGAGCACCGACACGTTGACGAGGGCGAACGCGACGAGGGTGCCGATGCTCGTGGCGTCGGCGAGCTCCCCGAGCGGGACGAGCGCCGCGACGACGGTCACGACGACGCCGACCACGAGGGTGCCCATGAGGGGCGTGCCGGTGCGGTGGGAGACCCGGCCGAAGAGCTTCGGCACGAGTCCGTCCCGCGCCATGGTCAGCAGGATGCGGGTCTGGCCGTAGAGCACGGTGAGCACGACGCTCGCGATCGCGATCACAGCGCCGACGGAGAACACGAGCGCGACCCAGGGCTGGCCGGTGACGTCGACGACGATGCGGACGAGCGAGGCCTCGTCGGCGGAGAACGACGTCCACGAGCGCGCTCCGATCGCGGCGATCGCCACGAGGATGTACAGCGCGGTGATGAGCGCGATCGATCCGATGATCGCGCGGGGGAGGTCGCGGCGGGGGTCCTTCGCCTCTTCCCCGGCGGTCGACGCGGCGTCGAACCCGATGTACGAGAAGAACAGGCGCGAGGCCGCAGCGGTCACGCCGGCGGCCCCCATGGGGGCGAGCGGTTCGAAGTTCTGCGCGCGGAACGCGGTGAACGCGACGACGACGAAGAACACCAGCAGGGCGATCTTCACGACGACCATCAGCGTGTTGACCCAGGCGCTCTCGCGGGCCCCGGGCAACAGGACCGCCGTCGCGAGCAGGACCAGGAGCGCCGCGGGCAGGTTGACGACCCCGCCGTCGCCGGGGGGAGCCGCGAGGGCCGTCGGCAGGTGCAGACCGAAGACGCGGAGGGTCTCGTCGACGTACTCGCTCGCGCCCACGGCCACGGCGGCCACGGACACCGCGTACTCGAGGACGAGGCACCAGCCGCAGACCCAGGCGATGCCCTCGCCCATGGTCGCGTACGTGTACGAGTAGCTCGACCCCGACGTCGGCACCGCGCCGGCCATCTCCGCGTAGGACAGCGCGGAGAGCAGCGCGGCGACGCCGGCCACCACGAACGAGATCCACACGGCCGGCCCGGCGAGGGGCACCGCGGTCCCGAGCACGACGAGGATGCCGGTGCCGAGGGTCGCGCCGACGCTGATCATCGTCAGGTGCCACAAGCCGAGCGAGCGGCGGAGCGGCGCACCGTCCACGCCGCGCGCGGCCTCGGCCTGCAGCTGCTCGATGGGCTTGCGCCGAGCGAGCTGCTGGCGGAGCGACGTGGGGCGGGTGGGCGCGGACGTCATGGGACCTCTGTGGAGCCGGGGAAGGGGACTGCTGATGGTCGCACGGCCCCTGAACGGGGTCAAATACGGGCCGCCCCGCCACTGTCCCCGGGCGGGGATAGGTTTGCCCCATGAGCATGGGCCACGGGATGCGACCGGGTACCGCGGGTGGGCCCCGCGGCGGTGGGCGCATCTCGAGCGGCGACGTCCGGGCACAGAAGGCCGCCAACGCCGAGGCACCGCGCATCCCGCACCTCGTCCGGCGGATCGCGGAACTGTTCGTGCCGCACCGCCGCGCCATCGTCCTGACGGTCGTGCTCGTGCTCGTCGGGGCCGCCCTGTCGGTGATCCCGCCGCTGCTCACCCAGCAGGCCTTCGACCGCGGACTGTTCCCGCCGGGTGGTCGCCCGGACCTGCCGGTGCTGTTCGAGCTCGTCGGCGGCATGATCGCCCTCTGGATCGCAAGTGCCGGCGTCGGCATCTGGCAGACCTACCTGACGGCGACCGTCGGCAACAAGGTCATGGGCGCCATGCGCATGCGGCTCTTCGGGCACCTGCAGCGGATGGAACTGGCGTTCTTCACCCGCACGAAGACCGGCGTCATCCAGTCACGGCTGCAGAACGACGTCGGTGGCGTCGCGAGCGTCCTCAACAACACGATCTCGTCCGTCCTCGGCAACACCGTCACCGTCATCGCCGCGATCGTCGCGATGCTGCTGCTGAGCTGGCAGATGACGCTCGTCGCGGTCGTCCTGCTGCCGCTGCTGGTCGTCGCCCAGCGGCGGGTCGGCCAGGTCCGCGCGCGGATCGCCGCGCAGACGCAGGAGTCGCTGTCCGACATGACGGCGATCACCCAGGAGGCGCTGAGCGTCTCCGGCATCCTGCTCGCCAAGTCCTTCAACCAGCAGCGCAGCGAGACGCAGCGCTACGGGGACGAGAACCGCAACCAGATCCAGTTGCAGGTGCGGCAGCAGATGTCCGGCCAGTGGTTCTTCGCCATCGTCCAGGTCTTCCTGTCGATCATCCCCGCGGTCATCTACGTGGTGGCCGCGTACCTGATCATCGGGAACGTGCCGATCACCGCCGGCACCATCGTCGCGTTCACCACGGTGCAGTCGCGGCTGCTCTTCCCGACCGTGGGCCTGCTGCGCGTCGTCCTCGACCTGCAGACCTCGGGAGCGCTGTTCGCCCGGATCTTCGAGTACCTGGACCTGCGTCCCGCCATCACCGACGCGCCGACCGCCCAGAAGGTCGACGAGCGCCGCGTCGGGCACGTGGCGTTCGAGGACGTCACCTTCGCCTACCCGGACGCCCAGGCCGACGCACCCACGTTGCAGCAGGTCTCGTTCGAGCTCGAACCGGGGCAGTTCGCCGCCTTCGTCGGGCCGTCGGGCGCGGGCAAGACGACGATCTCCTACCTGGTCCCTCGGCTGTACGAAGCGTCCTCGGGCTCGGTGCGGTTCGCAGGCGTAGACGTACGCGACCTGGAGCACGAGGACCTGATGCGTCACGTCGGCATCGTCAGCCAGGAGACGTACCTGTTCCACGCCTCGATCGGCGACAACCTCCGGTACGCCAAGCCGGACGCGACCGACGCCGAGCTCGAGCGTGCGGCACGTGCGGCGAACATCCACGAGACGATCGCCTCGTTCCCCGACGGCTACGACACCGTCGTGGGGGAGCGCGGCTACCGGTTGTCCGGCGGTGAGAAGCAGCGCATCGCGATCGCGCGGGTGCTGCTCAAGGACCCGCCGGTGCTCGTGCTCGACGAGGCGACGAGCGCGCTCGACTCCATCTCCGAGCACGTCGTCCAGACCGCCCTCGACACGGCGGCGGCCGGGCGGACGACGATCTCGATCGCGCATCGTCTCTCGACGATCCGGGACGCCGACGTGATCTTCGTGCTCGACCACGGGCGGATCGTCGAGCGCGGGACGCACGACGAACTGCTCGACCGTGACGGCGTGTACGCGGCGCTCTTCCGGCAGCAGAACGCCCCGGTCGACGCGGACCGCTGACCGCCCGGAGCCCACCGGCCCGCCCGCCGAGGCCTCCCGAGGCGCCCGCCGAGGCGCCACCGCGCACCGTCGAGTGAGCGGACGACGTCGCGCGCCGGAGACGCAGGCGACGTCTTCTGCTCACCGGAGGAACCGGCGGGGCGCCCCACGCGCTGCGGGCACCTGCGCGCCGCACCGGACGCGCCGGACGCGACCCCGTGCCTCCAGTCCGGACCCCGGCCCGTCCACCCGACGGCCGCCCGCCCGCCCGCGCGATGCGGCTAGCGGACAGCCGCGCCGAGCAGACAGCCGATCCCGCACCCGAGCACCCCTCACCTGGTAACCGTGGTCTGACAGCCCGCGCCTCGATCCACCAGGAGAACGACGTGACCGCAGTCCCACCGCAGCCCGATCCGATCCCGCCCGCGGCCGACGCGGCACCCGACGCCCCGCGCGTCGTCGAGGAGGCGCCGCGGCGCCGACCCGCCCTGCGCGGCCTGTTCTCGCGGGGGTCGCTGGACATCCAGTCGAAGCTGCTCGTGATGCTGCTCGGGGTGAGCATCGTCGCGGCGCTGGTCGTCGGCGCGGTGGGCTACCTGAACGGCCGGTCTTCGTTGCAGACCGCTGCGACGAACCAGGTGACGTCCCTCCGTGAAACGCGGATCACCGAGCTGCAGCGTTCGTTCTCGCAATTCACGCAGACCGTGGTCGCGCAGACCCGGAACGCGAGCGTCGTGGGCGCGACGAAGGCCTTCACGGCCGGGTGGCAGGACCTCCGGCGTCAGCCGGTGACCGACGCGGACCGGGCGAAGGTCGACGGCTGGTACCGCGACACGTTCGTGCCGCAGCTCGACGCCCGCTCCGGCGAGACCGCGAACCCGGAGCAGTTCGCCCCGACGACGGACCCGCAGACCTACCTGCAGGCGCGGTACACGGCGCCGTTCACCGACTACGACGAGGCGATCAAGGAAGACGACGCGGGCGACGGCAGCGCGTGGTCGGCCGCGCACGCGGAGTACCAGGAGTACTTCCGGCAGGCCACCGAGACCGTCGGCTACGACGACCTGCTGCTGATGGACACCGACGGGAACGTCGTCTACTCGGCGTACGGCGGCGCGGACCTCGGGACGGACCTGGACGACGGGCCGTACCGGGATTCGAACCTGGCGTCCGGCTACCAGGACGCCCTCCGGCTGACGAGCGCCGACGACTTCGTGGTGACCGACTTCGCGCGGTACGTCCCGAGCCTGAACGTCCCGACGTTGTGGGTGATGTCCCCGGTCGGCGACCAGGGGAAGATCATCGGCGTGATGGCCGTGCAGGTGCCGGTCGAGCTCGTGAACAGCGTCATGACCGGCAACGAGGGTTGGAAGGGCGACGGGCTCGGGGACACCGGTGAGTCGTACCTGGTCGGCGCCGACCACCTCATGCGGTCGTACCCCCGCCAGCTGCTCCAGCACCCCCGGCAGTACGAGCAGGACGTCGTCGCCGCGGGGACGGCACCGTCCGTCGCGGAGCGGCAGCTGGCCGTGAAGGGGTCGGTGCTGCTCCAGGAGGTGGACTCGACCGCGGCGTCCCGGGCGCTGCAGGGGAAGACCGGGACGGTGATCGGCACCGACTACCGCGGCAAGGAGGTCCTCGCCGCGTACGCGCCGCTCGAGGTGGACGGCCTGCGGTGGGTGGTCGTCGCGCAGACCGACACTGCCGAGGCGTTCGGCCCGGTGAACGACTTCACCCGCAACCTCGGGCTGTCCCTCGTCGGGATCATCGTGCTCGTCAGCCTGCTCTCGCTGCTCCTCGCGCAGGTGTTCGTGCGCCCGGTCCGACGGCTGCAGACCGCCGTGAACCGGGTCAGCGCGGGCGAGCTCGGGGTCGAGGTGCGCACCCGTCCCGGAGACGAGATCGGCGACCTCGGGGTGGCCTTCAACGACATGAGCCGGAGCCTGCAGGTGAAGCAGGACCTGCTCGACGAGCAGCGGCGGCAGAACGACGCGCTGCTCCTCACGATGATGCCGGCCGACGTCGCCGAGCGGTACAAGCAGGGTGACGACACGATCGCGGCCGACCACCAGGACGTGGCCGTCGTCTACGCGGACCTGGTCGGGTTCGACGACTTCGCGCGTGGCCTGTCCGCCGAGGAGAGCCTGTCGCTCGTCAACGACCTGTGGCGGTCGCTGGACGAGGCGGCGAGTCGGTACGGCGTCGAGCGGGTGCGCACGACGCGGGCGGGCTACCTGGCGTCGTGCGGCCTGAGCGTTCCCCGGGTCGACAACGTCCGGCGGATGGTCGACTGGGCGGAGGAGTCCCAGCGCGTCGTCGACCGCTTCAACGCGCAACACGGCTCGCGCGTGGGCCTCCGCGCCGGCATCGACACCGGGCAGGTGACGAGCGGGCTCGTCGGCCGGTCGAAGCTCGTCTACGACATGTGGGGCGACGCGGTCAGCCTGGCGTACCGCGTGCAGGGCATCGCACCGGCCGCCGGCGTCTACGCGACGCAGCGCGTGGTCGACAAGCTCGGCGACCGCGACGGCCTGGTCGACGCCGGCGAGGTCCGCACCCAGAGCGGCACGCAGCGCATCTGGAAGCTCGAGCAGGTGGCGTCGTGACCGCGTTCTGGGAGCAGTCGTGGTTCTGGCCGTCGATCGCGGTGATCGTCGGCCTGCCGGTGCTGCTGCTCGTCCTCACCGAGCTGCAGTCCTCGCTGCAGCGCCGGCACAACCCGATGCACAAGGTCATCGGGCTGCTCCGGAACGCGGTCGTGCCGATCATCGCGATCCTGGTGCTGTCCGTGCAGGTCACCGATGCGGTGGACCCCGGCCAGCCGGTCGTGAACCAGGTCATCGCCTCGGTCCTCGGGTTCCTGGTGATCGTGTTCGTGCTGAACGGGTTGAACGTCCTGCTCTTCACGAACGCCCGCGCCGGGTCGTGGCGCGAGAAGGTCCCGTCGATATTCGTCGACATCGCCCGGATCGTGCTCATCGCGCTCGGGCTCGCGCTCGTCTTCAAGATCGTCTGGGGCGCCGACGTCGGCGGGATCTTCACCGCCCTGGGTGTCGGGTCGCTCGTCATCGGCCTCGCGCTGCAGTCCGCGGTCGGACCGGTCATCGCGGGACTCTTCCTGCTCTTCGAGCAGCCGTTCCGGCTCGGCGACTGGCTCGACGTGGGCGGCACCCGTGGCCGGGTCGTCGAGGTGAACTGGCGGTCCGTGCACATCGACACCGGGGGTGGGATCCTGGTCACCCCGAACTCGTCGCTCGCCGGTGCGTCGTTCACGAACCTCAGCCGGACAGGAGGCACGTTCCCGGTCACGACGTCCGTCACGTTCACGACGGACGACGCCCCGGCGGCCGTGGTCGCGCTGTTGCAGCGCACCGCAGCGGCCCTGCCGCAGCTCGCGCGGGACACCGCGCCGGCGGCTGAGCCGGCCGGCGGCGCGGCGTACACGGTGTCGTTCGAGGTCGGCGGCCCGTCCCAGGAGGGACCGGCGCTCGCGCAGTTCCGGACGTGGCTCTGGTACGCCGCCCGCCGTGAGGGCTTGGCACTCGACGGCGACGGGACGGACGACCACGCGAGCGAGGAACGGCGGGACGCGGCGCTCGCCGCGGTGGCGCCGATCCTGTACCTCGGTGACGAGGACCGCGCGGCGCTCGCCCCTGCCGTGCGGCTCGAGCGCTACGCGGCCGGCGAGGTGATCGCCCGCCCCGGCGTCGTGCCGACGGTGATCCGGTTCGTCCTCAGCGGCAGCATCGAGCTGCGGGTGCCGTTCGACGGGACGCAGCTCCTGGCGACGAAGGTGGAAGCCGGCGACTACGTCGGGCAGACGGCCCTGACCCGCGAGGTCGTGCAGGCGTTCCAGGTGGCGACCACCGAGGTGTCCGTGCTCGCGGTCCCGGCCCCGGTCCTCGACGCGATCGTGCAGCGGACCCCGCGCCTGGCGAAGGACATCAGCGCCGTCATCGACCGCCGTCACCAGGACGTCCAGGACGTCCTGCAGGCCCAGGAGCAGGTCCGCCTGCAGTCCCGCGTCGCATCCCAGCGGGTCGCCGGGGGAGCCGCCTAGACTCGGCCGCGTGCGTTACGCGAACTCGGTCGTCGACCTCGTCGGCGACACCCCGCTCGTCCGTCTGAACCGCGTCACCGAGGGCATCCGGCCGACCGTCCTGGTCAAGGTCGAGTACCTGAACCCGGGCGGCTCGTCGAAGGACCGCATCGCGACGCGGATCATCGACGCGGCCGAGGCCTCCGGCGACCTGCGCCCCGGCGGGACGATCGTCGAACCGACTTCCGGGAACACCGGGGTCGGGCTCGCGCTCGTGGCCCAGCAGCGCGGGTACCGGTGCGTGTTCGTCCTGCCGGACAAGGTCGGCGAGGACAAGCGGAACGTCCTCACCGCGTACGGCGCCGAGATCGTCGTCACCCCCACCGCGGTCCCGCCGGAGCACCCGGAGTCGTACTACTCGGTGTCGGACCGGCTCGTGCGGGAGATCCCCGGCGCCTACAAGCCGAACCAGTACGCGAACCCGAACGGCCCGCGGAGCCATTACGAGACCACCGGTCCCGAGATCTGGCGCGACACCGAGGGGCAGATCACGCACTTCGTCGCCGGCGTCGGCACCGGGGGCACCATCTCCGGCACCGGCCGGTACCTCAAGGAAGCGTCGGACGGACGCGTCCGGATCGTCGGCGCGGACCCGGAGGGCTCGGTCTACTCGGGCGGCACCGGGCGGCCGTACCTGGTGGAGGGCGTCGGCGAGGACTTCTGGCCAGCCGCGTACGACGCCGGGATCCCGGACGAGATCATCGCCGTGACGGACGCGGAGTCGTTCGCGATGACCCGCCGCCTGGCGCGCGAGGAGGGCCTGCTCGTGGGTGGGTCGAGCGGCATGGCCGTGGTCGCCGCGCTCCGGGCCGCGCAGGACCTGACCGAGGACGACGTCGTCGTGGTGCTCCTGCCGGACAGCGGCCGTGGCTACCTCGGCAAGATCTTCAACGACCGGTGGATGCGCTCGTACGGCTTCGCCGAGACCGACGACGCGCGGACGGTGGGGTCCGTCGTCGCGGGCAAGGACGGCCGTCTGCCGGACCTCGTGCACGCGCACCCGTCGGACACCGTGCGGGACGTCGTCGAGATCATGGCGACGTACGGCGTCTCGCAGATGCCGGTCCTGAGCGCCGAACCGCCCGTCGTGATCGGCGAGGTCGTCGGTGCCGTCGCCGAGAAGGACCTGCTCGAGCAGGTGTTCACCGGCGCGGCCGCGATGACCGACGCGGTGTCCGGCTTCGTCGGGGACCCGCTCCCGCTCATCGGCACGGGGGAGTCCCTGTCCGCGGCCCGGCGGGCGCTCGAGTCCGTCGACGCCCTGCTCGTCGTCGACGACGGCAAGCCGGTGACCGTGCTGACCCGGCACGACCTGCTGACCTCCCTGTCCGAGTGACCCGGGCCGCGCACCGACGCGCCCCCGACCACGACCCCGAGCTGCAAGGAACCCCGATCGCATGACCGAGTTCGACACCCGTGCCGTCCACGCCGGCCAGGACCCCGACGCCACGACCGGCGCGGTGATCCCGCCCATCCACGTCACGAGCACCTACGTGCAGGACGGCGTGGGGAACATGCGGAACGGCTACGAGTACTCGCGCGGCGGCAACCCGACGCGGGACGCCCTGCAGACGCTCCTCGCCGACCTGGACGGCGGCGTCGCGGCGTACTCGTTCGCGTCCGGGCTGGCCGCCGAGGACGCCCTGCTCCGCGCGTACCTGGAGCCCGGCGCCCGCGTGGTGATGGGCAACGACGTCTACGGCGGGACGCACCGCCTGGTGAACCGGCTGCACGTGCCGTGGGGCGTCGAGCTCGTCGTCGTCGACATGAGCGACGTCGACCGGGTCCGCGCCGCGCTCGAGGGTGCCCCCGCGAAGACCGTCCTGTGGGTCGAGACCCCGACGAACCCGCTCATGAAGATCGCCGACATCGCGCTGCTGTCCGAGGTCGGGCACGCCGCCGGTGCGCTCGTCGTCGTGGACAACACGTTCGCCTCGCCGTACCTGCAGCAGCCGCTCGGGCTCGGCGCCGACGCGGTGTCGTACTCCACGACGAAGTACCTCGGGGGCCACTCCGACGTCGTCGGCGGTGCGGTCGTGCTGCGGGACCAGGAGTTCGCGGAGCAGGTCGGCTTCCTGCAGTTCGGTGCGGGTGCGATCGCCTCGCCGTTCGACGCCTTCCTGACCACCCGCGGCATCAAGACGCTGCCGCTGCGGATGGAGCGGCACTCCGCGAACGCGCAGGCCGTGGCCGAGGCGCTCGTGTCCGCCCCGGGTGTCGAGCGCGTCTTCTACCCGGGCCTCGCCGACCACCCCGGGCACGACGTCGCCGCGAAGCAGATGCGTGGCTTCGGCGGCATGCTCTCGGTCGCGCTGACCGGCGGCCCCGCGGCAGCGAAGCGGTTCGTCGAGTCGACCGAGGTGTTCACGCTCGCCGAGTCGCTCGGCGGGGTCGAGTCGCTCATCGGCTACCCGAGCGAGATGACGCACGCGTCCGTCAAGGGCACGGAGCTCGCCGTGCCGGAGAACGTCGTCCGCCTGTCGGTGGGCATCGAGGACGCCGGCGACCTGGTCGCGGACGTCCTGCAGGCGCTGGCGCGCTGACGTCGCGGCGCGCTGACGCGCGCTGAGGGCGGACTGGAGGATCGTGGCGGCGCCGCCACGATCCTCCAGTCCGTCCGTGGTCACCGGTAGCGTGACCCGGGTGAGCAGCGTGGCGACGACGACCGGGATCCTCAGCGGGCGCTACGCGCTCGCGACGATCGGCATGGTCGCCATCGTGGGCGTCGCGGCGTTCCAGAACCTGGCGATGACCACGGTCATGCCGGAGATCAGCCGTGACCTCGACGGCGAGACGCTGTACGCGCTCGCCTTCGCGGCACCCCTCGCCGCGGGTGTCCCCGGGATGGTGCTCGCGGGGAACTGGACGGACCGGTCCGGCGGTCGTGTCGTCGCGTGGGTCTCGGCCGCGCTCTTCGCGCTCGGCACCGCGGTCGTGATGCTGGCGCCCACGATGGAGGTGTTCCTCGTCGGGCGGCTCGTCGAGGGCTTCGGTGCCGGGGCGATCGACGTCGTGCTCTACGTGCTCGTCGCACGGATCTTCCCAGCCGAGCTGCACGGTCCGGTGTTCGCCGGGTTCGCCGCGGCGTGGGTCGTCCCGGCGCTCGTCGGCCCGGCGGTCGCGGGGATCGTCACCGAGACGTGGGGCTGGCACTGGGTCTTCGCCGGGGCGCTCGTCATCGCGGTGGTGTCGTTCGCCCTGCTCGTGCCGACCCTCGGGAAGCTGCACGCCCCGGCCGCCGCGCTCCGACCGGTGTGGCAACGCACCAGGATCGGCTGGTCCGTCGGGGCGGCGATCGCGATCCTGCTCCTCAACGTCGCCCCGGACCTCGGCCCGTGGCCGCGCGTCGCGGCGGTCGTCGTCGGGGTCGTCGGCACGTGGGCGGCGCTCCGTCCGCTGCTGCCGACCGGGACGTTCCGTGCGGCGCCCGGGCTGCCGAGCGTGGTGCTCCTGCGGGGACTCGTCGCGGCGGCGTTCTTCGGGAGCGAGGCCTACGTGCCGTTCCTGCTGCAGTCGCGGCACGGTCTGTCGGCGTCGACGGCGGGCCTCGCGCTGACCGTCGCCGCCCTGAGCTGGGCCGGTGCCAGCTGGGTGCACGGACGGGTCGGCGAGGAACGCCTGACGGCCGCCAGGACGTTCGGTGTCGGGCTCGCCCTGGTGCTCGTCAGCCTGGTCACGGCGCTCGCGGTCGCCTGGTTCGACCTGCCGTGGTGGGTGCTCGTCGTCGGCTGGTTCGTCGGCGGCGCCGGCATGGGCGGGCTGTACCCGCGGGCGTCGATGCTGACGCTGCGCTTCTCGGGCGAGGGCGACGACGGGTTCGCGAGCTCGGCGCTGACGATCGCGGACGCCTCGGGCAGCGTCGTCGGGCTCGCGGTCACCGGGTTGCTGTTCGTCGGCAGCGGGGGAGCGGACGCCGCGTGGTCGTTCCCGCTCGTGTTCCTCGCGATGATCGTGATCGCGCTGCTCGCCACCGCGGCGGTCCGACGGCTCGGCCCGGTGCCGCCGCCGGCGGGTGCCCAGCGGGTAGCGTGACGCTCGTGCGCATGCGGGTCGGGGCCGTCGTGGCGGTCGTGGTGGGGGCGACCCTCGTCGCCCTGACCGGTTGCCAGGGACCCACGACCGCGGCGCCGACGCCCGTGCAGAGCTCGGACCTGACCAGCTCGGACGGCGGCTTCGACCGGCACGCCGTGGTCGGGGTGGTCCTGCCCGCCGCGGACGGCTCGCTCGGCACGGCTCTGGGCGACCGGCTCGACGCGGCGGGGTTCCGGTCGGACGTCCGGCTGGCGCCCGAGCAGGACGGCGCGGCGGCCCAGCGCGAGGCGGTCGACGCGCTCGTCCGGGGCGGCGCGAAGGCGGTGCTCGTCCGCGCGGTCGACGCCTCGGCCCTGGCCGGGGTGCTCCAGACCGCGCACGACGCCGGCGTGGTCGTGGTGTCCCTCGGCGGTTCCCTGCCCGCGAGCGGGACCGGGGGCGACGGGGTGTCCGCCGACTACCGGGTGCCCGGCGGCGACGACGAGGACGCGCTCGTCGACACCACGGTCGACGTGGTGCGGTCACTGCAGCGCGGCGAGAAGCCGACGGTCAGCGACTGACGGTCAGCGACCGACGATCAGCGACCGACGATCAGCGACCGACGATCAGCGACCGACGGTCGCTGCTGTCGCCGGTGCCGCGGCGCTCAGTGCCACCAGGACGGGAACGACAGCGTGATCGTCTCGACGAGCGACCTCCGCGACCGCCGGGGCCCGGCGAGCCAGGCCTCGATCGCACCGACGAACCCCTGCGCGACGAACCCGGCCGCGACGTCGTCGAGCATGGTCGGGCGCTCGGTGGGGAGCTCGCGGATGTGCTGCGCGCTCGAGACGGTGAAGTGCTCGACGAGGAGCCGGTGGAGCGAGGCGTCCTCGGTGTCCGGGAGCCCCTTCGCGTAGATGTCCCGGTGGGACACCACGTGCTCGACGACCGCGTCGATCCCGCGACGGGTGATCCCAGCGAGCTCGTCGGCACTCGCACCACGGGCGGCAGCCGTCCGGCGGGCCTCGGCGTCGTCCTCGCGGATGCGGTCGAGCTCGGGCGTGAGCACGTCGGCGAGCAGCGACCCCGGCGAGACCGCGTGCGAGTAGAAGGTCGCACGGTTGATCCCGGCCGCGCGCGTGACGTCCGCGACGGTGATCGTGGACACGGGGCGGTCGGCGGCCAGCCGCAGGATCGCCTCGCGCAGGGCTGCGGTGGTGTGCAGGATCCGTGCGTCGACCACGGTCCCACCCCCTTCTCGCCGAGTCCGTTGCCCGGTCCGACCAGGTGTCGACGAGCACGGTCGACGCTACCGTACGGCGACCGCCCGGACGGGACGGAGAGCGCGGTGTGACGCGACGGATGTGGTGCGGGAGGTTCCGGGAGCGCTCACGCAGCCCGTAGGATGGTTCCGTGGGCGAATCGATTCGATTCGACTCGGCCGGGTCCGCCCGGTGCGACCCCGCTCTCCCGGCGCCGGGCAACCGCGGCGCCCGTGATCACCTCCCTCTCCCGTCTCTCCTGTCGAAGGACCGCTCGCTCGTGACCGCGCCCGCCACCACTGGTCCACTCCGCGTCGTGCTCCACCCCGGTGACTCGCTCACCCGGGGTCAGCGCCTCGTCTACGTCTTCGTGCTCGGCGCGCTCACCGCGCTCGGGCCGTTCACCATCGACCTCTACCTGCCGGCGTTCCCGTCGCTCAAGGAGCAGTTCGGGGTCTCCGACGGCGCCGTGCAGCTCACGCTCACGGCGACGACGCTCGGGTTCGCGGTCGGCCAGCTGCTGGTCGGCCCGTGGAGCGACAAGGTCGGTCGTCGCCTGCCGCTCATCATCGCCACCACGGTGCACATCGCGGCGTCCATCGGAGCGGCCACCGCGCCGGACATCGAGCTGCTGGCCGTGTTCCGCGTCCTGCAGGGCATGGGTGCCGCGGCGGGTGGTGTCGTCGCGATGGCCACCGTCCGCGACCTGTTCGGCGGCAAGCCCCTCGTGCGCATGCTGTCGCGCCTGGCGATGGTGAACGGCCTCGCACCGATCCTCGCGCCGCTCATCGGCTCGCAGATGCTCCGCTTCACCAGCTGGCGCGGCATCTTCGTGTTCCTCGCCTGCTACGGCCTGGCCGTCGTGATCGCGTCGATCCTGCTCATCGTCGAGACGCTGCCGAAGGAGCGCCGGCACGAGGCCGGCCACTCCACCGTCGGCCAGCGGTACAAGGCGCTGTTCTCCGACCGGATCTTCGTCGGCGTCGCGCTCATCGGAGCGATGGTGTTCAGCGGCCTGTTCTCGTACCTGAGTTCGTCGCCGTTCCTGTTCCAGGGCGTCTACGGGCTCAACGCGCAGCAGTACGGACTGCTCTTCGCGGTGAACTCCATCGGCGTCGTCGTCGGCGTGCAGATCTCCTCGCGGATCGCGCAGCGTGTCGGCCCGCAGTGGATCCTCGCCTGCTCGACCGCGACCCTGTTCCTGGCGTCGGTCGCGATCATCGTGCTCGACGCGCTGGGTGCCGGACTGGTCGGCGTGCTCGTGCCGCTCTGGTTCTTCATCGCGGCGTGCGGCTTCTCGTTCCCGCTCGTCCAGGTGATCGGCCTCGCCGCGCACGGCAAGGAAGCCGGCACCGCCGCCTCGCTCCTCGGCGCCCTGAACTTCGGTGTCGCCGGGCTCATCTCGCCGATCGTCGGCTGGCTCGGCATCGAGACCGCGGCGCCGATGGCGGCCGTGATGGCGTGCACGGCGGCGGTGGCGATCGTCCTGCTCTGGGCCGTGGTCCGCCCCCGCACGGTCCCCGCCCTCACGCACTAGTCACTCCCCGTCGTCGTCCGGCCGGACCGGCGTCGGTCGGCGTCCGTACGCTGTGGCCATGAGCGACGACGCGGTGGAGCAGGCGAGAGCAGCGGCAGCGGCGGCGCAGGCCGCCGCCGAGGAGGCGCGTCGGCTCGCCGACGAGGCCGCACGGCGGGCCGAGGAGCTCGCCGCAGCGCTGAGCCGGACAGTGGCGGCAGCGCCCACCGAGCCGGCGGCGACGACAGCCGAGCCGGCAGCAGCGCCCACGGACCCGGCCACCCCGGCAGCCGAGTCGACGTCGTCCACAGGCACCGAGCCTCCCGTCCGGCCCGACACCCGACCCGGCGACCAGGCGACCCCGCCGCTCACCGCACCACCCGCCGGACCGCTCGGCGCCGACGCCGTGGCGGCCGTCCGTACCGGGTACGCCGTCGGCGGCACCGCCCTCGAACTCGGCGCGCTCGTCAACGGCGAGGCGCTGCCGGACGTCCAGGTCCGCATCCCGCTCGGCATGCTCAACCGGCACGGCCTCGTCGCGGGTGCCACCGGCACGGGCAAGACCCGCACCCTGCAGCTCCTCGCCGAGCAGATCGCCGCGGCCGGTGTGCCGGTGTTCGCGGCGGACGTCAAGGGCGACCTGTCCGGCTTGGCGACCCCCGGCCAGCCGAACGACAAGCTGCTCGCGCGCACGGCGGGCATCGGCCAGCAGTGGCAGGGCGTCGGCAGCCAGGCCGAGTTCTACGCCCTCGGCGGCGTCGGCACGGGTGTCCCGGTCCGGGCGACGGTGTCCGGGTTCGGGCCGCTGCTGCTCGCGAAGGTGCTCGGTCTCAACGAGACGCAGGAGTCGTCGCTCGGGCTCGTCTTCCACTACGCCGAGCAGGCCGGGCTGCCGCTCGTCGACCTGTCCGACCTGCGGAGCGTCCTGACCTACCTGACGAGCGACGCGGGCAAGGGCGAACTCGCGGACCTCGGCGGTCTGTCGAAGCAGACGGTCGGCGTGATCCTGCGCGAGCTCGTCACCTTCGCCGACCAGGGTGCCGACGCGTTCTTCGGGGAGCCGGAGATCGACACCGCCGAGTTCCTCCGGACGGCCCCGGACGGCCGCGGGATCGTGAGCCTGCTCGAGGTCCCCGGCGTGCAGGACCAGCCACAGCTGTTCTCGACGTTCCTGATGTGGATGCTCGCAGACCTGTTCAACGAGCTGCCCGAGGTCGGCGACCAGGACAAGCCGAAGCTCGTGTTCTTCCTCGACGAGGCGCACCTGCTGTTCACGGGTGCGTCGAAGGACTTCACCGAGCAGGTCGTCCGCACCGTCCGGCTGATCCGTTCGAAGGGCGTCGGCGTGTTCTTCGTCACGCAGACGCCGAAGGACGTCCCGAACGACGTGCTCGCGCAGCTGGGGTCGCGCATCCAGCACCAGCTCCGCGCCCACACGCCCGACGACGCGAAGGCTCTCCGTGCCACGGTGTCGACCTACCCGACGAGCGAGTACGACCTCGGCGAGGTCCTGACCTCGCTGGCGACGGGTGAGGCGATCGTCACCGTGATGAACGAGCGTGGTGCGCCCACGCCGGTCGCGTGGACGCGCCTGCGCGCGCCGCAGGGCTCCATGGAGCCCCTGCCGGGGGCCGACCTGGAGGCCCGGGTCACCTCGTCCCCGCTCCTCGCCCGGTACGGCACCCGCGTCGACCCCGACTCGGCGCACGAGATCCTCGCGCGCCGGATGGAGGCCGCGGCCGCCGAGGCCGCCGCCGCGGAGGCGGCGGAGCACGCCGCGTCCGCGCAGGCCGAGGCCGAGAAGCAGGCGGCGCGGGCCGCCGCGGCAGCCGCGAAGGAGGCGGCGGCACGGGCGAAGCAGGACGAGCGAGAGCGTCGGGCCGCGCAGCAGGAGTACGAGCGCACGCAGCGGGAGTTCGAGCGCGCGGAGCGGACGGCCGAGTCGCGGCGGAGCGATCGCTCGCCACGGTCGTCGCGGACGTCGACCTCGCGGCGGTCGGGGGACCCGCTGTCGGACCTGCTCGGTCCGGGGCTCGGCGGGACCATCGCCAAGGAGGTCGTGAAGGGGATCTTCTCGACCCTGCGACGCCGGCGCTGAGGGGCCGCGCTGACCATCGGCGAGCTCGGGTGGCGCGGTCGGTCAGCGTGCTCGTCGGGCGCTGATCGGTCAGCGTGCTCGGGCGGCGCGGACGGTCAGCGTGCGAGGAGTCCGATCGTCTCGACGGCGAGGACCCCGACGACGAGGGCGGCCGCAGCGCCACCCGCGACCGCGACGCCGGCACGACGCTCGTACCAGGCGCGGCTCGACGGCCAGCGGCGGGCGACCTCGCGTGCCGGCAGGACGCGGCCTTCGCGGTCCACCTGGACGTCGAGCACGTCGACCACGCGCTCGAGTGCCGCGTCGCCCCAGACGTCGCCGCGCATGCGGAACAGGTGCTCGTCGTCGGCGTCGAACGCCAGGAGCGTCCGGACCGGGCGGTCGGCCGTCCCGTGCTGCGTCGTCACGAGGACGAGGTGGTGCACCCGGGCCCGCGGGATGCGTCGGTTCGCGGTGACCACGCCGTGCAGCACGACGTCGTCCTCGTCGATCCCGAGGAACGTCGAGCCGAGCCGAACGAACAGCACACCGGCCAGGACGGCGAGGAGCACGACGAAGCCGGCCACGAGCGACCACCAGCGCATCGGGAGGGTGACCCAGACCAGCGCGACGACGAGTGGGACGGCGGAGCAGACGACGCTCAGGGCGGTGGAGCGGACCAGTGCGCGACGGGGCCGGAGCACCGTGTCGAACACCGGCGCGCGCAGTCGTCCCGTCGCCGGTACCGTCGCGTCCCCCACGTAGGTCTCCTCGCCCTCGGGTGCGCGGGCAGCGTCGACCGCACGCCCGTCGGGCGACGCCCCTGCCGCCCGGTTGCACCGTGTCCGACCCGTCCCGGGGTCGTCCGTGAGCACAGACTAGGGCCTCGGCGGGGCCGGAGGACAGTGCGTTCCACTGCGCAGCGGCGTGTTCCGGCCACCTCGTTGCGGACGGGGGGCACAGCCGTCGGCCTGACGGGGGACACGGGCGTCGACGGGCGCCACCGGAACGACGAAGGGCACCCGCTCGGCGGGTGCCCTTCGTCGTTCTTGACCGGTACGTTCCTGGCCGGAACGCTCCTGGTGGGAGTTGCTGGCGGAGAATGGGGGATTCGAACCCCCGAGGGCTTGCACCCAACACGCTTTCCAAGCGTGCGCCATAGGCCACTAGGCGAATTCTCCAGGCGACATCTCGCGATGACGACACCCCATGGTACAGGTTCCCGAGGGTGTGGATGACCACGAGCCTCCACAGCCCCGCCGGCTCCCAGAGGGCCCGTCGAGCGCGCGACTACCCTGGAGGTGTGTCGACCCGCATCTACATCACGTCAGCAGAGGGGCACACCGGCAAGAGCACCGTGGCCCTCGGTGTCCTCGAGACCCTCGCCCGATCCGTCGGTCGCGTCGGCGTGTTCCGACCCGTCGCCCGGTCGGTCGCCGAGCCCGACTACGTGCTCGAGCTGCTCCTGCAGCACACCGCCGTCGGGCTCTCGTACGACGAGGCCGTCGGCGTCACCTACGACGACGTCCACGCGGACCCCGACGCCGCGCTCGGCACGATCCTGTCCCGCTTCGCGCAGGTCGAGCGGCAGTGCGACGCGGTCGTGGTCCTCGGGTCCGACTACACCGACGTGGGCAGCCCGACGGAGCTGTCCTTCAACGCGAAGGTCGCGGCGAACCTCGGGGCGCCCGTGCTGCTCGTGCTCGGCGGCCGCGACTCCGCCGAGCGGGGGGCGCGCACGGCCGAGGCGATGGCGCAGGTCGCCGACGTCACGACGAGCGAGCTCCGGGCGGCGCACGCCCAGCTCCTCGGCGTGGTGGTGAACCGTGCCGACCCGGACGCGCTCGCGGCGATCGTCGCGAGCGTCGAGCACGCGGTGCGCGACGTCCACCCCGACACGCCCGTCTGGGCCATCCCCGAGGACCGCGTGCTCGTCGCACCGACCGTCCGTGCCCTGCTGCAGGCGACCGGCGCGACGCTCGTCCGTGGGGACGAGGCCCTGCTCGACCGCGAGGCCCTGGGCACCGTCGTCGCCGGCATGAGCATGGAGAACGTGCTGCCCCGGCTCATCGAGGGCGGGATCGTGGTCGTGCCGGGGGACCGCAGCGACGTGCTGCTCGCCACGGTGCTCGCGAACCAGTCCGAGACCTTCCCGAGCCTGGCCGGTGTCATCCTGAACGGCGGGTTCGAGACCTCGCCGCAGATCACCCGCCTGCTCGAGGGCCTGTCGAGCTCGCTGCCGATCGCCCGGAACGACCTCGGCACGTACGACACCGCGCTCCGGATCACCCACACCCGCGGGCGGCTCGCGGCGGACTCCCCGCGGAAGGCCGACCTCGCGCTCGCGCTCTTCGAGCAGCACGTCGACGCCGACGCCCTGCGCGACCGGCTGCAGCTCACGCCGTCCGGCGTCGTGACGCCGCTCATGTTCGAGCACGGCCTGCTCGACCGGGCCCGCGGCTACGGCAAGCGGATCGTCCTGCCCGAGGGCGACGACGACCGCATCCTGCACGCCGCGTCCACGCTGCTGCAGCGTCAGGTCTGCTCACTGACGATCCTCGGCGAACCCGCCGCGATCCGTGCCCGCGCGACCGAGCTCGGGCTCGACCTCGAGGGTGCGCAGCTCATCAGTCCGTTCGACCCCGAGCTCCGCGAGCGCTTCGCCGAGGAGTACACCCGGCTGCGGGCGCACAAGGGCATGTCGATCGAGCTCGCCCGCGACACCGTCACGGACGTCTCGTACTTCGGCACGCTCATGGTGCAGCTCGGGTTGGCCGACGGCATGGTGTCCGGCGCGAAGCACACCACGGCGCACACCATCCGGCCGTCCTTCGAGATCATCAAGACCCGGCCGGACACGTCGATCGTGTCGAGCGTCTTCCTCATGGCGCTGGCCGACCGCGTGCTCGTGTACGGCGACTGCGCGGTGATCCCGGACCCGACGAGCGAGCAGCTCGCCGACATCGCGATCTCGTCGGCCGAGACCGCGGCGCAGTTCGGCATCGACCCGCGCGTGGCGATGCTCAGCTACTCGACCGGGGACAGCGGCACCGGGGCGGACGTCGACAAGGTCCGCGCGGGCACCGCCTTCGTGCGGGAGCGTCGCCCGGACCTGCTCGTCGAGGGCCCCATCCAGTACGACGCCGCCGCCGACCCGACCGTCGCGAGCACGAAGATGCCGGACTCGCCGGTCGCCGGCCGGGCGACGGTGTTCGTCTTCCCGGACCTGAACACCGGCAACAACACCTACAAGGCCGTGCAGCGCTCGGCGGGTGCCGTGGCCATCGGTCCGGTGCTCCAGGGCCTGCGCAAGCCGATCAACGACCTGTCGCGGGGCGCCCTCGTCGGCGACATCGTGAACACCGTCGCGATCACCGCGATCCAGGCCGGCACCGCGACCGACGCGGCCTGACCGACCGACCCGCACCGCGCCTCCAGTCCGTCCCGAGAAAGGCACCACCCCAGTGACCGCAGCCCTCGTCGTGAACTCCGGTTCGAGTTCGTTCAAGTACCAGCTCATCGAGCTCGAGGGCGAGCGCACGCTCGCCTCCGGGCTGGTGGAGCGCATCGGCGAGTCCGCCGGCGCGTGGAAGCACACGAACGCGGTGACGGGGGAGTCGTCCTCGAACGACGCCGCCGACGTCCCGGACCACGCGGCGGGCTTCCAGGCCATGCTCGACGCCTTCGCGAAGGTCGGCCCGTCGTTCGACGAGCACCCGCCGGCGGTCGTCGGCCACCGCGTGGTGCACGGCGGGACCACGTTCGACCGGGCGACGGTCGTGACGGACGAGGTCGAGGAGCAGATCGAGGCGCTGAACAGCCTCGCGCCGCTGCACAACCCGGCGAACCTCGAGGGGATCCGGGCCGCGAAGCAGGTCTTCGCCGACGTCCCGCACGTCGCCGTGTTCGACACCGCGTTCCACCAGACGATGCCGCCGCACGCGTACACGTACGCCATCCCGGCCGACCTCGCCGAGAAGCACCAGATCCGGCGCTACGGCATGCACGGCACGAGCCACAAGTACGTCTCCGAGCAGGCCGCCGCGTTCCTCGACCGCCCGCTGTCCGAGTTGAAGACCATCGTGCTGCACCTCGGCAACGGGGCCTCGGCCGCGGCGATCGACGGCGGCCGCTCGATCGAGACCTCGATGGGCCTGACCCCGCTCGAGGGCCTGGTGATGGGGACCCGCTCCGGCGACCTCGACCCCGCCGTCCTGCTGCACCTGCACCGCGAGGCCGGACTCGACTTCGACGAGCTCGACACGATGCTCAACAAGCAGTCGGGCCTGCTCGGGCTCACCGGCAACGGGGACATGCGGGACGTGCAGGACGCGGCGTCGCGCGGCGACGAGACCGCCGAGGCGGCGCTCGCCGTGTACCGGCACCGGATCCGCCGGTACGTGGGGGCCTACACGGCGCAGCTCGGTGGGCTGGACGCCGTGGTCTTCACCGCGGGCGTCGGGGAGAACAACGCGCTGCTGCGCCGGCGCGTGCTCGCGGGGCTCGAGCACCTGGGCATCGAGGTCGACGCGGACCGGAACGAGTTGGCCTCACGAGAGGCACGGCGCATCTCCACGGACGCGTCGCGTGTCGCGGTGCTCGTCATCCCGACGAACGAGGAGCTCGAGATCGCCCGGCAGTCGGCTGCGGTCGCGCTGTAGCTCGCGGCGGTCGCGCGCGAGACGCCCCCGAGTGCGCGAGACGCCCCCGGATCCGGGGGCGTCTCGACGGTTCGGGGGCGTCTCGGCAGCGCGGGGGGCGTCTCGTTCGTGCGGATCGGGTCAGCCGAGGGCGTGCAGGGCGGCGGGGATCGGTGTGTTGCCGCTCGTCACCTCGAACTGCACGCCGACCGCGGAGTCGTCGAGGAGCGCGTGCAGCACGACCGCGGCGACGTCCGCACGGGGGATCGACCCGCGCGGCACCGTGCGCCCGACGGCGACCGTGCCCTGCGGCGGTGTGTCGAGGAGCGCACCCGGACGGACGATCGTCCAGCGCAGGTTCCGCGCGCGGATGTTCGCGTCCGCCTCGGACTTCGCGCGCAGGTACACCTGGAAGACGTCGTCCTCGGAGCGGGCGGGCACGACGGCCCGCTCCGGGTCGTACGAGTCGGCCGCCATCGCCGAGATCATCACGTAGCGGTCGATGCCCATCCGCTCGGCGGCGTCGGCGAGGAGCAGTGCGGCGTCCCGGTCGACGGTCTCCTTCCGCTCCGCACCGCTGTTCGGGCCGGCACCGGCCGCGAACACCACCGCGTCGACCCCGCGCAGGCGCAGGGCGAGTTCGTCGTCGTCGACCTGCTCCAGGTCCACGACCAGCGCGGTCGCGCCCTGCTGCTCCACGTCGGCGCGGTGCGCGGGGTTCCTGATGACGGCGACGGCGTCGTGGCCGGCGTCGGTGACGAGGCGGGCGAGGAGCAGGGCGATCTGTCCGTGTCCTCCGGCGATGGCGATCTTCATGTGTCCGATACTGCCCGTCGCGTCCGGTAGACTTCCGGAGGCTCCTCACGTGACGCCATCCAGGCCAACTCCCCCAGGGCGGAAACGCAGCAAGGGTAACCGGGCTCTGGCGGGTGCGTGAGGAGTCTTCTTCGTTCCCGGAAGGGGTGTGACCCGACGCCGTCCACAGGCTCGGAGTGACGGCTGGTGGTGTCGGCCGTCCCGGCTACCCTTGGTCCGTGGTCACCGCCCTGTATCGCCGTTACCGGCCCGAGAACTTCGCCGAGCTGATCGGGCAGTCGCAGGTCACCGACCCGCTGCGGACCGCGCTCCGGACGAACCGTGTCAACCACGCGTACCTGTTCAGCGGGCCGCGCGGCTGCGGCAAGACGACCTCGGCCCGCATCCTCGCGCGCTGCCTCAACTGCGCCGAGGGGCCGACGGACACCCCGTGCGGTGTCTGCCCGAGCTGCGTCGAGCTCGCCCGAGGGGGCAGCGGTTCCCTCGACGTGATCGAGATCGACGCGGCGAGCCACAACGGTGTCGACGACGCTCGCGACCTGCGCGACCGCGCCGTGTTCGCCCCGGCACGCGACCGCTTCAAGATCTTCATCCTGGACGAGGCGCACATGGTGACGCCGCAGGGCTTCAACGCGCTGCTCAAGCTGGTCGAGGAGCCCCCTGAGCACGTCAAGTTCATCTTCGCGACGACCGAGCCCGAGAAGGTCATCGGCACCATCCGGTCGCGGACCCACCACTACCCGTTCCGTCTCGTGCCGCCGGCCACGATGCTCGAGTACGTCGAGCAGCTCTGCGCGCAGGAGTCCGTGTCGGTCGCGCCGGGCGTCCTGCCCCTCGTGGTCCGGGCCGGTGGCGGATCGGTCCGTGACACCCTGTCGCTGCTGGACCAGCTCATGGCGGGGAGCGAGGACGGCGCCATCGCGTACGAGCGTGCCGTCGCTCTGCTCGGGTACACCGACGCGGCACTGCTCGACGACGTGGTCGACGCGCTCGCCGTCGCGGACCCGGCATCGGCGTTCGCGGCCATCGACCGCGTGGTGCAGACCGGTCAGGACCCGCGGCGCTTCGTCGAGGACCTGCTCGAGCGGCTCCGTGACCTGATCGTCGTCGCCGCGACGAACGAGAGCGCGGCGGCGGTCCTGCGCGGCATCTCGCCCGAGGAACTCGACACCATGACGCGCCAGGCCGGGGTGTTCGGGGCGACGGCGCTGTCCCGGGCGGCGGACATCGCGAACCGCGCCCTGACGGACATGACCGGTGCGACCTCACCGCGGCTGCACCTCGAGCTGATGACGGCGCGCATGCTCGTGCCCGAGGCCGACGACACCCAGCGCGGGGCCCTCGCCCGTGTGGAGCGGCTCGAGCGCCGTGTCGGTGTCGGCGACGCGGGCGGACACCAGGGCGGCTCCACGGCGGACGCGGCTCCTGCCGCTCCGACCCGGACGGCGCCGCCCGCCGCTCCGCAGCGCACCGCTGCTCCGGCGCCTGCGTCGACCGGTTCTCCTGCGTCGACCGCCGCGCCTGCGTCGACCGCCGCGTCCGCGCAGTCGGCGGCTCCTGCTGCGAGCGCGCGCTCGACCACCGAGTCGTCGTCCGCCAGCGGATCGGCGGCCCCCGGGGCCGCCGTGCGTGACGCCGCCGCAGCGTGGGGAGCGGTCGCCCCGAACACCCCGCAGCCCGCGCAGCAGCCGCACGCCGAGCGCCCGTCGACGGATGCCCCGGCCGCCCCGTCCGGCACGGCCAACGCCTCGTCGACCGGGCAGGGCACGGCCGTCGGCGACGAGCCCGTGGTCCGTCCCATCGCGGCCGTGGGCTTCCAGCAGCTCCGCGACTCCTGGCCGCAGGTCGTCGAGCACGTGCAGAAGGCCCGTCGGTCGGCGTGGTCCGTGGTCGTCACGGCGCAGGTCACGGCCCTGCGCGAGGACGTGCTCACCCTGACGTTCCCTAGCCAGCAGGACGTGGCGTCCTTCAAGGAGATGTCCGACCCCGCGACGAGCGTCAGTGAGCTCCTCCGCTCGGCGATCATCGACGTCCTCGGACTCCGGGTGAAGTTCGTCGCACGTGGGCCCGGGCAGCAACAGCAGCAGCCGAACGGTCAGCAGCGGGCGCCGCAGCAGCAGACCCCGCAGCAGCAGGCCCCGCAGCAGCAGGCCCCGCTGCAGGCGGGGGCGCCGGAGCGTCGTGCCCCCGAGCCGAAGCCCGAGCCCGAGGTCGCGGCGCCGCGGGCCCAGGCGCCGCAGGCTCCGGTGCAGCAGCAGGCGCCCCAGGCTCCCGCGGCACCGACTCCCGCGCCGCAGCCCGCGGCGACACCGGCACCGGCGTCCAGCAGCCCGGTCACCGACTGGGCCGTCGCCACCATCCCGGCGACGGACCCGACGCCCGCACCCGCCGCCCCGGCCGGACGAGCGGAACCGAGCTGGTCGGCGCCCTTCGGCACGACGGACACCGGCGAGCCCGTCACCCCCGTCCCGGTCGTCGGCGACCCCGCCGCCGACGCAGCGCTCGCCGCACAGCTGCGTCCGGCCTCGGCACTCGGCGGAGGCGCCTCCGCGACGCCGCGCCCGCGTGCCGAGTCCACCTCGGCCGCCGCACCGGCGGCAGCCGAGACGTCGGGGTCCGCACCCGCTGCGCCCGACACCTCGGCGACCCGGTCCGACGTGCCCGTCGACGACTACCCCCTCGACGACGAGCCGCACGACGACGGCGCCCCGTTCCCCGACCCGGGCACCGGAGCGCCGGCTGCGGCGCCGACACCGCCCGCAGCGGCGTCCGGCCTGCAGCAGGGCGCTGCCCGACAGCAGGGCGCCCCCCAGCAGCAGGCCGCACCCCGACAGCAGGCCGCCCGCCCGCAGCCGACCACCACACCCCCGGCCCGTCGCGCCCCCGTCGCGGGACGCTACGGCGAGGCCGTCGTCCGTGAGATCCTCGGTGCCCAGTTCATCGAGGAGACCGCCCTGCACGAGGAAGGCGCCTGATGTACGACGGCATCGTCCAGGACCTGATCGACGAGTTCGGTCGCCTGCCCGGCATCGGCCCGAAGTCCGCGCAGCGGATCGCGTTCCACATCCTGCAGACCGAGTCGTTCGACCCGAGCCGCCTGGCGGAGCTCCTGGCCGACGTCAAGGAGAAGGTCCGCTTCTGCGAGGTCTGCGGCAACGTGACCGAGTCCGAGCGCTGCAGCATCTGCCGCGACCCCCGTCGTTCGCCGACCGTGATCTGTGTGGTGGAAGAGGCGAAGGACGTCGCCGCGATCGAACGGACGCGCGAGTTCCGCGGGCTCTACCACGTGCTCGGCGGTGCGATCAGCCCGATCGACGGTGTCGGTCCGGACGACCTGCGCATCCAGCAGCTCATGACGCGCCTGGCCGACGGCACGGTGGACGAGGTCATCATCGCGACCGACCCGAACCTCGAGGGCGAGGCGACGGCGACCTACCTCAGCCGTCTGCTCGTCCCGATGGGCATCCGGACGACCCGACTCGCGTCCGGTCTGCCCGTGGGCGGCGACCTCGAGTACGCCGACGAGGTCACACTCGGACGGGCCTTCGAGGGTCGTCGCCTGGTCGGCGGCTGAGCACGACGCCACCGGCCGGCACGCACCCGCCGCGCGGCTCCTCACGCCCAGCAGCACGCAGGATCCTTGCGTCCCACCCCGTTCCGACGCAACATCCGCGGAACACCCTCTACCATTGTCGAACCGCGTCACATCGCGGCTCCGTCGTCCCCGGGAGTACCAAGCAGTGGCCTTGATCGTGCAGAAGTTCGGTGGATCGTCCGTCGCGGACGCCGAGAGCATCAAGCGCGTGGCGAAGCGGATCGTCCAGACGAAGAAGGCCGGCAACGACGTCGTCGTCGCGGTCTCGGCGATGGGCGACACCACCGACGAGCTCGTCGACCTCGCGCACTCGGTGACGCCCATCCCGGCTGGTCGTGAGCTCGACATGCTGCTCACGGCGGGGGAGCGCATCTCGATGGCCCTGCTCGCGATGGCGATCAAGAGCCTGGGCGTCGAAGCCTCGTCGTACACCGGTAGCCAGGCGGGCATGCTCACCGATGCCCAGCACGGCAAGGCCCGCATCGTCGACGTCACCCCGAAGCGCGTGCGCGAGGCGCTCGACGCCGGTCACGTCGCGATCGTCGCGGGCTTCCAGGGCTTCAACCGCACGACCGGCGAGATCACCACGCTCGGTCGCGGCGGCTCGGACACCACGGCCGTCGCCCTCGCCGCCGCGCTCGACGCCGACGTCTGCGAGATCTACACCGACGTCGACGGCATCTTCACCGCCGACCCGCGCGTGGTGCCGAAGGCCAAGAAGGTCGACCGGATCACGAGCGAGGAGATGCTCGAGCTCGCGGCCTCCGGCGCCAAGGTCCTGTACATCCGTGCCGTCGAGTACGCCCGTCGGCACGGCGTCACCCTGCACGTCCGCTCCTCCTTCAGCAACGCCGAGGGAACCATCGTCTACAACCCTGCAGAGGGGGAAACCGTGGAAGAACCGATCATCACCGGGATCGCCGGAGACCTCTCCGAGGGCAAGATCACCGTCGTCGGCGTGCCCGACACCCCGGGCAAGGCCGCCGAGATCTTCACGATCGTCGCCCGTGCCGGCGCGAACATCGACATGATCGTGCAGAACGTGTCCGAGGCCGTCACCGGCCGCACGGACATCTCCTTCACGCTGCCGAAGGACCAGGGCCAGGGCGTGCTCACGGCGCTCGAGGTCGCGAAGGCCGACATCGGCTACGAGGGCATCCAGTACGACGACCAGATCGGCAAGCTCGCCCTCGTCGGTGCGGGCATGCGCACGAACGCCGGCGTCTCCGCCGCGCTCTTCCGCGCCCTGCACGAGGCGTCGATCAACATCGAGATGATCTCGACCTCGGAGATCCGCATCTCGGTCGTCACCCGTGCCGACACCCTGAACGAGGCGATGCGCGTCGTGCACGCGGCGTTCGGCCTCGACGCCGACCAGGAAGCCGTCGTCTACGCCGGCACGGGCCGCTGACCGCGGTCCCGCGAACGAGCAGGAGCACCACATGAGCACCACCGTCGCCGTCGTCGGCGCCACCGGTCAGGTCGGCGCCGTGATGCGTCGCCTCCTCGAGGAGCGCGCGTTCCCGGCCGACCGCGTCCGGTTCTTCGCGAGCGCCCGGTCCGCCGGCACCACGCTGCCGTTCCGCGGCGAGGAGATCGTCGTCGAGGACTCCGAGACCGCCGACCCGTCCGGCATCGACATCGCGCTGTTCTCGGCGGGTGCCACCGCCTCGCGCGCCCTCGCGCCGAAGTTCGCCGCCGCGGGAGCCGTCGTCGTCGACAACTCCAGCGCCTGGCGGATGGACCCGGACGTCCCGCTCGTGGTGAGCGAGGTGAACCCGCACGCCGTCGACCAGGCGCCGAAGGGCATCATCGCGAACCCGAACTGCACGACGATGGCGATCATGCCCGTGCTCAAGGTCCTGGACACCGAGTCCGGTCTCCGCCGACTCGTGGCCACGACGTACCAGGCCGTGTCCGGGTCCGGGCTCGCCGGGGTCGAGGAACTGCTCGGCCAGGCCAAGGCCGCCCTCGAGCAGGACGCCGCGGCGCTGACCCACGACGGCTCGGCCGTGACCTTCCCGGAGCCGGTCAAGTACGCGCGTCCCATCGCGTTCGACGTCGTGCCGCTCGCCGGCTCGATCGTCGAGGACGGCGAGGGCGAGACCGACGAGGAGAAGAAGCTCCGCAACGAGAGCCGGAAGATCCTCGAGCTGCCCGACCTGCTCGTCGCCGGCACCTGCGTGCGCGTCCCGGTCTTCACCGGGCACTCGATCTCGGTGCACGCCGAGTTCGACCGTCCGCTCTCGCCCGAGCGCGCGACCGCGATCCTCGCCGAGGCGCCCGGCGTCGAGCTCGCCGACGTGCCGACGCCGCTGCAGGCCGCCGGGCAGGACCCGTCGTTCGTCGGCCGGATCCGGGCCGACCAGTCCGCGCCCGCCGGTCACGGCCTCGCGCTCTTCGTGAGCAACGACAACCTGCGGAAGGGCGCCGCGCTCAACGCGGTGCAGATCGCCGAGACGATCGTCGCCAGCCGCACCGTCGCCGCATAGCGGCCGGGGTAGGGACCAGAAGACGGACGGGAGGCACGTGGCGGGTCCGCCACGTGCCTCCCGTCCGTTTGTCGGTCGGCTCGCACCCGGCCGCACGCCGGTAGGATCGACGGGTGGCAGTGAAGCAGGTGGACCCCATCGACGTCGTCCTGGTCGGGGGAGGGATCATGAGCGCCACGCTCGGCGCGATCATCCACCGGCTCGAGCCCACGTGGCGCATCCGCGTGTACGAGCGCCTCGGATCGGTCGCGCAGGAGTCCTCGAACCCGTGGAACAACGCGGGCACCGGGCACTCGGCGCTCTGCGAGCTGAACTACACGCCCGAGCTGCCCGACGGACGGGTCGAGATCGCGAAGGCCGTCACGGTCAACGAGCAGTTCCAGGTGTCACGGCAGTTCTGGGCCCACCTCGTCGAGACCGGTGCGCTGCCGGAGCCCTCGAACTTCATCAACCCGACGCCGCACATCTCGTTCGTCTGGGGTGCTGACAACGTCGAGTACATGCGCAAGCGCTGGGAGGCGCTCAAGGACCACCCGCTCTTCGCGGGCATCGAGTTCTCGGACGACCCCGCGCAGATCCGGCAGTGGGCACCCGCGCTCATCCCGGGGCGCAAGAAGGACCAGCCGATCGCGGCGACGTACTCTGCCGCCGGCTCCGACGTCGACTTCGGATCGCTGACGCGCCAGCTCTTCGACGAGCTCGAGATCGCCGGCGTCGAGTTCGAGCCGTCGCACCAGGTCCGGAAGATCACCCGCTCGACGGTGTCCGAGGGCTGGGTCCTCGACGTCCGCAACGAGATCGGTCGCTCCACGCAGCGCATCGCGGCGAAGTTCGTCTTCGTCGGCGCGGGCGGCGGAGCACTCCACCTGCTGCAGAAGTCCGGCATCCCGGAGATCCGCGGGTACGGCGGGTTCCCGGTGTCCGGCGAGTTCCTCCGGACCGACGAGCCCGAGGTCGTGCAGAAGCACGCGGCGAAGGTGTACGGCAAGGCGAGCGTCGGTGCTCCGCCGATGTCCGTCCCGCACCTCGACACCCGCATCGTCGACGGCAAGGCGTCGCTCATGTTCGGCCCGTACGCCGGGTTCAGCCCGAAGTTCCTCAAGCAGGGCTCCGTGCTCGACCTGTTCCGCTCGATCCGACCGCACAACCTGCGTCCGATGCTCAGCGTCGCGTTCTCCAACTTCGACCTCGTCCGCTACCTCGTCGGGCAGCTGCTCGCGTCGAAGCAGACGAAGTTCGACGCCCTCCGCGAGTTCATGCCGACGGCCGAGCCGGACAACTGGCACCGGATCACCGCCGGGCAGCGTGTCCAGGTGATCAAGCCCGACCGCGAGAAGGGTGGGGTGCTGCAGTTCGGGACCGAGGTCATCACGTCGGCCGACGGGTCGATCGCGGGTCTGCTCGGTGCGAGCCCCGGGGCGTCCACCGCGGTGCCGATCATGCTGTCCATGCTGCAGCGGTGCTTCCCGGACCGCTGGGCAGGCTGGGAGCCGACGGTGCGCGAGATGGTGCCGACGTACGGCACGGACCTCGGCTCCGACCCGGCGCTCGCGGACGAGACCCTCGCGCGGACCGCGAAGGTGCTCGGGCTGCACCACTGAACCGGGCTCGCCCGGCTTGACCTCTGTTCGAACGTGTGTTCGAATGGCGGCATGCGGTGGAGTGGGCAGGCGATCGACGCGGAGCGGACCGACGCGCTCCCGGGACTCGCGTCGAACAGCGGACTCGTGCGGAGCGTCACGACGCCGGAGTTCGCGGGCGTCACCTTCCACGAGGTCCTGGCGAAGAGTGCCCTGAACCGTGTGCCCAGTGCCGACGGTGCCGGTACCTACGGCTGGACGATCAACCCGTACCGCGGGTGCAGCCACGCGTGCGTGTACTGCTTCGCCCGGCCGACGCACACCTACCTGGAGTTCGACGGCGGCGCGGACTTCGACCAGCAGATCGTCGTGAAGACCAACGTCGCCGACGTGCTCCGCCGCGAACTCCGCCGACCGAGCTGGCAGGGGCACCCGGTCGCCCTCGGCACGAACACCGACCCGTACCAGCGCGCCGAGGGCAAGTACCGGCTGATGCCGGGCGTGATCCGTGCCCTCGCCGAGTCCGGGACGCCGTTCAGCATCCTGACGAAGGGCACGCTGCTCCGACGCGACCTGCCCCTGCTGGCCGAGGCGGCACGGCAGGTACCGATCGACCTGGCGATGTCGATCGCGGTGTACGACGACGCGCTGCAGCAGCAGGTCGAGCCGGGCACCCCGACGACGGCGGCACGGTTGGCGACCGTCCGGGCGATCCGGGACGCGGGCCTCGACTGCTCGGTGTTCCTGATGCCCGTGCTGCCGTTCATCACCGACACCCGGGCACACCTCGACGACGCGATCGGGCGGGCGGCCGCGGCCGGTGCGACGAGCGTCATGTACTCGGCGTTGCACCTGCGGCCCGGGGTCAAGCCGTGGTGGTTCGCGTGGCTGCAGCAGACCCGGCCCGACCTGGTCGCGCGGTACCGGTCGATGTACCTCGACAACACGTACGCCCCGAAGGACTACCGCCGGTGGCTCGCGGAGCGGGTCCGTCCCATCCTGCGCGCCCACGGGGTCGCGGTCGGTCGGGTCGACCCGGCGACCGGCTCGATGGGGTTCCGCGACCGCGAGGAACGGCTGCGCACGATCCCGACGGGACCCACGGCCTCGCCGCTCGACGAGCAGTCGCGTCCGTCGGTGTCGCCGCTGCAGCGCGCGGACCCCGGCTGGGGGCATCGGACGGCCAGCGTCGGTGCGGCGTCCGGGCCGACCCTGTTCTGACGCGAGTGCGCTTCCGCGTTCGGGGGACACCGAGTGTCGGTGATCGGCGGTAACATCGGGCGGGTCGCCGAACGGTGCTCGTTTCGGGGTACACGACAGCCTCCCGATGGCCGTCGTCGGCGACACGACGACCCTCCGGAAGGACCCTCGACCCGTGCTCGGCATCCCCACGCACCTCGCGCCCCGCGTGAATGCCTGGTCGACCGTGCGCGCCTTCCATGCCGCCGCCGTCGGGTCCGTGGTGGCCGCGGCGGTCGTGCTGCTGCTCTACCGGCTGGCCGACCCGGACGTCCGGATCGTCGGCGCCGTGCTCGCCCTCGTGCCGATGGCCCTGATGATCGGCGTGCACGTGCAGTTCGGCACGTGGCGGTCGGCCGTGGCCTTCCTGCTCGTCGGCGGGGTGTCCGCGTGGTGGTTCGCGCTCGTCGTGCAGCGCGAGGTCCCGGCGGGCTGGGTGACGAGCTACCTGCTGTCGCTCGTGGTCATCCCGCTCGTCCTCGTCGGTGGTGCCGGCGCGGTGGCCGGACGGGTCGTGCTGTGGTCGGTCGGCGGGTTCCTGGTCGGACGCCTCGCGACCTCGATCGCCGTCGCGCAGGTGGACGGGCCGCCACGGCCGTTCCTGCTCGCCTGGGTGACCCTCGGCTTCGTCGTCGCGCTCGTGCTCTTCACCAGCCGGAACACCGCACGGTCCGAGCGGGTCCAGCCCGAGCTGCTCCGCTCCGCGCGCGAGGAGCACGTCTCGGCGTACCGCGCCGGGGTCGAGGCCGAGGCCGCGGCGATCCTCCACGACACCGTGCTCAACCACCTCGGCGCCATCGCCCTGGCACCGGACGGCCCGATGGACCCGCAACTCGCACGCACGGTGGAGTCCGACGTCGCGATGCTGACCGGCAAGGAGTGGCTCGCGCCGTCCGGGTCCACCGTGGACCGGCCGTCCGCCGTCGCCGTCGAGGCGTTCGAGGCGATGGTCGACGAGCACCGCGCCGAGGGCCTGCAGGTCGACGTGACGGGTGACACCGCCGTGCTCGGCGCCCTCGACCACACCGCCTCGACCGCGCTGTTCCGCGCGGTCGGCCAGTGCCTCGCCAACGTCCGGAAGCACGCCGGCACCGACCGAGCCGAGGTCAGCGTCTTCGACGACGGTGCATCGTGCACGGTCATGGTCGTCGACGACGGCCGTGGCTTCGACGAGCAGGAGACCAGCCCGGACCGGATGGGCCTGCGCGGCTCCGTCCGCGAGCGCATCGCGCGCGTCGGTGGCGACGTGCAGGTCTGGTCGTCGCCCGGGTCCGGCACCAGCGTGATGATGACGGTGCCGCACGCCGCCGCCGCGGTCCCGGTCGCTGCCACGCTCGACGACGAGTGGGGGACCGGCCGGTGAGCCGCGTCGACGACGTCCGGGCCCGCACCCGTGGCAGCCGCACGGCGCAGCAGTACGACCCGCTCGGCGCGATGGGGTCGCGTCCGCTCGCGATCGTCCTCGGCGCCGGTGGGGTCGCCTGGGCGCTGCTCGTGTCCGTGTTCGACCGGGACGTGCCCGGGAGCCCGACGCTCAGCGCGTTGACCGTCCTGCTCCTCGCCGCGTCCGGCGCGGTCGTGTTCGTCGCGTCGTCGCCGTTCCGTGCCCCGTTCCCGCGGTGGGCGTTCGTGCTCCACGTCGTCCTGCTCGCCGCGGCGACCGTCGCGAGCGTCGCGGCGCAGTGGGGCCCGGACCGCAGCGCCCTGAACGACTTCATGAGCCTGCTCACCGCGACCGGCATCGTGATGGCCGCGCCGTACCGACCGTGGCGGGACCTCGCCGTGGGCGGTGTGGTGCTGGCCGTCGTCGACGCCGGAGCGTGGGGCGCGGCCGCGACCGTGTTCCCGTACGGCGTGCCGGCGTCGGTCGCGGCGTTCCTCGCCGCCGCCCCGACGCTCGTGCTCACCACGGCGTCCGTGGTGTTCGCCGCGACCTTCGCAGGGCTCGCCGAGCGCGTCCAGATCCGGGCCGGGTCCTACTCCGTCGCCCGTGCGGAGCGGGACGGCATCGCCGCGAGCGTGCAGCACGACCGCTCGGTGGTCCTCGCCCGTGACGTCGCTCCGTTCTTCGCCGAGCTCCGCACGAGAGCGGCCATCACGGACGCCGACCGTGCGCGGGCCCGTGCGATCGCCGACGGCATCCGGCGGGCCATGGTCGCCGACGCCGACCGGACGTGGTTCGAGCATGCCGTGGTCGTGGACGGCGGGACGGCCAGCGCGATCGACGACCCGGACGGGCTGATCGCGACGCTCGACGCCGACCAGCGCACCGTCGTCCGGACGTTCCTGCGCGCGGCCCTCCGCGCGGCGACGGTCGACCCGGCCGGGTTCCGCGCCCGGGTCCGGCGGTCGTCGGACGACGACCCTCCGACGACCCCGAGCGCCACCGGAGCCGGGACTGTCTCCGTCGCGCTCGACCTGGCCGTGGACGACTCCGACGTGGGCATCCACCGCACCTTCGACCCCTACCTCGCGGTCCTCCGCGTGACCTTCCCCGACCTCGACGTCGCCGTCCGGCCGTCGTCCCTCGCACTAAGGTTCTCCTATGACCAGCACTGACCCGAACCGGACCACGGAGGGCGTGCCCCCGCTCCCGCAGCCCGGCACCCGACGCGTGCGGCTGGCGATCCTCGACGACCACGAGGTGCTGCTCGACAGCCTCTCGAGCTGGATCGCCGTGAACGCCTTCGACTTCGACCTCGCGCTGACGGCCCACACCTGGCTCGAGATGGTGCACAGCGAGAACTTCCCGACCGACCTGGTCTTCCTCGACTTCCAGCTCAAGGAGCCGGTGTCGATCGAGGCACGCGTCCGCACCTGCCGCGCGGCCGGGGCGAAGGTCATCGTGCTGTCCAGCGTCGACAGCCGCGAGTCCCGCGACCGCGCCCTCGCCGCCGGTGCCGCGGCGTTCCTGTCGAAGTCGCTGCCGATGCGCGAGGTCATGGACGTGGCGCGCGAGGTCATGGGCGTCTCGCGCGAGACCCCGCCGCAGCGTGACTGGCGTCCGCTGCCCACGGGCGCGAACGCGCACCAGCGGCCGAAGCTCAGCCACGGCGAGGAAGAGGCGCTGCGCCTGTACGTGTCGGGCTACTCGACGAACGAGGTCGCCGCGCAGATGAACGTGCAGTACGAGACGGCCAAGACCTACCTGCGCCGCGTGCGCGAGAAGTACAGCAAGGTCGGTCGTCCGGCGTCGAAGAAGTCCGACCTGATCCGTCGTGCGGCAGAGGACGGGTTCCTCGCGTAGTGGCGAAGCTCTACTTCCGCTACGGCGCGATGAACAGCGGCAAGAGCACCGGACTCCTGCAGGCCGCCTACAACTACGAGGAGCGCGGGCAGCGCGTGCTGCTCGCGAAGCCGTCGGTCGACACCAAGGGTGACCGCGAGATCGTGTCGCGCCTCGGCGTCACCCGGTCCGTCGACGTCGTCTTCGCGCCGGACGACGACGTCCGCGCGTCCGTCGCAACTGCCGGTGCGGTGGACCCGGAGTCCGACCGGCTCGACGGCATGGTCCGGCCGCTCAGCTGCGTCCTCGTCGACGAGGCGCAGTTCCTGACGCCCCGCCAGGTCGACGACCTGCTCCGCATCGCCGTCCTCGACGACGTCCCGGTGCTCGCCTACGGCATCCGCACCGACTTCCGCACCGAGGCGTTCCCCGGCAGCGCGCGGCTGCTCGAGATCGCGCACTCCCTCGAGGAGCTCAAGACCATCTGCCGCTGCGGTCGCAAGGCGGTGTTCAACCCCCGCAAGGTCGACGGACGCTTCGTCTTCGACGGCTCGCAGGTCGCCATCGACGGCGCCGGCGTCACCTACGAGGCGCTGTGCGCCAACTGCTACCTCACCGAGTCGGGCGGTCGCCTGGACGGCGACTGACGGACTGGAGGCTCGTGGCGGGCCCCGCCACGCGCCTCCAGCCCGTCCCGTGGCCCGGAATGCACGCGAGCCGGCGACCGTTGGTGCCCACATGAGCGACGCCACCGTGCACCTGTCCGTCCTGGACCTGGCCACCCGCGAGTACGGCCAGACGAACACCGAAGCCCTGCAGGGCACCATCGACACGGCGGTGCACGCCGAACGGCTGGGCTACGAGCGGATCTGGGTCGCCGAGCACCACGGCATGCCGGGCATCACCTCGTCGGCACCCGCGGTGCTGCTGAGCGCCGTCGGCGCCGCCACCTCGCGGATCCGGATCGGCTCCGGTGGCGTGATGCTGCCGAACCACGCGCCGCTCGTCGTCGCCGAGCAGTTCGGCACGCTGCGTGCGCTGTACGGCGACCGGGTGGACCTCGGCATCGGCCGGGCGCCGGGGACCGACGGTGCGACCGCGATGGCGCTGCGCCGCACGGACCGTCTCGACGTGGACGACTTCCCGCAGCAGCTCGCCGACCTGATCGGCTTCTTCACGGGGATGGACGCCGAGAACCCGCTGTCGCACATCCGCGCGGTTCCCGGGTACGGGGACGTGCCGGAGTTCTGGCTGCTCGGATCCTCCGGCTACAGCGCCCAGGTGGCGGGGGCGCTCGGCGTCTCGTTCGCCTTCGCGCACCACTTCGCGTCGGACAACACCGAGGCGGCGCTCGCGCTGTACCGCGACTCGTTCCGACCCTCGCGCTTCCGGCAGACGCCGAACGCGCTGATCGGCGTGCAGGTCGTCACCGACGAGGACCCCGCGGTCGTCGAGGAGCAGAGCGCGCCGGGGATGATCTCGTTCATCCGGATGCGGCAGGGCGCCAAGCCCGAGCCGGTCTCGATGGACGAGGCCCGCGCGTACGAGTTCTCCGACCTCGAGCGGCGGTTCATCGCGGCCCGCACGGAGCGTCAGGCGTACGGGTCGCGTGAGCATGTCGCGGCGAAGCTCAACGAGCTCGTGGCGTCCACGGGGGCGGACGGCGTGATCGTGGCGCCGGGGGCCGCCCAGGCGCGGTACCGGCACCAGGCACTCGAGGTCGTCGCGTCGCTGCAGGCCGAGGGACGGCTCGTGCCCGCCGGGGTGGCTGCGGCGCGGTAGCCCGGGCTGCTGCTGCTGCTGCTGCTGCTTTGCGGCGGATGCGGCTGCGCGGCGACGGCGGCCGCGCCCGCTCAGGCCAGCAGGCCGAGGCGGTGCGCGGCGGCGATCGCACCGACGCGGGTGCCGACGTCGAGCTTCCGGAACACGTTGTAGACGTGGCGCTTCACCGTGCCGACCGCCAGACCGAGCTCCGACGCGATCTCGGCGTTCGACCGAGCGGCGGCGACGAGCCGCAGGACCTCGAGTTCACGGTCGCTCAGGGGCGTGCCCGCGCGCGCCTCGGTGACGAGGTCGATCGGGAACGTCACCGGCGCGGCGTCGGTGCTCGTCGCCCGGACGATGCGGTCGACGAGCTCGCGGCTCGGGGTGTCCTTGGTGACGAAGTCCACGGCACCGGCGTCGAGGAGCGCCCGGCGCAGCACCGCGTCCCGGTGCATGGTCAGCACGACCACCCGGACGTGCGGGTGCCGGCGCCGCACCGTCGCGATGGTCGTCCGCGCCGGTGGCCCGTCGAGCTCCACGTCGAGGAGCAGCACGTCGATCGCCGCGACCTCGGGGGAGTCCAGCACGTCGGACGGCCGTTCGCCGTGTGCGACGACGCGGATGGTCGGGACGGCGGACAGGATGGTCGCGAGTCCCTCGCGGAACAGCCTGTGGTCGTCGACGATCGCGACGTGCGTGATGCCGGGGTTCACAGAGTTCCCTTCGGCACCACCAGGATGACCCCCGTCCCGGTGCCTGATGCGCTCTTCACTCGCAACTGAGCACCGATGAGCGCAGCCCGCTCCCGCATCGTGGATTGCCCGAGGCGGCCGTCGACGCTGCCGTCAGAGTCGAAGCCGGGACCGTCGTCCTGCACGCTCACTGTGAGTGCATCCGTGCCCCAGTCGAACTGTACGTGGACAACGCTGCCTCGAGCGTGTTTCCACCAGTTCGTGAGGGCCTCCAGGAGGATCGTGAGCGACTCCTCCGCGCGCCAGTTTGCGAGGCGCGCCGGTGCGCCGCGTGATTCGATCGTCAGTCGCTCGTTGTCAGGGAAGAGATCCTTGACGTGTCGGGTCAGCGCGCAATGGAGGAGGTCGTCGCCCACGCGGGCGTGGAGGGCGACGGCGAGGTTCTGGACGTCGCCAAGCGCTCTCCGCAGCTGAGTCGCGGCGGCTTCGAGCTGTGCGACGCGCTCCACATCCGTCGGATCGGTCAGCAGGGCGAGCTCGATGCGCTGGAGCCCGGCGAGGATCCCATGAGCGACTCGGTCGTGTAGGTCCCTCGCGATGTGTGCCCGAGAGTCGAGATTGGCCGAGGTGACCCGCTGTCGAAGCGCTTCGGTGTAAGCGACAGCGCCCGCGGGGAAACGGCCCCAGATGCCCGCGTGCAGAGCTCGGGACGCCCGGAGGAGATCCTCGGGCGAGGACGCACCCACGTCGCGGACGAAGACCGGCAGGTACTCGTCGAAGAGCACCTCGGCCGCGAGCATGGCGCCCGCCGGGTGTTGCAGGTGTTCAGCATGCAGTGCGCCGGTCGCCAGATGTTCGTCCGCGAGCAGCAGATCGCTCGTGATACCGCGTTCGTCGCCGTGCGTGTAGCGATCATGCGCATCCGCCAGCATCGACTTGACGTTCTCGAAGAGACTGGCCGCCATGACAGGGTCGTGGTTGAGCTCAGGAAGCATCGCGCTGATGCGGGCGACCGTGGGGGACAGTTGTTCCGGGACATCCATGGCGTCAACATCGTAGCCGCGCTCTCGTGTCTGGCCGCTCGATCAGGAACAGCGGTGGCCACGCGACGGCGGAGCGAACAAGGATGGAGCAGTCGATGTTCACCGCGAGATCGAGTCGAGGAGAGCTCGAAGACTGGTCGTCGTCGGGTGGGGATGATCAACAGCGGGCGACATTTGGACGACGAGCGTCGATGAGAGTGGGCCGTAGTGCGGAGCGGAATGACGAGCGCACGGACTGGCGAACCCGTCGGCCATCCAACGTCCGCACATCGCTGCGGAGGGAAGCGAGGCGGGCGCACTCGAAATCGTCCGATCGCGAGCGACGAAGGTCGGCCGTGGTCGCTGACGTGTCATCGAGGTGATCGGGAAGAACGATCGGCCGGCTCGAAGCCGCTTTCCGAGTCGGGAGGACGAGAAAAAACGGTTGGGCAACCACGACGGCCACGTGTGAGAGGAGGCCGCCCCGACGCTCGAATCCGCCGATTCACGAGTCGCGCTCGTCGCGGGCTCCGGAACCAGGTCACGTGACGACGCGGAGCCACACGAGGAGTAGCGGGAGCAGGCTGATGGCCGACGCGACGGGGAGTCTGAGCCTGATCGGCGCGGATGCGCTCACGGTGAGCGCGGACGCAGCCGCCCAGGAGCCGATCGCTCCAGCACCGAGGAAGAGCGCTGGGAGCACGACACCGGACGACTCATCCGTGAAGGCGAGACCAAGAGCGACGATGACCACTGATGGTACGGACACAGCGATCGCCGCAATTCTCGAGGCTCTGGCGACGGCCCCGGCACTCCTTCGCGGACGCAGACGAGCGACTGATGCGCTGGTCAGGATGCTGAGGATCGTGCAGATCAGGACAGGGGTACCGGCCCTAGAGGGGAGGCTCCCCGAGCCGGCGAACGCGGTCATCGAGAAGTACGACACCGCGCAGCCGATCGTCAATGCCACGCCCCATGCGATCCCTGCCGTGGTGGCGAACTTGGATTCGACCGATCTCATGGCCAAGCCTTCTTGAAGATGATTTCTGAGACGGTCGAAGCGAATGTTGTCAATTCTTCTGGTGTGGGCCATTTTGCGGTCAGTGTGAACGTGCGCACCGATATGCCGTTGGCAGTGAGCGAGGAATTGAACATATCCCGGATGGTACTCTCGAGATTCTGGCGCGAGCCGAAGCGGCCGACGAGGAAAGCGCGAAGGCGGGCCTGTTCGGTCGGCAAGTCGCGGTACACGCGCCGGTAAGCCGCGTCAACTGAGACTCCCTCGCGCGCGAGCCTCCCGAGTAGCCATCCGTCCGCGTCTGCGTACAAATCCTCTTGCGGAAACTTGTTGGGATCAGATGGTTGCACGAGATGTTCCCGCGCGAATTCGCTGATCGAAGGTGATCCGCTTTCACGAAACTTGCGCCAAAAAGTGGCGAGATCGAGAGTCCATCCTCCGAGATCGCCGAAGCCGATCTGACTCGAACCCGCATGGTCGCCCCAGTACAGGACCCCTTGGGCCGTAGCGGCCATGTGGGCGCCGTCCCCGACAAGATTGTGCAGGACGGCGTGGCGGTCTGGGAAGGCAACGTCGATCGCCTGCCGGACTGAGAGGTGCGCAGGAGCGGTGAGACTGTTCGCATCCTGGGGTCGAGGAAGGTACGCGTGGAACGCTACGGCAGTCGGGTCGGCAGCAATGTCGTAGTACCCGTCCATCAAGTACGACAGAACGTGGTAGCTCGGGAACTCCTCTCCGACCAGCGCAGTCCAGGCTTGCCGCTCGCGCTCGGCAAGGACTTGCATCCGAGTGATGTCGAATTGAGAGTCGTAGAGCGCTGGTGACTGCGACGGCGGAAGGTCCACCTGATCCGCCGATACTGGCCGAGCGGCACTGGACACTGCGTTCCGGTCGATGTTCTTCGCGTGTACCTCCTGAATTTGGTTGTACGACCAGTTCTGAGGCATCGGGTAGCCGAGGTTGCCGGAGTAGCCCGTCGACATTCCGCTCACCCAGATCGCCTCGGCCCAACCGTTGCGGAACACCTGGTCGGCGACGTACCTCGTTGCGTACACACCGATCTTGTACGGAACGGTCACCGATAGTCCCAGGCCGGCGGCGACACCTGAGAAGTATGCCTTGAGGATGCCGCCGACTTCCGCCGCAAAAGCGTCGTAGTCCACCGGGAAGAAGATGACTGTGTTGGCGGCGAAGCCGAGCTGACGAGCGCGCATGGCGGCCTGGTAACCCTGCGTGTAACCGATGTCGTAGGTGAAGTACTCGGCAGCATTGTTGTAGTTCTGCATGATCGGGATCACCGAGAAGCCGACTGCGAAGAGACGGTCGAGTTCGCCGGGTTCGATCCCCTTACCGGCAACCGTGAGGTACCGCCCGATGACGGAGTAACCACTGGCCCGAAGGTCTTGTGCGCGTTCTTGAGAGACCGGTGTGGAGGTGTCGGCGCCGGTCACTGCGCGATCGGGATTGCCGGTGCTGACCAGGAGCGCGGCCCACGTGTCGAAGTCGCCGCGTCCGGTGGATGAGATGAGCAGGAAGGCCTGAAATGTTCGGGTGGTCGACACGGTCTTGGTGTCGAACGTGCCGCTACGCGCAACGTCGTAGCCGTTGAACACGAGGGCGATCTGGAACAGGGAGACCCATTTTTTCGTCCCATCGGCCGAGCCAGCACCGATGTCAGCCTTCGACTTGAGGCCGGATTGCGTTCCTGGCCCAAAGTTTCCGTTGGCGACCCCATCTGCCATGTCCATCTCGAATTGGATACCGAGCATGAAACCGAACTGAACGTCTCGGCTGTAGATTCCGTCACAGGGGACGAGACGGAACGACGAGTGCGAGGAGTACCGCCCGTTCAACCACTGCTGAGCACTCCTGACGGACTCACGTCCTCCGGCGACTCGTGTGTATGCGTCCATCGTCAGTAGGGAGCGCATGAGCTTCACATCGACGGAAGCACCTGAAGCGAGACCGAGGCGCTCACGGACGGTGGATATCGATCCAGTGAGGACTGAGTTCCAGGTGCCGAAGTCGGGGCCTGCCAACTGGCCTTTGCACCACATCGCGCACTGAAGAATCCCGACGAGCCTCTTGTTGGTTGTCTTCGCCGTGAGCTGGCCGATCTTGGATGTGAACGCGGCCGCGGTGCCGTCCCCGAAGTTGTTCGACAGGCTCGTGATCCCGAGTTCGTGTTGAAGGGCTCTGGTGAGTCCGTACATCGTCCCCCAGCCAGAGATGCCGTCCTCGGCGACCGTCTGATAGCCCGAGACTGATCGGTAGTTCGCGTTCATCCATTGCTGGGCCCTGAGTACCTGCTCGTCCATCAGATCGACCCCATCATCATCTTCGTCGAAAGCGGAAGACCGCCCGGGGCGAGAGATGTGACGGTCTCAGCCCCGGTGACGCGTTGCATCGCGAGGGCTGACGCCGGCGGTTGCAGGCTCACCCGAGCGAAGGTCACGGACTTCACGCGGACTTGTGACGTTGCATCACCTGTCTGCAGTGCTGTGGTGTACGTCAGACCCGGTCCCAAGGCGTTCGCGAGCGTGATGTCCGTCGATCGCGCGCCATCTCCTTCCGCGTTTGTGATTGCCGTCTCAGGCGCGGCAGCTGACGGATCTTGCTCCAGATCGGGCACGTCTGATCGCCCGGTACCCTCGGCCGACGGCGACTCAGCGGTGTCATCGGCGGTTGTGGGAAGGGGGACGGGCCGCGATGCCCCAGTCAAGACGGAATCGGTGTGGACACGGATACGGGTCCCAGCAGGCACCGGACCTGGACCAACACTCGTGAGGGTGACAAGCCCCGGAGCGAGGTATTCGGTGTCGCTCCTGAGAGCCAAGGGGCGCCACGCCACGTCAATCTCGCCGCCCCAAGCGATCCCATCAGCCGTCGGCTGCGCAAGGGAAAAAGGCGCGTCAGCAACTTGCCCGCCGACCGTGACGCGTGCGGTCGGCGCGATGGAAGCCCCGACATTCTCAGCTGGGTACTGGATGGTAGTGAAGAACGGCAGGGCCACCACGGCGCGCGTCGCGCGGACACGATCGGGGATGGAAACGGTGACGGTTCCGCCGTTGACCGACAATGGCGTCGAGAAGACGTCGCCGTCGGCGACCCATTGGGCGACGCCGTCCGAGAGCGCGAGCATGCGTGGATCAAAGCCGACGCGCACCGATCCGCCGCCGATCGCGACCGGTGCCCGCAGCTCCACCGCGCTCGGCAGAGCATTCGCGAACCGCTGGGTGAAGTCTTCGGAGAAAGTGGCGAACGTGCTCGCGAACCCGGCGACGCTCAGCTGAGGCGGGGTATCGGCGCGGCTGGGAGCAGGTCTTCCAGCGCCGATCGCTAGACCGAGTGTTCCTGTACCGCTCAATACCAGGACGGAGCGACGGGTCACTGGGAGTGCAAGTGCGGGCATGAAATGTGACACTACGGCTGCAGTGCGCGCAGGCATGCATCGACGAGCGGCAATGTGTCTCTGGTTGTACCGGAAGGGTCCCCGGGAAAGTAGTGGCGGGCGGGATTTCGCCGCGCTCATCTCGACGAGGAGAGTCGGCGGACGGGCTTCGAAGGGCATCGCCGTCTCCGGCAAGAGCCTGCATGCACAATACAATTGGGCCTTGGTTGCGGCATTCTCAAGTCCGTGGCAATCGCGGGGTCCGTCACCGAGAGTGCTGCGAGGAGCGATGAGACGCCATCGGACAGCCGCAGGGCAGGACATGATGAACAAGAGGCCCTGGATCCATAGGAGCCAGGGCCTCTTGTGATTACTGTCTCAACACAGTGTCGGGGTGACAGGATTTGAACCTGCGACCTCCTCGTCCCGAACGAGGCGCGCTACCAAGCTGCGCCACACCCCGCGGTGTGGTCGCTCCGTTCCCGGAGCAACCCCAGAAGTCTATCCGATGTTCGGGGGTGCTCACGACCATCTGCGAGACACCCGGGCGCGTCGCCGTCGACGTCAACGGCCCCGTGCGGGCATCGGAGTGCCCGCGACCGGGTAGGGCGGCATGTGCAGCGGGCGCGCGAGTGAGGAACTTCTTCCCGAGGTTCCGCGTGACCGAGCCCGTTCGATTCGAGTTGGGGCGGGTTGTGTCGGCGGACACATCTTGGCAGCGCAGCTCGCAAATGATGTGAGCAGGCGCTGAGGTGGTTGACGCCCGAGACCGGGCAACAACAAGATCGGAGCCTCCATGAAGTATCTCGTGCGCGCAGCGACAGCTGTTGCTGTCGCCGGCGCCGCCGTCCTCGGACCCGTTGCCCTTGCTGCGCCTGCCCAGGCTGCAGCATCCTGCAAATCGCAGGTGTTCCGGGACGGCAGCCGCGGGACGTGCGTCAAGTACATCCAGCAGATCCTGAACACGAAGGGGCTTGGCGGGGGCACCGACCATGGTCAGATCGCTACCGACGGTATCTTCGGCGGGGATACCAAGACCAAGGTGATCGACCTGCAGGGTCGGAATGCGCTTGTCAAGGACGGCGTCGTGGGGAGCGCGACGTGGAGCGTTCTCTGCCAGGCGCCAGGTGGCAAGTCCTCGGCTCAGCGGGCTGCGGGCTGCTGACGCGGCTTCAACGAGGCGAAGGGCACGCATCCTCGAGGATGCGTGCCCTTCTTTGTGTTCGGGACACAGGGGTCAGTCGGTGCGTGCCGTGAGGGTCACGACGACGGCCTCGGGGCGGCAGGAGAAGCGGACCGGCGCGTAGATCGACGTCCCGATGCCCGCGGAGACCTCGAGCCACGACCAGTGCGCGCGGTGCTGCCACTTGTGCAGGCCGCTGACGTACCGCCGCGGCAGGTCGGAGTTCGTGACGAGGGCGCCGATGCCGGGGACCTGCACCTGCCCGCCGTGGGTGTGCCCGGCGAAGACGATGTCCGCACCCTGGTCGACGAAGGCGTCGAGCACGCGGCGGTACGGCGCGTGCGTGATCCCGATCGCGACGGGGGAGGGACCGTCCTCGTCCTCGGTCCAGGGGACGTCGCTGCGCATCTCGTCGACGTTCGTCGGCAGCAGGTCGAGCCGGTCCCAGCCGCGGTGCGCGTCCGATGTGCCGAACAGCTCGAAGCGCGACCCGCGGAGCTCGATCGCGTGTGCCTGGTCGTCGACGTCGAGCCAGCCGAGCGACTCGAAGAAGGCCGTCTGCCGGTCGATGTCGAGCGACACCGGCCGGCGGTCGGCGTGCATGCGGCTCGGACCGCCGAAGTACTTCAGCGGGTTGCGGGGCGACGGTCCGTAGAAGTCGTTCGACCCGTGCGCGAAGGCACCCGGGACGCCGCGGAACGGCTCGAGCGCGTACTCCACCGCGCTGTTCGCCGTGGCGTGCCCGAGGTTGTCGCCGGTGTTCACGACGAAGTCCGGCTCGACGAGCGACAGGTCGCGCAGCCACTGCTGCTTGTCGGCCTGCCACGGTGCCATGTGGATGTCGGACAGGTGCAGCACCGTCACGTCGCGGGAGCCGGGTGCGAGCACCGGCACGGTCTCCCACCGGATGCCGAAGCGGCGACGCTCGACGAGGGAACCCCACGCCGCCGTCGCCGCTCCGATGGTCGCACCCGCGGCGATGACGCCCAGCGCAGCGCGACCGCGACTCACTTGCAGTCCTTCGGCGCCTTGCCGTCCTTGTCCCCGAAGAGCTGGAGCGTCAGCGCCGTGCTCTTCGCGGTGGCGGTCCCGGCACCCGGGTCGACCGCGGCCACGGTGCACTCCTTGCCGCCCTTGGCGTACTGGTCGGAGACGTTCACCGAGCCGAACCCGGCGTCACCGAGCGTGCTCCGGGCGTCCTGCAGGCTCTTGCCCGCGACCTCCGGCACGGTCGACTGCGAGCCGTCCGTCGTGTACACGGTCACCGAGGAGCCGGTGGAGAGCAGGGAACCGGCGCCGGGCGACGTCGAGGAGACCGTGCCCGCGGTGCCGGCGCCCGGCTGCGCACCGCCGTCGACGTACGTGAAGCCGGCGGACGACAGGATCGAACGGGCCTCGTCGGCGGTCTTACCCGACACGTCCGGGACGGCGACGCTGTTGCCGCGGAGGGCGGTCTGCGACGGGGTCGGGAACGGGTCGGCCGGGTGCTTGGCGTTGATCGGGATCATCGCCTGCTGCCACACGTGTGCACGCTGCGAAGCGTAGGAGCCCCACCCGGCGCCGGGCAGGTAGTGGCGGAGGTTGTTCTTGCCACCGTCCGTGTTGCCCTGCCAGTACGCCGTCGCGACCTTCGAGCTCGCACCGACGAGCCAGATCTGGTCGGCGTCGTCCGTGGTGCCCGTCTTCGCGAACAGCTGCGTGCCGTCCGGGGTCTGGGCGCCGACGGCCGTACCCGAGGCGATCGTGCCGCGCATGGCGAAGGCCGCGGTCGCGGCGACGCTCGGGTCGAGCACCTGCTTGCACTGCTTCGGCTGGCCGCCGAGCGACTTGCCCTCGGCGTTCGTGATGTTGTCGATCGCGATCGGGGAGCAGTAGGTGCCGTTGTTCGCGACCGTCGCGTACGCGGACGCCATGGTGAGCGGTGCGATGGTGTTCGTGCCGAGGATTGACGACGGGTACGCGTTCAGCTCGGTCTTCTCGTCGGCCGAGTGAACGCCGAGGTCCTGCGCGGTCTGGCGGATGTCGCACAGGTCGAGCTTCGCGGCCATCGAGGCGAACGCTGCGTTCACCGACAGCGCGGTGGCGCGTGCGACGGTGAAGTTGCCGTTCTCGCCCGCGGAGTCGTTCTTCGGCGCCCAGTTCGACGTGATGGTCGACCCACACTGCTTCCACCGCGCGGTGTTGTGCGGTGTGCCGTTGACGCTCTCGTTCAGCCCGTGCCCGGCCTTCAGCCAGTCGAGCAGCGTGAAGAGCTTGTACGTCGAACCGACCTGGAAGCCCATCGAGCCGCCGAACTCCTTGTCGACCGAGTAGTTGATCGATGTCGCGGTCGGGGCTGATTGGAGGGACTGGTCGTAGTCCTTGTTCTGCGCCATCGTCAGGATGCGCCCGGTCGACGCCTCGACGGAGTTTATCGCGCCGCCGAGGCTGAAGCGGCTCTCGGTGTTCGGGTCGTACGTGTTGAGCAGGTCCTTCTGCTGACCGTTCAGGTCGAGGTCGAGGGTGGTCTGCACGGTGTAGCCGCCGTTGCGCCAGGCGGTCGCGCGCTCCTTCTCGGTCGCACCGAGCTGGGACATCTGCTTGACGACCTTGACCGCGTAGTCGCAGAAGAACTGCGAGCCGTTGCCGGCCGCCGACTGGCAGCCCTGGTTCGGCTCCGTCAGGTGCACGTAGTCCGCGGGCTTCGAGGCGATGGCCGCGTCGAACTGCTCCTTGGTCAGGTGCTTCTGCGCGTACATCGACTTGAGGATGACGTCGCGACGGGCGACGTTCGCGTCGTAGTACTTGGGGTCGGACAGGTTCCGCGAGTTCGGCGACTGCACGATCGCGAGGATCGAGGCGGCCTCCTGCGGGGTCAGGTCCGTGGCGTTCTTGTTGAAGTAGTGCTGCGCGGCGGCCTGAACGCCGTACGTCTGGTCGCCGAAGTAGGCGATGTTGAGGTACCCGGTCAGGATCTCCTTGTGCGAGTACTTCTTCGCCAGACCGATCGCGAGCTTCATCTCCTCGAGCTTGCGGGGGATGGTCTGCTCGACGGCGTCGTTGTAGGCCTTCTCGCGCTCCTCCGGGGTGGGGAGCTCGAGCGCCTGCTGCATCTTGATGTTGCGCACCAGCTGCATGGTCAGCGTCGACCCACCGCCGGACTCGCCGAGGCCCCCGGCCAGGGACCCGACGCCCGCACGCACCAGGGACGTCATGTCGACACCGCCGTGGTCGTAGAAGCGCTTGTCCTCGCCGTCGATCGCCGCGTTCTTCAGCTGGTCGCTGATCTGGTCGAACTGCAGCTCCTGGCGGTTCTGGTCGTAGACCGTCGCGAGGTGCACCGGCTGCCCGTTCGAGTACGCCAGGACCTCGTTGCGCTGCGGCAGGTCACCGATCTCGATGTACTCCGGCAGCGACTCGAAGACGCCGATCGTCGAGGTCGTCGTGACGCCGGCGACCGCGATCGCCGGGGTGACGCCGATCGTGACCAGCAGGCCGGCGAGCGCGCTGAAGCCGACGAAACCGACGAAGGCGCCGATCGCGGAGACGGGCTTGGTCCGCGAGGCAGACTTCTGGGCAGACATAGGATGCAGCCTAAACGACGCCCACGACTGAAAGGCTGGCAAGGAACCGCATGACTCGCTGGGAGTACTTCACCACGCCGTTGATGATCCACAACACCGCCGCCATCCTGAACGCCCACGGCGACGAGGGCTGGGAGCTGGTCCAGGTCGTCACCGGACCCGAGGGCGGACTGGTCGCCTACCTGAAGCGCCCGAAGGCGGACGCGTGAGCCTCGCGGACCGCCTCGCCGAGCTCGGGCTGACGATCCCCGCGGTCGCCGCGCCCGTCGCCGCCTACGTGCCCGCGGTCGTCACCGGCCGGTACGTCTACACCGCGGGACAGCTGCCCTTCGTCGACGGCGCGCTGCCCGTCACGGGCAAGGTCGGGACGTCGGTCGACGCCGAGACCGCCACGGCGCAGGCGCGCGTGGCCGCGCTGAACGCGCTCGCGGCCGTCCAGTCGGTCGCCGGTTCCCTCGAGCGGGTCGCCCGGGTCGTCAAGGTGACGGTCTTCGTCGCCTCGGACCCGTCCTTCACCGGCCAGCCCGCCGTCGCCAACGGCGCGTCGACCCTGGTCGGCGAGGTCTTCGGCGACGCCGGCGTCCACGCGCGGAGCGCCGTGGGCGTCGCGGTGCTGCCGCTGGACGCGCCGGTCGAGGTCGAGCTGGTCGTCGAGCTGACGGACTGAACCACCTGCGCACCGCAGCCGGTGCGCCCACGTGAGCGGGGCCTCCAGTCAGGACGGACTGGAGGCCCCGCTCACGTTCCGTGCGCTACATCAGTTCCGCGATGGTCGCCATGACCGTCGGGTCGGCGAGCGTCGTCGTGTCGCCGATGCGGCGGCCCTCGGCCGCGTCGCGGAGGAGGCGGCGCATGATCTTGCCGGAGCGGGTCTTCGGGAGCTCCGGGACCACGACCACCTGGCGCGGCTTCGCGATCGCCCCGATGCGCTTGCCGACCCAGTCACGGAGTTCCTTCGCGACCGCGTCGCGGTCGACGCCCTCGGCCGCCTCGGCGGTGAGGATCACGAACGCGACCACGGCCTGACCGGTCGTCTCGTCGGCGGCGCCAACGACCGCGGCCTCGGCGACGCCCTCGTGCCCGACGAGTGCCGACTCGATCTCCGCGGTGGACAGGCGGTGACCGGAGACGTTCATGACGTCGTCGACCCGCCCCTGCACCCAGATGTCGCCCTGGCCGTCGAGCCGCGCCCCGTCGCCCGCGAAGTAGCGGCCGGGGAAGCGCGACCAGTAGGTCTCGACGAAGCGGTCCGGGTCGCCCCAGATGCCGCGGGCCATCGACGGCCACGGGTCGGTGATCGTGAGGTAGCCGCTGCCGCCGGGGGCGACACGCTGGCCGTCCTCGTCCACGATCTCCGCGGTGATGCCGGGGAGCGGGGTCTGGGCGGCGCCGGGCTTGAGCTTCGTGACCCCCGGGAGCGCGGAGATCATGATCGCGCCGGTCTCGGTCTGCCACCACGTGTCGACGATGGGCGTGCGGTCGTGTCCGATGACCTGGCGGTACCACTGCCACGCCTCGGGGTTGATCGGCTCGCCGACGCTCCCGAGCAGGCGGAGGGACGCCAGGCTGCGTGCCTCGGGGATCTGGCGGCCGGCCTTCATGGCGGCGCGGACCGCGGTGGGGGCGGTGTACAGGACCGTCACGCCGTACGAGTCGACGATGTCCCACCAGCGGCCGGGCTTCGGCTCGTCCGGGGTGCCCTCGTACAGGACCTGCGTGACGCCGTTCGCCAGGGGGCCGTAGACGACGTAGGAGTGCCCGGTGATCCAGCCGATGTCGGCCGTGCACCAGTAGACGTCCTTCTCCGGGTGCATGTCGAACACGTTGCGGTGCGTGTACGCCGCCTGCGTCAGGTAGCCACCTGACGTGTGCACGATGCCCTTCGGCTTCCCGGTCGTCCCGGACGTGTAGAGGATGAACAGGGGCGTCTCGGCGGGGAACGCCTGCGGCTCGTGCTCGGCTGCGGCTTTCGCGATCTCGTCGTGCCACCACAGGTCGCGATCGGTCCAGCCGACCTCGTTTCCCCCGCGCTTCACGACCAGCACGTGCTCGACGGTGTCCGTGCCGTCGCCGGCCAGGGCCTCGTCGACCGCGGGCTTGAGCGGCGACACCGCTCCGCGCCGCCAGCCGCCGTCCGCGGTGACGACGAGCTTCGCGCCGGCGTCCTCGATGCGGGCGCGGAGGCTCTCGGCGCTGAACCCGCCGAACACCACCGAGTGCACGGCACCGATGCGCGCGACGGCGAGCATCGTGACCACGGCCTCGGGGATGAGGGGCATGTAGACGACGACGCGGTCGCCCTGCTCGACGCCCAGGTCGGTGAGCATGTTCGCGGCGCGCTGCACGTCGGCGGTGAGCTCGGCGTAGGTGATCCGGCGGGTGTCGCCGGGGGCGCCCTCGAAGTGGATCGCCACGCGGTCGCCGTTGCCCGCGCGGACGTGACGGTCCAGGCAGTTCTCCGCGACGTTGAGCGTGCCGTCGTCGAACCACTTGGCGAAGGGCGCGCCCGACCAGTCGAGCGTCCGGGTGAACGGCGTCCGCCAGTCGAGCAGGTTCCGCGCCTGGTCCGCCCAGAACGCCTCGCGGTCGGCGGCGGCGGCCTCGTGCAGGTCCTCGTGCGCGACGGCGTCGGCGACGAAGTCGGCGGGAGGAGCGAAGGTCGGGCCGTCCTCGTGGCGTTCGTCGGCCTGGGTCGGAGTGGACATCGGTGTCCTTTCGCGTCGTTGCGGCAGGGGTGCTCGGTCGTCGGTTGCTGGTGCGGTCGGCGCCGGGTGGCGGTCGTCGGTTGCTGGTGCGGTCGGCGCCGGGTGGCGGTCGTCGGTTGCTGGTGCGGTCGGCGGTCTAGTGGGTGCAGACGGAGACTACCGCCGGGCGCGGACCGGAGGGTCGTCGTGACACGAGCCGGATCACGACCGGGGGTTGCCGAGCAGGCTCGTTCATGGGGTACAGTGGTTCCTACCGGGCTTGTTCCCGGTGGCACCGGTTCGGATTCCCCCCAATCCACCGATGTCCGGCGGCACCAGTTCCCCCCAACCGGTGCCGCCTCTTCTTTTTCCCCGACGGGTGTCGCGCATCCGTCCGGCGGCCCGTCGGATGATCCCCGATCTGGTGCCGAACCGTGGACAGACCTGTCCATAGCGGCGCGACGCGCGTTCGATCGGTGTCGAGGCCCCGGGACCTCTCGTGAGACGGGTCAGGGCGGCTCGGTGCGGTGTTGCGCCACCCCTGGACTCGCGGCACTGAACGGGGTACGGCTTTGTAGTTCGGGGTACAAAAGAGTCCGCTGGCCGGGATCGGCTCTGTTGTCCACAGGGCCGTTCGTCCGCGCGGCGAACCACGGATGGTCGCCCTACCGTCCCCGTCATGCACCGACACCGAGCCGCGACCGATCCCTTCCTGCCGCACGTCGACCGGCCGGCGCACCGGCGTCGGGTGGACGCCGGTGTCTTCGAGGAGCTCGCCGCCCTCGTGGTCGACGCGGACACGACCGACGTCCTGGTCGTCGGCGGACGTGGCACGTGGGTCGACCGGGGGCGCGGACTCGAACGGGTCCCGCCGGCCCTGCCCGAGCGGCGCGTGCGGGCGCTGGCGACCGAGCTCGTCGCACTCGGCGACCGGCACGTCGACGAGAGCACACCGTGTGCGGACGTCCGGATCGGGGACGGCATCCGGGTGCACGTCGTGCTCGCGCCGGTCGCGGTCGACGGGACCGCGCTGTCCGTCCGCCTGCCGCGGCCCGGTCGTCCGACCCTCGCCGACCTCGAGGGCCTCGGCGCGTTCCGGACGGTGCCACGGTCGGTGATCGAGGACGCCGTCGCCGCGCGGCGGAACGTCCTGGTGACCGGCGCGACCGGCAGCGGCAAGACGACGATGCTCTCCGCGATGCTCGCCGCCGTCCCGCACACCGAGCGGATCGTGACCGTCGAGGACGTCGCCGAACTCCGCGTGGACCATCCCCACGTCGTCGCGCTCGAGGCACGTCAGGCGAACGCCGAGGGGGCCGGAGCGCTCGGCCTCGAACGGCTCGTCCGCGAGGCCCTGCGGATGCGTCCGGACCGCCTCGTGGTGGGGGAGTGCCGGGGCGCCGAGGTGCGCGAGCTCCTCGCCGCGCTGAACACGGGGCACGACGGTGGCGCCGGGACCCTGCACGCGAACGGTCTGGCGGACGTCGCAGCCCGGCTCGAGGCCCTCGGAGCGCTCGCCGGGCTCGGGGCCACCGCCGTCGCCCGGCAGGTCGTCAGCGCGCTGGACCTCGTCGTGCACCTCGAGCGGCGGGCCGGGAAACGCATCGTCGCAGCGGTCGGCACGCTCGTCGTGGACGAGGGCGGTCGGCTCGCGACGCGACCGCTCCAGGGCACGGCACGCCGGCGACGATGACCGGTGACGGCTCGGACGGGTGGCAGGCCGGCGGCGGCGCGGCTGCGCGTCGGGTCGGAGGCGGCGCGGCCGGGCACAGGGTCGACGGCGCTGCGATCGCGCGTCGGATCGACCAGGTCGCGGTCCTGGTGGCTGCCGGCGTCCCACCGCCGCGCGCATGGACGCTGGTCGGCGGACTCCCCGACGGGGACGACCCGGCCTGGCAGGACGTGCGCACCGTCCTCGCGGTCGCCGAGCGCACCGGGGCGCCCGTGGCCGACGCGCTCCGGGCGCTCGCCGCGGCGATGCGTCGGACGGCAGCCTCGGACCGGGCGGTCCGGGTGGCGCTCGCGGGGCCGCGGACGAGTGCCCGGGTGGTGCTGACGCTGCCGGTGTTCGGCCTCGCGCTCGCGTCGGCGTGGGGAGCCGGAGCGGTCGAGGTGCTCGTGACCGGTCCGGTCGGCTGGTGCTGCACGGTGTCGGCCGCGATCCTCGTCCTGGCCGGTCGACGGTGGAGTGCCGGCCTCGTCCGCCGAGCGACGCCGGACGGCCGGGTCGCGGGGGTCCTGCTCGACGCCTGGGCGGTCGCGGTGTCCGGCGGAGGGTCGTGGGCGGCGGCCGCCACGACGGTGCGGGAGGTCCTCGCCGAGCAGGGCGGTGGTGTCCTGGCTCCGGCTCCGGCTCCGGCTCCGGCTTCGGCTCCGGCTCCGTCTCCGGCGGAGGCGGCGACCGAGCGCCGGCTCCGGGAGGTCCTGTCCCTCAGCCGTCGTGCCGGTGTGCCCGCGGCGGGGCTCCTCCGTGCCGCGGCCGAGGACGTGCGCGACGACGCGGCTGCCGCCGCGCTCGCCGAGGCCGAACGGCTCGGCGTGCGACTCGTCCTGCCCCTGGGGGTGTGCGTGCTCCCGGCGTTCGTGCTGGTCGCCGTCGTGCCGGTGGTCGTCGGTGTCCTCTCCTCCACCGTCGGGGGTCCGGGCTGACGCATCCACAGACCGCACGGTTCGCCCGTCCCGCGGCCGCCGCGGTCGCGAGGCTGGTCCCACGACGAGCGAGATGCCTCACAGAGAAAGGGGAACGACATGACCGACACCACGAGGGGCCACCGCGGCCACCGCCGCACGAGGCGCCGGCTGCGGCTCCGCGCCGACGACGGGTCCGCCACGGCCGAGTACGCGGTCGTCATCCTGGCCGCGGTGGCCTTCGCCGGCGTGCTCGTGGCCGTGATGCGGTCGGGCGAGGTCCAGCAGATCCTGACCGACCTCGTCCGCGGTGCGCTCACCTCGTGACGGCGGGAGCGTGACCGTGGAGTTCGCCGTGGCACTGCCCGCCGTGGTCCTCGTGCTCGTGACGCTGGCGGCCGGGGTCGTCCTGGTCGACCGCGTCGGGAGCATGCAGGCCGCGGCGGGCGCCGCCGCACGGGCGCTCGGGCGGGGCGACCAGGCCGCGGCCGACCGGCTGGTGCGCGAGGGGGCGCCGGGCACGGTCGCGACCGTCCGGCACGCCGACGGCACGGTGTGCGTCGACCTGGTGGGGCGGACGGGCGGCCCGCTGTCCGCCGTCCCGCTGACCGCGACGGGGTGCGCGGCGGAGGCGGGTCGGTGAGCGGCACCGGGGAGGTCCGGTGCTCCGGTCGGACCGCGGTTCAGCGACGATCCTGCTGGTCGGGGTCGTCGCCCTCGTCCTGCTCGTCGGCTCGGTGGCGCTCGGCGCCGCGCGCGACCGGGTCCTGTCGACTCGTGCGGCGGCCACGGCGGACTCGGCGGCGATCGCCGCTGCCGCGGCCGCCGTCGGGCTCGTGGCCGGTGCGCCGTGCGCCGCTGCCGGTCGGGTCGCCAGCGCGAACGACGCGCGGCTCACCGACTGTCGGACGGCGGGCTCCGTCGCCCGGGTCGGCGTCACGGTCGGTTCCGGAGCGTTCGCCGTGGGCGCGCTCGCGGTGGCCGGTCCGCCCACCGGGACGTGCCGACAGTGTGTGTATGGTGTGCACGTCGGCCCCCGGTCACCGTCGTCCCGGTCGTCCATGGTCCCCGTGCGGGACGGAGCCGGCGTGCACCATCGATCAAGGAGTCACGTGCCAGGCACGAAGAAGCTCGTGATCGTCGAGAGCCCCGCGAAGGCGAAGACGATCGCGCAATACCTCGGTGACGGATACGAAGTCCAGGCGTCAGTCGGACACATCCGCGACCTCGTCGAGCCCAAGAACCTGCCGGCCGAGCTGAAGAAGGGGTCGCTCGGCAAGTTCTCCGTCGACGTCGACAACGGCTTCGAGCCCTACTACGTGGTCTCCGACGCGAAGAAGAAGACGGTGACCGAGCTCAAGCGGGCGCTCAAGGACGCCGACGAGCTCTACCTCGCAACTGATGAGGACCGCGAGGGCGAGGCCATCGCGTGGCACCTCCTGCAGGTGCTCAAGCCCAAGGTGCCCGTGAAGCGCATGGTGTTCCACGAGATCACGAAGGAGGCCATCCAGCGCGCGCAGGAGGCCACCCGCGAACTCGACACCGCGCTCGTCGACGCCCAGGAGACCCGTCGCATCCTCGACCGGCTCTACGGGTACGAGGTCTCGCCGGTGCTCTGGCGCAAGGTCGGACCCGGGCTGTCCGCCGGGCGCGTGCAGTCCGCCGCGACCCGTCTCGTCGTGGACCGGGAGCGCGAGCGCCTGGCGTTCGTCTCGGCGAACTACTGGGACCTGACGGCGCGCTTCGAGAAGGTCGGCGACACCGCCTTCACCGCCCGGCTCGCTCGTCTCCAGGGCGCCCGCGTGGCCTCCGGTCGCGACTTCGACGACCGCGGTGCGCTCAAGGGCGAGGCCGTCCGGCTGGACGAGGCGTCCGCCGCTGCCCTGACCCGTGTGCTCGAGCAGGCCGGCGACGCCGTCGTCCGCAGCGTCGACTCGAAGCCGTACACGCGCCGTCCGGCTGCGCCGTTCACCACCTCGACGCTCCAGCAGGAGGCCGCGCGGAAGCTCCGCTTCTCGGCCCGGCAGACGATGAGCGTCGCGCAGGGGCTGTACGAGAACGGCCACATCACCTACATGCGAACGGACTCGTCGTCCCTGTCGCAGCAGGCGATCACGGCCGCCCGCAAGCAGGCGTCGTCACTGTACGGTCCGGAGACCGTCCCGGACAAGCCGCGCAGCTACGCCGGCAAGAGCAAGAACGCGCAAGAGGCGCACGAGGCCATCCGGCCTGCGGGCGACACCTTCAAGACCCCGTCCGAGATGGAGGGGGTGCTGCGCGGCAACGACTGGAAGCTCTACGACCTCATCTGGAAGCGCACGGTCGCGTCGCAGATGGCGGACGCCAAGGGCTCGACCGCGTCGGTCGTCCTCGGGATCACGTCGACCGAGCCCGTCACGGGCCTGGCGTCGACGGCGAACGGCACGGACGCGGAGTTCACCGCGTCCGGCACCGTGATCACCTTCCGCGGCTTCCTCAACGCGTACGAGGAAGGTCGCGACGAGGAGCGCCACGGCGGTGCCGACGGCGCGGACGCGAAGCTCCCGCAGATGGCCGAGGGGGACCACCTCGGCGTCAGCGAGGTCGACGCCAAGGGCCACGACACCTCGGCCCCGCCGCGGTACACCGAGGCGAGCCTGGTGAAGACGCTCGAGGAGCTCGGCATCGGTCGACCCTCGACGTACGCCGCGATCATCTCGACGATCATGGACCGCGGCTACGTGACCCAGCGCGGCAGCGCACTCGTGCCGAACTGGATCGCGTTCAGCGTGGTCCGGCTGCTCGAGGACCACTTCGCCGACCTGGTGCAGTACGACTTCACCGCCGGGATGGAAGAGGACCTCGACCGCATCGCCAGCGGCGACGAGGACCGGGTCGACTGGCTCAAGGAGTTCTACTTCGGCGGCGGCGACCAGCGTGGTCTGCGCACGGTCATCGACAACCTCGGCGAGATCGACGCGCGGGACATCAACTCGGTCGAGCTCGCGCCGGGGCTCACGCTCCGCATCGGTCGGTACGGCCCCTACATCGAGGTGCCGGGCGAGGACCCCGAGAAGCCTCGACGCGTGAACGTCCCCGAGGACCTGGCGCCGGACGAGCTCACCGCCGAGAAGGCACAGGAGCTCGTCGACGCCCCGGTCGTCGGCGACCGCGTCGTGGGCATCAACCCGGAGTCCGGGAAGGAGGTCCTGGCGAAGGACGGTCGGTTCGGCCCCTACGTCACCGAGCGGACCCCCGAGCCCGAGCCCACCGTGGACCCCGCGACCGGCGAGGTGACGGAGCCTGCCCCGGCCGAGGCCGCAGCAGCGACGACGACCGCAGCGGCGACGACCGCGACGAAGGCGCCGGCGAAGAAGACCACGAAGAAGGCCGCCGCGCCGAAGGAGCGCACCGCGTCGCTCTTCAAGTCGATGGACCCGCAGACCGTCGACCTGGAGACCGCGCTGAAGCTCCTCGACCTGCCCCGCGTCGTCGGGAAGGACCCGGAGTCCGGCGAGGACATCACGGCGCAGAACGGCCGCTACGGTCCGTACATCAAGAAGGGCACGGACACCCGGACCCTGCCGAGCGAGGACGCGATCTTCGAGGTCGACCTGCCCGGCGCGCTCGAGCTGTTCGCCCAGCCGAAGTACGGCGGCCGTCGGACCGCGAGCGCCGCGCTCAAGGAGTTCGAGGCGGACCCGGTGTCCGGCAAGCCGATCAAGGTGAAGGACGGTCGCTTCGGTCCGTACGTCACCGACGGTGAGACGAACGCCACGATCCCGCGCGGCGAGGACGTCGAGTCCGTCGACCACGCCCGCGCCGTCCAGCTCCTGGCCGACAAGCGTGCCAAGGGTCCGGTCAAGAAGAAGGCCCCGGCGCGGAAGGCCGCTCCGAAGAAGGCCGCCCCGAAGAAGCAGTGACCGACGGAACAGCGCCGCTCGCAGCAGCGGACGGATCGCCGGCGCGCGGGTGGTTCATCACGCTCGAAGGAGGGGACGGTGTCGGCAAGACGACACAGGCCGCCCTGCTGACGGCGTGGCTCGAGGCGCGCGGCCGCACGGTCGTCCGGACCCGTGAGCCCGGGGGCACCGACCTCGGGCAGCGGATCCGCGAGATCGTCCTGCACGAACGCGGCCACGTCGCCCCGCGCGCCGAGGCCCTGCTCTACGCGGCCGACCGGGCGCACCACGTCGAGACCGTGGTGCGCCCCGCCGTCGCGCGCGGCGACGTCGTGCTGCAGGACCGCTACATCGACTCGTCGGTGGCGTACCAGGGCGTCGCGCGCGGCCTCGGCGCCGACCACATCCGGTCGGTGTCGGACTGGGCCGCCGACGGGCTCGTCCCGGACCTGACCGTCCTGCTCGACCTCGACGTCACGGTCGGCCGTTCGCGGGTGGCAGCGGCCCGGGGCGACACGTTCGACCGGCTCGAGTCCGAGGCCGAGGCGTTCCACGAGTCGGTCCGGCAGGCGTTCCTCGCCATGGCGACGGCCGAGCCGGACCGGTTCCTGGTCGTCGACGCCGCCGAGGACCCCGTTGCGGTGCAGCAGCGCATCCGTGCGGCCGTCGCTGCCCTGGTGCCCGCGGCGTGACGGTGGCTGCTGACAGGATGACCACGTGAGCGTGTGGGACGGCCTGACCGGTCAGGACGAGGCGGTGGCTGCGCTGCGGTCCGCTGCCGAGGGGCCGGAGGACACCGGTGGCATGACGCATTCGTGGCTCATCACCGGCCCGCCCGGGTCCGGTCGGTCGAACGTCGCCGCGGCCTTCGCCGCCGCGCTGGTCGGTGCAGGCTCCGACGACGACCACGCGCTCCGGCAGATCGCAGCGCGCACCCACCCGGACGTGTCCGTCCTGACCACCCAGCGGGTGATCATCACGATCGACGAGATCCGGCAGCTCGTGACGTCGTCGTACTACTCGCCGTCGGTGGGCCGGTACCGCGTCGTCATCATCGAGGACGCCGACCGCATGACCGAGCGGACCTCGAACCTGCTGCTCAAGGCGCTCGAGGAGCCCCCGGAGCGGACGGTGTGGATCCTGTGCGCCCCGAGCGAGGCCGACCTGCTGCCGACCATCCGGTCCCGCGTCCGGTCCGTGCGTCTCCGGGTGCCCGACGTCGCCTCGGTCGCCGAGCTCATCGTCGCGCGCACCGGTGTCGACCGTGCCCTCGCGACGGATGCCGCGCGCCAGGCGCAGAGCCACATCGGGATGGCCCAGCGGCTCGCCACGAGCGAGGAGGCCCGCGGTCGCCGACGGCGCACCCTGACCACCGTGCTCGGCGTGCGCTCCGTGGGTGACGCCGTGATGGCTGCGACGGACCTGCTCGCGGTCGCGGACGAGGACGCGAAGGCGATCACCCAGCAGCGCGACGCCGAGGAACGAGACGCCGCCCTGCGGTCCCTCGGCATCGAGCCCGGCGGGACGGTCCCGCCCGCGCTCCGCTCGCAGCTCCGTGCCCTCGAGGAAGACCAGAAGCGCCGGGCGACGCGGAGCCTGCGGGACGGTCTCGACCGCATCCTGGTCGACGTCTCCTCGCTGTACCGCGACCTGCTCCTGCTCGGGCTCGGTGCTCCGGCGGAACCGGTGAACGAGGCCATGCGGGACGAACTCGACCGGGCCCTCGGAGCGGTACCCCCGGCGGCCGCGCTCGAGGTCCTCGACGCGATCGCCCTCGCACGGCAGCGGATCGCCGCCAACGTCGCCGCGCTCCTGGCACTCGAGGCCCTCCTGGTCACGATCGCCCGCGCGACCCGCTGACCAGCGTCGCCCGCACGGCGGGCCCCGCAACGATCGCCCGCGCGACCCGCTGACCACCGCCCCCCGCTCGGCGGGCCGCGCCACGATCCTCCCGTCCGTCCCCGCCCCCACCTGCGGGCCCGGCGCCCGTGAGAAGATCACCGCATGCCCGACGCCGCTCCCGGCCTGCGCGAGCGCAAGCGCCGCGCCACCCGCTTCGCGATCCAGCAGGCCGCCCTCCGGATCGCGATCGAGTCCGGCCTCGCCGCCGTGACGGTCGACGAGGTCTCGCGACGCGCCGACGTGTCGCCGCGCACGTTCTTCAACTACTTCCCGAGCAAGGAGCAGGCGCTCCTCGGCGACGACCCGACGCTGCCGGACGACGACGCCCTGGCGACGTTCCGCGCCGGCGGGCCGAGCGGGGACCTGCTCGGCGACCTGGGGACCCTGCTGGTGCACGCGACCGAGGAGCTCATCGAGGAGCGCGGCCTGCTCGAGGAGCGGCAGCAGGTGCTGCGCGCCGCGCCCGAGCTGTTCAGTCGGCGGATGGCGTCGATGAAGGAGTTCCAGGCGCAGATCGAGGACGCCGTCGCCGCCCGACTCCGGACGACGGACCCCGCGTTGGCGGACGCCGCGGACCCGGATGCGCTGCGGCGCCGGGCGAGACTGGCCTCGATCGTGGCGCTCGCGGCCCTGCGGCACGCCTGGTGGGAGTGGTCGGACAGCACGACCGAGACGCACCTGGTGGACGAGCTGGAGCGGTCCTTCGCCGAGCTCGGGGCGCTCGTTTCGCGTTCGCTCGTCTGAACCTGTATAGTCCTTACCCGTGCCACTCCGGCAACGGAGTGCCCGCCGCCTTAGCTCAGTCGGCAGAGCGATTCACTCGTAATGAATAGGTCGTCGGTTCGATTCCGACAGGCGGCTCCACCGAGAACCCCCGTCCTCCAGCAGGAGGCGGGGGTTCTCGCCGTTCCGGGCCGCAACGCCGGGTACGCCCGGGACCCGCCCGCCGGACGCGCCGGGCACGCGCCGGCGCGTCCGCCGGACGCGCCGGGCACGCCCGGGACCCGCCCGCCGGACGCGCCGAGCCCGTGCGCGACACGACCCGTCCGCCGGACGCGCCGAGCCCGTGCGCGACACGACGCGTCCGCCGGGCGCACCCACCCCGTCACACGACCGGCCGTCCCGGAGCCGACTGGTAGACAGGACGCATGACGGTTCGCTGGGGAGTCATCGGCACGGGCGGCATCGCCCACTCGTTCGTGCGGGACTGCACCGCCGCCGGGATCGCGTTCGTCGCGGTCGGCAGCCGCACGCCGGAGCGCGCCGAGGCGTTCGCCGCCGAGCACGGCATCCCGCGGGCGTACGGCTCGTACGAGGACCTCGTCGCCGCGGACGACGTCGACGCGGTGTACGTCGCGACCCCGCACTCCCGGCATGCCGAGGACGCCCTCCTCGCCGTCGCCGCCGGCAAGCACGTCCTCGTCGAGAAGGCCTTCACGATCACCGCGGCAGAGGCCCGCCGCGTCGTCGATGCCGCCCGCCGCGCCGACGTCGCCGTGATGGAGGCGATGTGGACGCGCTTCCTGCCGCAGTCCGCGATGATCCGCCAGGTCATCGCCGAGGGGCGCATCGGTCGCCCCCGGGTGGTCGAGGCCACGCACCACCAGGCGCTGCCGTCCGACCCGACGCACCGCCTCAACGACCCCGCGCTCGGCGGGGGCGCGATCCTGGACCTCGGCGTCTACCCGATCTCGTTCGCGGTCGACGTGCTCGGGGTCCCGACGGCGGTCACCGCGGCGGGCACGCTGAGCGACCAGGGCGTCGACACGCAGATGGGCGTCGTGCTCACCCACGGGGGCGGCGCGCACTCGATGCTCCACTTCGGCCTGGACCTGCGGAGCCCGAACACCGCGTCGATCATCGGCGAGGACGGCCGCATCGACCTCGACGCGACCTGGTACACCCCGACGACCTGGCGGATCCGGGACCGGGACGGCGTCGTGGTCGAGGAGTTCGACGGGCGCGAGGAACTCACCGGCTACGGGCACGAGGCCCGCGCCTTCGAGGCGATGATCTCCTCCGGCATGCACGAGGGCGGTCCGATGGACCCCGAGGAGACCGTCGCGATCATGGCCGTGATGGACGAGGCCCGTCGCCAGGTCGGCGTCCGCTACGCGGCCGACGGCGACGGCGACACCGCTGCTCCCTCGAGTGCACCGGCCGACGGTGGACGGTCGGTTCCGGGATCCGGCCTGGAGGCTCCTCCCGCAGTTCCGTAGGATCGGTCGGGATGTCCGACCAGCAGCCCTCGTCGCAGTCCGTCGCCGACCGCCTCCGTCACGCGGTCGCCGCCGTCCGCGGGGCCGTCACCCGCCGCCCGGTGCCGTGGATCGCGGGTGCCCTGGCCGGCGTCCTCGTGCTCGGGTCCGGGGGAGCCGTCGCGATCGCCGCTGCGACCGCTCCGACCACTCGGTCGACGAGCGCCGCCGCGGCGCCGTCCGCGACGACGTCCCGGACCCCGAGCCCGACCTCCACCCCGACGCCCACGCCGGCCGGCCGGTCGGTGCCGCAGGACGTCGCCGGCCCGTCCGCCCTGCGGACGTGCACGATCGACGCCGCGGCCTCGGCGCCCGGCCTCGGCGACTTCGAGGGGTACGTGATGAACGCGGCGACCGGCGAGGTCCTGTTCTCCCGCAAGGGCGACCAGCCCGCGCAGACCGGCAGCGTGATGAAGACCCTCACGACGGCGACGGCCCTCGCGGTCCTCAGCGGCGACCACCGGATCCCGACGACGGTGACGAAGGAGTCGGACGGCACGATCGCGATCGTCGGTCACGGCGACCCGACGCTCTCGGTCGGCGGCGGCACGGTCTACCCCGGGGCGCCGACCCTGGCGCAGCTCGCCCAGCAGGTGAAGGCGTCGCTCGGTGACGCCCCCGTCACGACGATCGTCACCGACGACACCTACTGGAACGACACCGACGCGTGGGACCCCACGTGGCCGGTGAGCGAGCGGACGATCGGGTACCAGCCCGAGGTCACGGCGCTCATGGTGGACGGCGACCGGGCGAACCCCGCGGCCGCGACCTCGCCGCGCTCCACCGATCCGGTCGGTCGCGCGGGTGCGGCGTTCCGGACGGCACTGGCGAACGCGGGCGTGGTCGGAGCGGGGAACGCCCAGATCGTCAAGCGGGCCACGACGAGCACGGACACGATCGCGACGGTCTCCTCGCAGCCCGTCTCGACGCTGATCGGGCAGATGATCCCGAACTCGGACAACACCCTGGCCGAGATGCTCGCGCGGATCTCCTCGAAGGAGTCCGGCGCCGACGGCTCCGCAGCTTCGCTCACCGGGGTCTACCAGAAGGCACTCTCGTCGTACGGGGTCGACCCGGCGGGCATCGTGATCAAGGACGGCTCGGGGGAGAGCGCGTCGAACGCGGTGTCGCCCGACTTCGTCGCCCACCTCATGGTCCAGGTCGCGGCCGGCGCGAAGGGCCTCGGGACCCTCGCGGAGTCGCTGCCGGTGGCCGGGCAGTCGGGGACGCTCGCGAGCCGCTTCACCGGGGCGAACGCCGTGGCGCGCGGCAAGGTGCACGCCAAGACCGGGTGGATCGACAGCGCGAACACCCTCGGCGGCTACATCGACGCGGCGGACGGCACCCGGCTGACGTTCGCCTTCTACGCGATCGGCTCGTCGCGGGCGGCGGCGCTCCCCGCGCTCGACGCCGTGACCGCGGCCACCTACTCGTGCGGCGGGCAGCTCACCGGGTCCTGACCCCGCGACGGACGCCGCCCTGTTCGCGCTCCGCTGAGTCCTGCGCGCGTCGCCTTTGCGGCCGACCGAGCTCGGAGCCGCCGGGTGCAGGATGGACGGCATGGCCAGGGCACTGCTCGTCGTCGACGTCCAGAACGACTTCACGGAGGGCGGTGCGCTCGGCGTCGCCGGCGGGGCCGCCCTCGCGGAGCGCATCACCGCGTTCCTCGGTCGGCACGCCGACGAGTACGACCTGATCGTCGGGTCCCGCGACTGGCACCACGGCGACGACGACAACGGCGGTCACTTCGCCGGCGCGGCGGGCCCGGACTTCGTCGACACCTGGCCCGTGCACTGCGTCGGCGGTACCGCCGGCGCCGAGTACCACCCGGCCCTCGACACCTCGGTCCTGGACGTCCACGTGTTCAAGGGGCAGGGTCGTCCCGACTACTCGGCGTTCCAGGCCGTGACCGAGGACGGCACCGCCCTGCCGGACCTGCTGGCGGAGCGCCGCGTGACCACGGTCGACCTCGTCGGCATCGCGACGGACCACTGCGTCCGTGCCTCGGCGCTCGACGCCCGCGAAGCCGGCCTCGACGTCGCCGTGTACGAGGACCTGGTGGCGGGCGTCGACCCGGACCGGAGCGCTGCGGCGCTCGACGACATCCGAGCGGTCGGCGGACACGTCGACCGCAGCGACATGGACGAGGGGCTCGCGAACCCCGGAGGAGCAGTACTGTGACCGACACCACCAGCACCACCGACACCACCGGCACCGAGCACGACGGCGGCCCGACCACGACCGTGGCGGACGAGCACGTCCGCGTGACGGGTGTGCCGACGGGCCTGTTCATCGGCGGGCAGTGGCGGGCCGCGAGCGGTGGCGCGACGTTCGCCGTCCGGGACCCCTCGACGGGGGAGGTCCTCGCCGAGGTCGCCGACGCCACACCGGAGGACGGCATGGCCGCCCTCGACGCCGCTGCCGCCGCGCAGGAGTCGTGGGCGGCGACACCGCCCCGCACGCGGTCGGACATCCTACGCCGGGCCTTCGACCTGGCGCTCGAGCACGAGGACGACCTCGCCGCGCTCATGACCCTCGAGATGGGCAAGCCCCTCGCCGAGTCGCGGGGCGAGGTGACCTACGGTGCCGAGTTCCTCCGCTGGTTCTCGGAGGAGGCCGTCCGGATCCACGGCGACTACCGCACGAACCCGGAGGGCACCGGCCGCGGGATCGTCCTGCGCCGGCCGGTCGGCCCGGTGTACGCGATCACCCCGTGGAACTTCCCGCTCGCGATGGCGACCCGGAAGATCGGGCCCGCCCTGGCCGCCGGCTGCACCGTGGTGCTCAAGCCCGCCGAGCTCACCCCGCTCACGACGCTGTTCCTGGTCGAGCTGTTCCGCCGTGCGGGGCTGCCGGACGGCGTGCTCAACGTCGTGTCGTCCCTCGACGCGAAGGGCCTGTCCGCGCCGATCCTCGCCGACCGACGCCTCCGGAAGCTCACCTTCACGGGGTCGACCCCGGTCGGCTCGGCGCTCCTCAAGCAGGCCGCGGACACCGTCCTCAAGACGAGCATGGAGCTCGGCGGCAACGCTCCGCTCCTGGTCTTCGACGACGCCGACCTGGACCAGGCCGTCGAGGCCGCGATGCAGGCGAAGTTCCGGAACGTCGGCGAGGCCTGCACCGCCGCGAACCGCTTCTTCGTGCAGGAGGGCATCGCGGACGCCTTCACCGCGGCGCTCACCGCGAAGGTGGACGCGTTCCGCATCGGTCGCGGGACCGAGGACGGCACGACGATGGGGCCGCTCATCGACGACCGGGCGGTGGACAAGGCCGCGGCCCTGGTCGACGACGCCGTGCAGCGCGGGGCGCGGCTGATCACCGGCGGGGAGCGGGTCGACCGGCCGGGGACGTTCTACGCGCCCACCGTCCTGGACGACGTGCAGCCGGGGTCCGACATCCTGACGACCGAGATCTTCGGCCCGGTCGTCTCGATCACCCGGTTCGCCACCGAGGACGAGGGCATCCGGCTCGCGAACGACACCGAGTACGGCCTGGTCGCCTACGCGTTCACCGGTGACTTCCGTCGCGGGCAGCGGCTGGCGGAGCGCCTGGAGACGGGGATGCTCGGGTTGAACACGGGCGTCGTGTCGAACGCCGCGTTCCCGTTCGGCGGGGTGAAGTCCTCCGGACTCGGGCGCGAGGGGTCGCACGAGGGCATCGAGGAGTACCTGGAGTCGGTGTACGTCCTGACGCCGGACCCCTTCGCCGCCTGACGGCTCAGACCAGGAGCTGGTGCTTCGCCAGGTCCCGGTACAGCGGGGTGGACTGCACGAGCTCGGAGTGCGTGCCCGTGCCCACCACGCGGCCGTGCTCGAGCACCACGATGACGTCGGAGTCCACGACGGTCGACAGCCGGTGTGCGATGACGAGCAGGGTGCGGTCCTCGGCCACGGCGTCGATCGCGAGCCGCATCTTCTGCTCGTTCACCCCGTCGAGCGACGAGGTCGACTCGTCGAGCAGCAGGATCGGCGGCGCCGCCAGGAGCGCCCGGGCGATGGCGAGCCGCTGCCGCTCACCGCCGGAGAGCATCACGCCGTCCTCACCGACCTGCGCGTCGAGGCCCCGAGGGTCGCGGTGCAGCACGTCGCCGAGGTTCACGGCCTCGAGCACGCGGACGCACTCGGCCTCGGACGCGTCGGGCGAGCCGAGCAGCAGGTTCGCCCGGATCGTTCCCGCGAGCACGGGGGCGTCCTGCTCGACGTAGCCGATCTGGGCGCGGAGCTCCGCGCGGTTGAGCCCGCGCACGTCGACCCCGCCGAGCCGGATGACGCCGGCGGTCGGGTCGTAGAACCGCTCGATGAGCGCGAGCGTCGTCGACTTGCCCGCGCCCGAGGGCCCGACGAGCGCGATCCGGGCACCGCGCGGCACCCGGAAGGACACGTCGTCCAGCACGACGTCGTCCGAACCAGGAGCACCGTCACCAACGGCACCCGCACCCGCAGCCCCGTCCGCGCCAGACGCATCGGCGCCCCGCGCGTACCGGAACGTGACGTGCTCGAACGCGATCGCGTCGTCCGTCTCCGTCGCGGCGGCCACCCGCACGGCGCCGTCGTCCTGGTCCTCGGTCGGCAGGTGCAGGATCTCCTCGATGCGGCCGAGCGCGCCGAGCGCCTGCGCGACGGCCACCGCCGCGCCCAGGGCCTGCCCGAGCGGCATCACCATCATGAAGAGCAGCAGGATGAACGTGATGAGCGTCGCGATGGTGATCTGCCCGGCGGCGACCTGTGCCCCGCCGACACCGAGGACGGCGATGAACGCGACCTGCATGACGATGCTCGCGACCGGCACGACGAACGCCGACATCTTCGCGATGTCGAGACCGCGGCGGTAGGCCTCGGTCGCGTGGTCGTCGACCTCGCGGACCTCGCGGTCGGTGGCACCGGCGGCGCGGATGGTCCGCACGGCCCCGATGCCGCGCTCGATCGCGGCCGTGAGGTCGCCGACCTTCTCCTGCGCCCGCTTCGACGCGATGCGGATGCGCCGGCTGAGCCCGCCGACGACGACGATCGCGACGAGGACGATGACGACCGTGATGCCGAGGAGGAGCGGGTCGATCACGGCCATCGCGATGATCGCGCCGATGAACGTGAGCGCGCCGCCGATCGACTCGATGAGCCCCTGCGTGAGCACCGCGCGCAGCAGCGTCGTGTCGCTCCCCACGCGGGAGACGAGGTCACCCGTGCGCCGCGTGTCGAACTCCGAGATCGGCAGGTTGAGGATCCGCGCGATGAGCTTGCGGCGCGTCGAGAGCACCACGCCCTCGCCCGCGCGTTGGAGCAGGAAGTGCTGGACGCCGTTCAGGAGTCCGGACACGAGCACGAGCGCCACGAGCACCCAGACGAGGACCGACAGGGTGTCGCCCTGCTGCACGGCCGTCACGACCTGGTTCACCAGGAGCGGCTGCGCGAGCGATGCGGCAGCTCCGAGGACGCTCAGCACGATGATCACGGCCATCGCGGGCTTGTTCTCGAACAGGTAGGTCAGCAGCCGTCCGAAGCTGGCGCGGGGCCCGTCGGACTTCTTGGCACGTGCGAAGAGACTCATCGTTCCTGGTTCCTGCCGCCCGTGCGGGAGGTGCTGGCGGCCGTCGTCCAGTCTCGCACCGACCGGTGGGTGCGCGCTGCGCACGCACGGACGGGAGGCACGGTGCCAGCTGGCACACCTCCCTCGCAGGCTCGGTCGGCGCGCCCCGCGTGACGCTGGCGCGTCACCGCTGAGCGGGGCGCGCTCCAGTCCGATCGGGGTCGCGTCAGCGACGCGTGGCGATCGCGTCCCCGTCCGCGAGGCCGGCCTGCTTGGTCTCGCGGACGAGCAGGAGGGCGACGAGCGTCACGACGGCTGCCCCGGTCAGGTACAGCCCGACGAAGAAGATGTTCCCGTCCGGCTGCCAGAGCTGCAGCGCGATCGTCGGCGCGAGTGAGGCCCCGATGATCGACGCGATGTTGTACGCCAGCGCGGAGCCCGTGTAGCGGACGTTCGTCGGGAAGAGCTCCGGCAGGAGCGCCCCCATCGGCCCGAACGTCAGGCCCATGAGCGACAGCCCGACGATCAGGAACGTCACGACGGTGATCGGCCCGGTGGCGGCGGCGAACCAGAGCTGGAACGTCAGGCCGAACAGGGCGATGCCGACCGTGGTCGGGATCAGGGTGCGGCGGCGACCGTACTTGTCCGCGAGCCAGCCGGCGATCGGGGTGAAGATGCCGAAGAACACCACGCCGATCATGAGCAGGGTGAGGAACTCACCGCGGCTGTAGCCGAGCCCGAGCTTCTGCAGCGGTGCCGGCTCGGACGGGTTCGTGCCGTAGTTCAGCGTGAACGTCGTCATGAAGTAGAAGAGGACGTACGTGGCGACCATGCCGAACGTGCCGACGACGACGGCCTTCCACGACGTGCGGAACACCCGGCTGAGCGGGAGCTTCGCGACCGTGCCGCTCTCCTGGACGCCGCGGAACACGGTCGACTCGACCAGCTTGAAGCGGACGTAGAGGCCCACCATGACGAGCACCGCGGACAGCAGGAACGGGATGCGCCAGCCCCACGCCTGGAAGTCGGTGTTCGGGGTGCCGTCGGCGGCGGCGGGCATGGCGGCGTTGATCGCGATGAACAGACCGTTCGCGAGCAGGAAGCCGATCGGGGCGCCGAGCTGCGGCATCGAGCCGAAGACCCCGCGCTTGCCCTTCGGGGCGTTCTCGGTCGCGAGCAGGGCCGCGCCGGACCACTCGCCGCCGAGGCCGACGCCCTGGGCGAAGCGCAGCACGGCGAGGAGCACCGGCGCCCAGATCCCGACGCTCGCGAAGGTCGGCAGGCAGCCGATCAGGAACGTCGCGGCGCCCATCACGAGCAGGGACGCGACGAGCGTCGCCTTGCGGCCGATGCGGTCACCGAAGTGCCCGAACAGGATCGACCCGACGGGCCGGGCGAAGAAGGCGAGGGCGAACGTGACGAACGACGACAGCTGCGATGCCGTCGGGTCCTCGTTCGGGAAGAAGAGCGTCGGGAAGACCAGGACGGCGGCGGTCGCGTAGACGTAGAAGTCGTAGAACTCGATCGACGTGCCGACGAGGCTCGCGATGACGACGCGGGAGCGCGGGTTCTCGGCGGCCGGGGCCGGTGTGGTCGTGGACGTGGGTGCCGGTGCGGCGAACATGGTGCGGGGGACTCCGAGGGGAGCGCTCGGACGAGCGCGGCGGTGTGCCGAAGCTGCGGACACCGGCTGGTCCGCGCGGGGTGGCGCGGGGCGTTGCCGGGTGCGTTCGGTGGGTTGGACCGCTCGTGACGGAGCACCCAGCGTACGACAGAGGTCGCCCAGCTGCGAATCCACCGAGGATCGGTTGGCGCGGCGCTGGGCGGTCGCCCGCTCCGAGCAGGGCTTCGCGGTCGCCCGCGCAGCCCTGCTCGTGGTCAGCTCGCGGCGCCGGCCTGCAGGTGCGCGGGGAGCTGGTGCCCCATCCGGTCGCGCTTGGTGTCGAGGTACCCGGCGTTCTGCGCGGAGACCCCGACCACGAGCGGCACGAGGGACTCGACGGTGATGCCGTGCTCCTCGAGCTGTCGCCGCTTCTCCGGGTTGTTCGAGAGCAGGCGGACGCTCGTGATCCCGAGGTCGGCGAGGATGCCGGCCGCGCCGCCGTACTCCCGCGAGTCGGCGGGGAGCCCGAGCGCCAGGTTCGCGTCGAGCGTGTCGAGACCGTCCTCCTGCAGGCGGTAGGCCTTGAGCTTGTTGATGAGGCCGATGCCCCGGCCCTCCTGCCCGCGCAGGTAGACGACCACACCGCCCTCGGCGGCGATCGTGTCCAGCGCAGCGTCGAGCTGCGGTCCGCACTCGCACTTCAGCGAGCCGAACGCCTCGCCGGTCAGGCACTCGGAGTGCACGCGCACGAGCGCGCCGGGGCCGGGCAGCGAACCGTCGTCGTCCGTCGCGATGATCGCGACGTGCTCCGCGCCTGTGACGAGGTCGCGGTATGCGCGCATCTGGAAGGTGCCGTGGGTGGTCGGGACGTTCGTCGCGACCTCGAACTGGACCGGGCTGCCCGGGGTGGGGGAGGTGAGTGCGTCGGTCATGGGGTGCTCCGGTCGTCGTGAGCCCCGTCGTCTCCGCGCTCGTCGGCCGTCGTCGTCGGTCCGGTACCGGGCCGGGAACGGTGGGGTCGTGCGCGGACCAGCAGGTCGGGGCCGAGGCTGGTGGTCGATGTTACGTCCAACTGGTGACGCTCGCCGATGCTTCCCACCCCGACGTCGCCGAGGGCGGTCCGGGGACCTCCGAGCAGCACCGGGGCGAGGTAGACGAGCACCTCGTCGACGAGACCCGCGGCGATCAGCGCGGACGCGATCGTCGGACCCCCCTCGACGAAGACGGAGTGGACACCGTGGTCGCGCAGGCTGCGCAGGGCGGTGTCGAGTTCGTGCCCGGGGAGGGTCACGAGGCCGCGGGGGTGCCGACGGACGGCGGCGTCCTCGGGCACGGGGCGGTCGCCCAGGACGACCGGGAGCGGCTGGTCGGCGAGGAGCTCGCCGCCGTCGCCGCGGGCGGTCAGGCTCGGGTCGTCGGTGAGCACGGTGCCCGTGCCGACGAGGATGGCGTCGTGCGCGGCACGCTGCTCGTGCACGTGCTGGCGGGCGGCCGCGCCGGTGATCCACTTGCTCGTGCCGTCGGCGGCCGCGGCACGACCGTCCAGGCTCGACGCCCACTTCACGGTGACCCACGGCCGCCCGGCGCGGACCGACAGCAGCCAGCGCTCGAGGAAGGCCTCGGCCTCGTCCGCGAGGACACCGGAGACCACCTCGATCCCGGCGGCGCGCAGGCGGTCGGCGCCCCCGCGCGCCTGGACGCCCGGGTCGTCGACGGCGTACACGACCCGGGCGACGCCGGCCTCGATGAGTGCGACGGCGCAGGGGCCGGTGCGTCCGGTGTGGTTGCACGGCTCGAGGGTCACGACGGCCGTGGCCCCGCGGAGCTGCTCCGGCGACAGCTTGGCCATCGCGTCGACCTCGGCGTGCGGGGTCCCCGCGCCCTTGTGCCAGCCCTCGGCGAGGACGTCCCCGGCGGCGGAGAGCACCACGGCGCCGACGCGGGCATGGTCGCCGACGACGGGTCCGCGGGCCGCGAGGTCGAGCGCTCGCTGCATCGCACGGACCTCGGCCGGACGGGCCGGCGGGAGGGGGGACGTGGTCACGCTCCGACACTACCGACGGGAGCGTGGTGACGCGTCACCGACTTGTCCCCTGTCAGCGAACGACACCGCCGTCGCGGAACGATGCGTCCGGCCAGGGCAGGGCCGACGCCGGGACGCCGTCCGCGCGACGGAGCCCGGTCCAGGCCGTCGTGGGCGCGCCGTCCCGGGCGGGGATGCGCGCCGGACCGGTACCGGTGAACGAGAACCCGGCCGAGCGGGCGACGGACGCCGACGCGGTGTTGCCCTCGTAGCACTCCCAGTACACGTCCGCGGCGCCCTGGGAGAACGCCCACCGGATGACCAGGCCGACGGCCTCGTGCATGAGCCCGGCGCCCCGCGCGGACGGCGCGAGCCAGAAGCCGAGGTCGCGGTGCTCGGTGCGGAAGGACACGACGCCCTCGAGCCAGGTCGACTCGGTGCGGCGGATCGCCCAGGTGTACTCGCGGTCGGATGCCCACCCGGGGCCGACGAGGGCGTCCAGGAAGGTCCGTGCGTGCTGCTCGGTGTACGGCGTCGGCACGGTGGTCCACCGCACGACGTCGGGGTCCTGGCACGCCGCGGTGATCGCCGCCGTGTCGGACCGGGTCGGAAGGTCGAGCCGGACCCGGTCCGACGACAGCGTGACGGGCAGCATCGTCAGCCGCGGGTGCGGGGCACGAAGCCGATGCGGTCGTACACCCGGGCGAGCGTCGCCTGCGCGATGGACTCCGCGCGGTCGGCACCGACCGCGAGCAGGCGGTCGAGCTCGGCGGGGTCGTCGAGCAGCTCGAGCGTGCGCGCCCGCACCGGCTCGAGCTCGGCGACGACGGCGTCGGCCACCGCGCCCTTGAGGTCGCCGTAGCCCTTGCCGACGAACTGCTCCTCGAGCGTCGCGACCGGCGTGCGCGTGAACGCGGACAGGATTGCGAGGAGGTTCGTGACGCCGGGCTTCGCCTGCCGGTCCGCCCGGATCTCGCGCTCGGTGTCGGTGACCGCCGACCGGATCTTCTTCGCGGTGCGCTTCGGGTCGTCGAGCAGGCGGATGAGGCCGTTGTCGGACGCGGCCGACTTGCTCATCTTGCTCGTCGGGTCCTGCAGGTCGTAGATCCGCGCGGTCTCGGTGCCGATCTTGGCCTCCGGCACGACGAACGTGTCCCCGAACCGGGAGTTGAAGCGGTTCGCCAGGTCGCGGGTCAGCTCGACGTGCTGGCGCTGATCGTCCCCGACCGGGACGACGGCGGTGTCGTAGAGCAGGATGTCCGCGGCCATCAGGATCGGGTAGGTGAAGAGTCCGACGGACGCGGCCTCGGCACCCTGACGTGCCGACTTGTCCTTGAACTGGGTCATCCGGCTGGCCTCGCCGAAGCCGGTGAGGGTGTTGAGGACCCAGGCCAGCTCGGTGTGCGCGGGGACGTGCGACTGCACGAAGAGCGTCGACTTCGTCGGGTCGATGCCCGAGGCGATGTACTGCGCCGCGGTCGCCCGGGTGCTCGCGCGGAGCTCGGCCGGGTCCTGCGGCGAGGTGATCGCGTGCATGTCGACCACGCAGTAGATCGCGTCGTGGTCGTCCTGCAGGTCGCGCCACTGCATGAGCGCCCCGACGTAGTTGCCGAGGTGGAGGGACCCGGCGGAGGGCTGGATCCCGGAGAAGATGCGCGTCGTGGTCATGGGGTGTCCTGGTGGTGCGGGGGTGGGAGGAGGATCAGAGCTCGTAGTCGACGACCACGGGGGCGTGGTCGGACCATCGCTGGTCGTACGCCGCGGCGCGGTCCACCGTGTACTGCGCGACCTTCGCCGCGAGTTCGGGAGTCGCCACCTGGTAGTCGATGCGCCAGCCGCTGTCGTTGTCGAACGCCTGGCCACGCCAGGACCACCACGTGTAGGGGCCGTCGACGTCGCCGGCCTGCTCGCGACCGACGTCGACCCAGCCGAGTCCCGGTCCGGTCGAGCCGTCCGCGCCCTCGACCTGCTCGCCGTCGGCGCCGAAGAACCGGGAGAAGTAAGCACGCTCGCGCGGGAGGAACCCGGCACGCTTGACGTTGCCCTTCCAGTTCTTGATGTCGCGCTGGTCGTGGCCGACGTTGAGGTCGCCGACGACGACCGCGAGCGGGTTGTGTGCGCGGAGCGCCGGGAGCCGCTCGGTCATCGCGTCCAGGAACTTCCACTTCTCGTCCTGCTTGGGGGTGTCGACCTCGCCCGAGTGCACGTACGCCGACACGACCGTGACCGTGGCGTCGCCGACCTCGTAGTCGGCCTCGATCCAGCGGCCGGCCGAGTCGAAGTCGGCCGGGCCGAGCTCGACGCGGTGCAGGTGCGCGCGCTTCCGCGACGCGATCGCGACGCCCGCCCGGCCCTTCGCCGTCGCCGGGTCGTGCACGACGTCCCACTCGTCGCCGAGCAGACCGGTCAGGTCGTCGGTGGACGCACGGACCTCTTGGAGGGCGAGCACGTCGACGTCGCGGGTGGCGAGCCAGTCGCCCATGCCCTTCCGGAACGCGGCGCGGACGCCGTTCACGTTGACGGATGCGAGGCGCAGGCGTGTCATGCCGACCACCTTATCGGCGGGCGCGGACGCGGCCGGTCCCGCCGCCGTCCCTGCATCGGTGGAGCAGCAACTGTCGGGTGCGGACGGGCGACGCGACGTCATCTGCTCCATGACGGCCGTGCGAGCGCGCACGGACGGACGGGAGGCACGGCGCCAGCTGGCACCGTGCCTCCCGTCCGTCGTCTGGTCGCGACCGCGACCTGCGCGCTCAGGCCGCGTCGTGGTCCGTCTGCAGGAACTCGACCAGGCTGTCGGCGGTCGCGTCGGCGTCGTCGCCGGACACCGTCAGGGTGACCTCGTCGCCGTTCTCGATGCCCAGGCCGAGGAGGGCCAGGATGCTGCCGGCGTTGCCGGACTTGTCTCCCTTGGCGATCGTCACCTGGTGGCCGGACGCGGTGACGGTCTGGACGAACAGCGAGGCGGGGCGGGCGTGCAGGCCGGACGCGCTGGCGACGGTGACGGTGCGGGTGGCTTCGGACATCGATGAACTCCTGTCGACGGGGTGGTGGCGCTCATGGTAGCGAGCGCCGGGTGGGACGGTCCTGGCGGCCGGACGTCAGTCGCGGCCGGGCCAGAAGACCTCGGTGCCGGCCGCCTCGACCTCGCGGACGAGGTCGGCGTTGACGGCGGGATCGGTGATGATCGTGTCGATCGCGGCGAGCGGGGCGACGCGGCCGAACTCCTCGCGTCCGAACTTCGTGTGGTCGGCGAGCAGGATGCTCCGGCGCGCGGACTTGATCATCGCGCTCTTCACGGCGGCCTCGGCCATGTTGTGCGTGGTGAGGCCGCGCTCGGGCGTGATGCCGTTGATGCTGATGAAGGCGACGTCGACGCTCACCATGCCGATGAGCTGGTGCGTCCACGTCCCGACGCCGGCGAGCGAGTCGCTGCGGATGTTGCCGCCCAGCAGGTGCAGGTCGATGCCGGGGCGGTTCGCGACGGCCATCGCGACGGGGAGCGAGTGCGTGACGACGGTCAGCCCCCGGTCGGTCGGGAGCATCTCGGCGAGGCAGATCGTCGAGGTCCCGGCGTCGATCATCACCGAGCCGTTCTCGGGCAGCTCGCCGAGGGCCGCCTCGGCGATGACCATCTTCTCGGCCTGGTTGATGCCGCCGCGGTCGCCGACCCCCGGGTGCAGGGTGATCCGCTCGACGGGGATGGCGCCACCGTGCGCGCGGCGGACGAGGCCACGCCGCTCGAGGCTCGTGAGGTCGCGCCGGATGGTCTCCGGCGTGACCGCGAGGAGCTCGGCGAGGTCCTTCACGTCGACCCGGCCGTGCGCCCGCGCCTGCTCGACGATGCGCTGGTGGCGCTCTGGTGCGTACATGGACCTCGTCGTCTCGGTCGATCGGCGTGCTCGGAACAGAACGGACACGACCGGGCACGATCTCGACGGATCAGCGCGGATCGGTTCGTCCGTCAGACGCAAACGGGCATCTGTTTCTGCATTTTTATCCCCGGATGTGTTTGTTTGTCAACGTGGATCGGGGTAGTGTGACGTCACGCCGCCGCGGTCGAGCCCTCGTTCATCGCGCGGCAGCCCCAAGCACCTCCGCGTGAGATGAAGGAGTCTCGAATGACCGAACTGCTCGGCACCGGCGTCGGCCGTGGCGTCGCCCACGGCCCCGTGCTCCGAATGGCGGACCCGCTCGGCGAACCGTCGACCGCCCCGCTCGAGGGTTCCGCGGACGACGCGAAGCAGGCCGTGCACGACGCGCTCGCCGTGGTCGCGGAGGACCTCAACACGCGCGGGCAGCTCGCCGGCGGCGACGCCCAGGCCGTGCTCGAGGCGCAGGCGCTCATGGCGCAGGACCCCACGCTCCTCGACGACGTGCACGCCCGCATCGACGGCGGCACCAACGCCGAGCGCGCCGTGTTCGAGGCGTTCGGCCAGTTCCGCGACCTGCTCGTCGGCATGGGCGGCTACATGGGGGAGCGTGCCGCCGACCTCGACGACGTGGCGCAGCGCATCGTCGCGAAGCTCCGCGGCGTCCCCGCTCCCGGCGTCCCCGAGTCGGACACCCCCTTCGTGCTCGTCGCCCGCGACCTCGCGCCGGCCGACACCGCACTCCTCGACCTCGACAAGGTGCAGGCGCTCGTCACCCGTGACGGCGGCCCGACCTCGCACACCGCGATCCTCGCCCGCGCCAAGGGCATCACGGCCATCGTCGGCGTCACCGGGGCGGACGCCCTGGCCGACGGCACCGAGGTCGTCGTCGACGCCGCGGCCGGCACGGTCGTCACCGACCCGTCGGACGAGCTCGTCGCCGACGTCGAGCGCCGCATCGCCGAGCGTGCCGCCGCCGCGTCCGCGCCGCTCACTGCCGGTGCGCTCGCCGACGGCCACACCGTCCCGCTCCTGGCGAACCTCGGCAGCCCCGCCGACGCCGCCGGTGCCGTTGCTCTCGGTGCGGAGGGCGTGGGGCTCTTCCGCACCGAGTTCCTCTTCCTCGACGCGCCGACGGCCCCGACCGTCGAGCAGCAGACGGCGTCCTACCGCCAGCTGCTCGAGGCGTTCCCGGGCAAGAAGGTCGTCGTCCGCGCGCTCGACGCCGGCGCCGACAAGCCCCTGCCGTTCCTCACCGACAAGGACGAGGAGAACCCGGCGCTCGGCCGTCGCGGCCTCCGCGCCCTCCGGAACCACGAGGAGGTGCTGCGCGACCAGCTCACCGCCCTCGCGCAGGCCGACGCGGCGACCGAGGCCAACCTCTGGGTGATGGCCCCGATGGTCGCCGACGCCGAGGAGACCGAGTACTTCGTCGACCTCGCCCGCGACCTCGGGATCCGCACCGCCGGGGTGATGGCCGAGGTGCCGTCGCTCGCCCTGATGGCGGAGCAGGTCCTGACGCACGCCGACTTCGTGTCGATCGGCACGAACGACCTGACCCAGTACACGATGGCCGCCGACCGCATGCTCGGCACCGTCGCGTCCTACCAGGACCCGTGGCACCCCGCCGTCCTGCGCCTCGTCGCGCAGCTCGGCCAGGCCGGGCAGGCCGCCGGCAAGGCGGTCGGCATCTGCGGCGAGGCGGCGGCCGACCCGCTGCTCGCCGTCGTGCTCGTCGGCCTCGGCGCCACCACCCTCTCGATGACCCCCGCGGCCCTTGCCGACGTGCGCGCCGAACTCGGCAAGCACACGCTCGACCAGGCCCGCGAGATGGCGAAGGCGGCGCTCGCCGCGAGCACCGCGGCGGCTGCCAAGTCCGCCGCGGCCGCAGCGCACGCCGTCTAGCCGCAGCACCACCGCAGCACAGCATCACCCCACACCCTCCACCACTGCAGCACCCATCACAGAAAGCCAGGCACATGACAACGTCGTCCGTTGCAGCGCCCGACGCTCCCGCGAAGTCGCGGGGCGGCGCACGCGTCGCCGTGCAGAAGTTCGGCACCTTCCTCTCCGGCATGGTCATGCCCAACATCGCGATCTTCATCGCGTGGGGCCTCATCACCGCGTTCTTCATCGAGACCGGCTGGACGCCCGTCGGCGTCCTCGGCGGCTTCGGCGAGACGAACGGGGTCGCGAACATCGGTCTCGTCAGCCCGATCCTGACCTACCTGATCCCGCTCGCGATCGCCTTCCAGGGCGGCCGGATGATCTACGAGACCCGCGGCGCGGTCGTCGGCTCGATCATGGCGATGGGCGTCATCATCGGCGCCAACGGCACGATCATGATCCTCGGCGCGATGATCTGCGGCCCGCTCGGCGCGTACCTCATCAAGCAGGTCGACAAGATCTGGGACGGCAAGATCAAGCCGGGCTTCGAGATGCTCGTGAACAACTACGCGGCCGGCATCCTCGGCTTCGCGCTCGCGCTCATCGGCTTCTTCTGGCTCGCCCCGCTGTTCAAGCTGATCGCCGAGGGCCTCGGCGCCGCGGTGAAGTTCCTCGTCGACAGCTCGCTCCTGCCGCTCGCCAGCGTCATCATCGAGCCCGCCAAGGTGTTCTTCCTCAACAACGCCATCAACCACGGTGTGCTCGACCAGCTCGGCGCGCAGCAGGTCCAGCAGTCCGGCAAGAGCATCCTGTTCCTGCTCGAGGCGAACCCCGGCCCCGGTCTCGGCATCCTGCTCGCCTTCACCTTCTTCGGTGTCGGCATCGCCCGCTCGACCGCTCCCGGCGCCATCCTGATCCAGTTCTTCGGTGGCATCCACGAGATCTACTTCCCGTACGTGCTGCAGAAGCCGGTCCTGTTCCTCGCGGTCATCCTCGGCGGCGCCACCGGTGTCGCGACGAACGTGGCCTTCCAGTCCGGCCTCGTCGCCCCGGCGTCGCCCGGTTCGATCATCGCGGTGCTCACGGCGACGGCGAAGGACAGCTACGTCGGCGTCATCCTGTCGGTCGTCCTCTCCGCGGCGGTGTCGTTCGCGGTGGCCTCGTTCTTCCTGCTCGCGAGCCGGAAGCGTGACCTCGCCAACGGCGGTGGCGACATGACCGCCGCGATGGCGAAGCTCCAGGCCAACAAGGGCCGCGACGTCAACGCCGCGACCTCGGGCCTGCTCGGCAACAACGCCCCGCGCTCCGAGGAGGAGACCGAGGCCGCCTTCGGTGGTGTCGGTTCCGGCACCGCGACGGCGACCCGCGTCGAGAGCGTCGTGTTCGCCTGCGACGCCGGCATGGGCTCGAGCGCGATGGGCGCCAGCGTCCTGCGGAACAAGGTGAAGAAGGCAGGCATCGAGGGCGTCACGGTCGTCAACAAGGCGATCGCGAACCTCGACGGCACCGAGGACCTCATCATCACGCAGGAGGAGCTGACGGACCGCGCCCGGCAGAAGAACCCGAACGCACAGCACGTGTCGGTCGGCAACTTCATGAACGCGCCGCAGTACGACCAGGTCGTCGACCAGCTCAAGAACCAGTAACAGCGTGCAGTATCGGAGGGGGTGGGCCGAGGCCCGCCCCCTCCACCACGTCCTCGAACAGCAAGGAGAACCCCATGCCCGTCCTGCAGGAGAGCCAGATCCGCATCCACACGGAGGACACCGCTCCGACCAAGTCGGAGGCGATGAAGGAGGCCGCCGAGATCCTCGAGGCTGCAGGCGCGGTCACGGCGGACTACTACCCGGCGATGCTCGAACGTGAGAAGAGCGTCTCGACGTACATGGGCAACTTCCTCGCGATCCCGCACGGCACCAACGACGCGAAGGACGCGATCAAGTCGTCCGCGCTGTCGTTCATCCGTTACGCCACCCCGATCGACTGGGACGGCAACCCCGTGCGCTTCGTGGTCGGCATCGCGGGCGTGAACAACGAGCACCTCGACATCCTGTCCAAGATCGCGATCGTGTTCTCGGACGAGGACGAGGTCCAGAAGCTCACCGACGCCCCGGACACCGCGGCGATCCTGTCGATCCTCGGCGAGGTCAACGAGTGACCTCCGGCACGCGCACCGCGGTCCACTTCGGCGCCGGCAACATCGGTCGTGGCTTCGTCGGGCTGCTGCTCCACGAGGCCGGCTACGAGGTCGTGTTCGCCGACGTCGCCGCCCCGCTGATCGACGCCCTCGCCGCGGCGGACTCCTACACCGTGCACGAGGTCGGCCAGGGCGCCCAGGACCACGAGGTCACCGGGTTCCGGGCCGTCAACAGCGCCCAGGACGAGGCCGGCGTCATAGCCGAGGTCGCCGCGGCCGACGTGGTCACCTGCGCCGTGGGCCCGACGGTCCTGAAGTTCATCGCCCCCGTGATCGCCGCGGCACTCCGGCGGCGCGACGCCGACGCGGCGCCCCTGGCCGTGATGGCGTGCGAGAACGCGATCAACGCCACCGACCGGCTCCGCGACTCCATCGTCGAGGCACTGCCGACCGACGAGCGCGACGCCGCCCTCGCCAAGGCCGTCTTCGCGAACACCGCCGTCGACCGCATCGTCCCGGCCCAGCCCGAGGGCGCCGGCCTCGACGTCACGGTGGAGACCTACTACGAGTGGGCCATCGACCGCACCCCGTTCGGCGGCTCCGAGCCCGAGATCCCGGGCGCGCACTACGTCGACGGACTCGCGGCGTCGATCGAGCGGAAGCTCTTCACGGTCAACACCGGGCACGCCACCGTCGCGTACCACGGCTTCCTCGCCGGGGCGGACAAGATCTCCGACGCGATCGCGATCCCCGCCGTGCGCTCCGAGCTCGAGTCGGTCCTCGCCGAGACGAGCGACCTGCTCGTGCGCCGCCACGAGCTCGACCCCGAGGTGCACCGCTCCTACGTCGAGGCGATCATCGGCCGCTTCGAGAACCCGCACCTGCCGGACACGGTCACCCGGGTCGGCCGGCAGCCGCTCCGCAAGCTGTCCCGCGACGAGCGCTTCGTCTCGCCGGCGGCCGCCCTGGCCGAGGACGGCACCGAGCCGACCGCGCTGCTCGACGCGATGGGTGCGGCCCTGCGCTTCGACGTCGCGGACGACGAGCAGAGCGTCGAGCTGCAGGAGCTGCTCCGGTCCGACCGCGCGGACGCGGACGTCGCGACCGAGATCACCGGGCTCGACGCGCAGCACCCGCTGCACGCCGCGTTCACGGAGCGGGTGCGCGCAGCGCGCGCCTGAGACGCGACCCCAGGACGGACGGGAGGCGCGGTGCCGGCTGGCACCGCGCCTCCCGTCCGTCCGGGAGCCGGCCCGTCACCCGGGACGAGCCGCTGCGCTCTCCCCGAGACGCCCCTTCGCCCGCGCGACGCCGCCGGATCCGGCTCCGTCTCGGCGACCCGGCGGTGTCTCGGTGGCGTCCGGGTGTCCCGGCGTAGCGTCGGCGCCATGACGAAGCACTGGGTCGCCCCGCGGTTCGGCGGCAGCGAGGTCCTCGAGTACGCCGACACCGACGTCCGTGCCCCCGGCCCGGGCGAGGTCACGATCGACGTCCGCGCCGCCGGCATGAACCCCGCCGACACGAAGCACACCCGGCAGGGCGACCCGTCCGACCTGCCGATCCCGATCGGGTACGAGGTCGCCGGGACCATCAGCGCCCTCGGCCCGGACACCACGATCGCCTCGGGTGGCGGAGCCGTCGGCGACGCGGTCCTGGCCTTCCGCGTCTCCGGCGGCTGGGCGGAGCGGATCACCGTGCCCGCCGCCGACGTCTTCGCCAAGCCCGCGTCCCTCGGGTTCCCCGAGGCGGCGAACCTGCTCCTCGCCGGCACGACCGCTGCCGACATGCTCCGCGTCACGCGCGCCGAAGGGTCGGACACCGTGGTCGTCCACGGCGCGTCCGGTGCCGTCGGCGTGAGCCTGCTCCAGCAGCTGCGGCTGCTCGGGGCACGGGTCATCGGCACGGCCTCCGAGCGCAACGCCGACACCGTCCGCCGCTTCGGTGGCGAGTGGGTCGCGTACGGCGACGGTCTGGAGGCACGCATCCGTTCCCTCGCACCGTCCGGTGTCGACGTGGCACTGGACTGCGTCGGGAGCGACGAGGCCGTGGACGTCTCGCTCGCGGTGGTCGCGGACCGGAGCCGGATCGTCACGATCGCCGCCTTCAGCCGCGCGGAGGCGGACGGCATCCAGGCCGTCGGTGGCGCGCAGCCCGAGAGCAAGGCGTTCCGGGACTCCGTGCGGCAGCGGCTCGTCGACCTGGCAGCGGAGGGTCGGTTGGTCGTGCCCGTGGCGCGGACGTTCCCGCTCGCCGACGCGCGGGAGGCCGCCCAGGTGCTCGAGTCGCAGCACCCCGGCGGCAAGCTGGCGCTGGTGCCCTGACACCGGTCGGTCGGCGCGGATCCGCCTGCAGGGGGACGTGGGGCGGTCCGGTGGGCTGCCAGACTCGGAGGGCACCGCGATCCGGGAGGACCCCATGAGCAACCAGGACCCCTACGGTCAGCAGCAGCCGCAGTACGGCCAGCAGCCCCCGTACACGCAGCAGCCCGCGTACGGGCAGCAGCCCCCGTACGGGCAGCAGCCCCCGTACGGGGAGCAGCCCCCGTACACGCAGCAGCAGTACGGCCAGCCGCAGTACGGCCAGGCGCAGTACGGCCAGCGGCCGCCCGCGCCCGGTCGGGGGCAGGTCCCGCCGCTGTGGGCGCCGTGGTACGGCATCCCGTTCCACGAGGCGTTCACCCGCTTCTGGAAGAAGTACGTCCGGTTCGACGGCCGCGCGAGCCGCAGCGAGTTCTGGTTCTGGGCGCTCTGGTACGCGATCGGATCGGTGGTGGCAGGCATCCTCGGCGGCCTGCTCGACGGGCTGCCCTTCGTCTCGAACGCGGACGACGGCATCACGACGCTCTGGTCGCTGGCGTGCGCGATCGGCTTCGTCGCGCTGACCATGCGGCGCCTGCACGACGTGAACCTGTCCGGGTACTTCGCCCTCTTCTTCATCATCCCGCCGATCGGCGTGCTCTTCGCGCTGATCGTCGGACTGATCGGGACCGATCCCCAGGGGCAGCGGTTCGACCGACCCGATCAGGTGTGACATGTGGGCCGGTCGTTCTGGTTGGATCGTGGGGAACGCAGCACCGACCACGAGGGGGACACCGTGACACAGCATCAACCAGGAGCGCCGTACCGTACCGCGACCGAGCCGGCGTCCGGCGGCCCAGCGGGTGAGCCGCCCATGTGGGCGCCCCGGTACGGCGCGTCGTTCGGGCAGGCGGTCGGACGCTTCTTCCGCAAGTACGCGACCTTCAGCGGTCGTGCGAGTCGCAGCGAGTTCTGGTGGGCGTACCTGGTGGTCGCCGGGCTGTCCTTCATCCTGGTGACGGTCGCGATCGCCTACCGTGTGGCGACGGTCGAGTACCGGACCTACGACCTCGGCGGCGGCCAGGTCTACCAGGCCACGACCCCGCCGGGGCCGGTGTTCTGGCTCCTCCTGGCCCTGCCCGCGCTGTGGTGGCTCGCGACCATCGTGCCGACCCTCGCCCTCGGATGGCGGCGTCTGCACGACGCGAACCTGCCCGGTGCGCTGTACCTGATCGCGGTGTTCGTCGGGATCGTGGGGATCGTCTTCGGTCTCCTGCCGTCGAACCCCGAGGGAGCCCGACACGACCGACCGGAGGCAGGACGATGACGAACGACCAGACCCCGCAGTGGGGGAAGCCGGACCAGCCCGGCGACCAGCAGCCGTCCGGGCAGCCGCAGCAGTACGGGCAGCCGCAGCAGTACGGGCAGCCGCAGCTGCCGTACGGTCAGCAGCCCCAGTACGGACAGCCGCAGCAGCCGTACGGCCAGCAGCCCCAGCCGGGCCAGCCCTACCCGCAGTACGTCCCCGCCGGCCCGATCCCGCGGGACGCGAGCGGCGCCCCGCCCCTCTGGGCACCCTGGTACGGCATCGGGTTCCTCGACGCCTTCACCCGGTTCTGGAAGAAGTACGCGCGGTTCGACGGTCGCGCCAGCCGCGGCGAGTTCTGGTACTGGTTCCTCGCGAACGCGATCGTCACGACGATCCTGTTCGGCGGGTACATCGCCGGGATGATCGCCTGGGCCGCGTCGTCCACGACGGTCGACGAGTACGGGCAGTCCACCTCGAACGGCTCGATCCCGGTCGTCGGCATCCTGTTCCTCGTCCTGTACTTCGTGTGGTGGGCGGCGACCATCGTGCCGACCTTCGCGCTCGGGTGGCGCCGGGTGCACGACGCGAACCTCGCCGGACCCTTCTGGCTCATCTCGCTCGTGACCGGCATCGCGGCGATCGTGTTCGGTGCGCTCGAGTCGAACCCCGCGGGCGCGCAGTACGACCGCCCGGACGGCCAGCCGACGGCCTGACGTCGCGCCGCGGACGGGACGCCCCTCCGCCGGTACATTGGTGCCGACCAGCCGCCCGGTCTGGTCCTGCAGCACACTTCCCGAGGGGACCCCATGACCACCGCCCAGCCGTACAAGCCCGCAGCGCCGGCGTCCGACCGCTTCAGCGTCCTCGCGATCGTCGGGTTCGTCCTGGCCTTCGTCGTGAACATCGCCGGACTCGTCGTGAGCATCATCGCGCTCGTGCAGCTCAAGCGCACCGGTGAGCGCGGCCGTGGTCTGGCCCTGGCGGGCGTGATCATCAGCGCCCTCTCGATCGTGCTCAGCATCGTGTCGATGATCGTCGTGTTCTCCGCAGCGGCGAACATGCAGGGCACCACCGGCGGGTACTGAGCCGACACCCGCGCCGAGACCCGCAGCACGACGAAGCGGCCCATCCCTCACGGGGTGGGCCGCTTCGTCGTGCTCGAGCCGGGCGCCGCCGGTCAGACCACGCGGAGTCGGACGAGCGAGCCGTCGACGACGAGGTCGCGGATCGTGACCGACGGGTCCGCGGTCCGGAAGCGCAGCGCACCGCCGGGCTGGTCGAACCAGGGCTGCACGAACGAGACCTCGACCAGGAACGGCCGGTCGACGACGTACCGGTGCACCTCGGGTGCTGCCGCGACGTGCGGCGGCAGGGAGCGCTGGGGGAGCGGGGTGTCGAGCGGGTGCAGCAGGTAGCCGTCCGGACCGCCGACGCGGTCGACGGGCACGCCAGCGGGGATCTGGATGCGCAGGCCCTGGTCGCCGGCCTGGGCGACCTGCTGCGCGAGCTGCGGGTACGTCGAGGCGGCACGGTCGCGGAGCCCGTCGAGCTCGTGGCGGGGGATGTCCCGTGACGCCGGGAACGCGCGGTTCAGGAAACGCCGCAGCATCTCGACCGCATCGGCCTCGCCACGGGCGGTCGCGAGCCGACGCGCAGTGCCGTAGTCGACGACCTCGAGCGCGAAGTCGTCCGGCTGCTCTGCCGGCACGATGCGGAGCGCGCCCTCCACCGGCGGCTCGTGCAGTTGCTCCCCGGGGAGCTGCACGTACCGGACGGTGTAGCCGAGCTGGTCGAGGATGGGGCGGGTCTCCGCGAACGTCATGGCCGCGAGCCTACCGGGCGCCGACATGCCGTTCGCCGAGATCCCGCTGGGCGCTCGGTGCACACCGGCGTCACGCGCCGCCGCGCATGATCGCCTGCTTGACCTCGGAGATGGCCTTCGTCACCTGGATCCCGCGCGGGCAGGCCTCGGAGCAGTTGAAGGTGGTGCGGCAGCGCCAGACGCCCTCCTTGTCGTTGAGGATGTCGAGCCGCACGTTCGCGGCGTCGTCGCGGGAGTCGAAGATGAAGCGGTGAGCGTTCACGATGGCCGCAGGACCGAAGTACTGGCCGTCGGTCCAGAACACGGGGCAGGACGACGTGCACGCGGCGCAGAGGATGCACTTCGTGGTGTCGTCGAAGCGGGCGCGGTCCGCGACGGACTGCACGCGCTCCTTGCCCTTCTCCGGCTTGCTCGACGCCTGCAGGAACGGCTGGACCTCGCGGAAGGACCGGAAGAAGGGCTCCATGTCGACGACGAGGTCCTTCTCGAGCGGCAGGCCCTTGATCGCCTCGACGTAGATCGGCTTCGACACGTCGAGGTCCTTGATGAGCGTCTTGCACGCCAGACGGTTGCGCCCGTTGATCCGCATCGCGTCGGACCCGCACACGCCGTGCGCGCAGGAACGGCGGAACGTCAGCGACCCGTCCTGCTCCCACTTGATCTTGTGCAGGGCGTCGAGGATGCGGTCGGTCGGCAGCATCATGACGTCGAAGTCCTGCCAGCGCGGCTCATCGTCGACCTCGGGGTCGAAGCGCCGGACGATCACCGTCACGGGGAACGATCCGGGAGGGGCGTCCTGCACGGTGTCGGTGCGGGGGGCGTCGGAGACCAGGGTGTCGGTCATCAGTACTTCCTCTCCATCGGCTCGTAGCGCGTCACCACGACGGGCTTCCAGTCGAGCGTGATGTGGTCGTCGGCGAGTGACGAGTGCGGGTCGCCCGTCAGGTACGCCATGGTGTGCTGCATGTAGTTCTCGTCGTCGCGCTTCGGGTAGTCGTCGCGCATGTGTCCGCCGCGGCTCTCCTTGCGGTTGCGCGCGGAGTAGACGACGACCTCGGCCAGGTCGAGCAGGAAGCCGAGCTCGACCGCCTCGAGCAGGTCGGTGTTGAACCGCTTGCCCTTGTCCTGCACGGCGACGTTGCGGAACCGGTCGCGCAGCTCGTGGATGGTCTCGGTCATCTTGCCGAGCGACTCGTCGGTGCGGAACACCTGCGCGTTCTTGTCCATCTCGTCCTGCAGCTCCTTGCGCAGCACGGCGATGCGTTCGGTGCCGGTCGAGGAGCGCAGCTGCGCGAGCATGTCGCGGATCCCGGCGGCCGGGTCCTCCGGCAGGGGGAGGAACTCCGCGGTCTGGACGTACTCGGCCGCGTTGTTGCCGGAGCGCTTGCCGAACACGTTGATGTCGAGCAGCGAGTTCGTGCCGAGGCGGTTCGAGCCGTGCACGGACACGCACGCGCACTCGCCGGCGGCGTACAGACCGGGGACGACGGTTGTGTTGTCGTACAGGACCTCGGCCTTGACGTTCGTCGGGATGCCGCCCATCGCGTAGTGCGCGGTCGGCATGACCGGCACCGGCTCGACGACCGGGTCGACCCCGAGGTAGGTGCGCGCGAACTCGGTGATGTCCGGCAGCTTCGTCTCGAGGACCTCGGCACCGAGGTGCGTGCAGTCGAGCAGGACGTAGTCCTTGTTCGGGCCGGCACCGCGGCCCTCGGCGACCTCCTGCACCATGCACCGGGCGACGATGTCGCGGGGAGCGAGGTCCTTGATCGTCGGGGCGTAGCGCTCCATGAAGCGTTCGCCGGAGGCGTTGCGGAGGATCGCCCCCTCGCCGCGGGCGCCCTCGGTGAGCAGGATGCCGAGGCCGGCGAGGCCGGTCGGGTGGAACTGGAAGAACTCCATGTCCTCGAGCGGCAGGCCGGTGCGCCAGACGATGCCGACGCCGTCGCCGGTCAGGGTGTGGGCGTTCGAGGTGGTCTTGAACATCTTGCCGAAGCCACCGGTCGCGAAGATCACGGCCTTGGCGTGGAAGACGTGCAGGTCACCCGTGGCGAGCTCGTACGCGACGACGCCCGCCGGCTGCTTGCGCGTGACGCCGTCGTCGCCCGTGACGTCCACCATGACGAGGTCGAGCGCGTAGAACTCGTTGTGGAACTCGACGCCGAGCTTCACGCAGTTCTGGAACAGCGTCTGCAGGATCATGTGGCCCGTGCGGTCCGCGGCGTAGCAGGCCCGGCGGACCGGGGCCTTGCCGTGGTCGCGGGTGTGGCCGCCGAAGCGACGCTGGTCGATCTTGCCCTCCGGGGTGCGGTTGAAGGGCAGGCCCATGTTCTCGAGGTCGATGACCGCGTCGATGGCCTCCTTCGCCAGGATCTCGGCGGCGTCCTGGTCGACCAGGTAGTCGCCGCCCTTGATCGTGTCGAAGGTGTGCCATTCCCACGAGTCCTCTTCGACGTTCGCGAGTGCGGCGGCCATGCCGCCCTGCGCCGCGCCCGTGTGGGAGCGCGTCGGGTAGAGCTTCGAGATGACGGCGGTCTTGGCCTTCGGACCGGCCTCGATCGCGGCGCGCATCCCGGCGCCGCCCGCGCCGATGATGACGATGTCGTGCTGGTGGTGGTGGACCGTGGTCTCGGTCGGGGTGTTCGCAGGCACAGGGGTCTTTCGTTCGGAGGAGGAGCGGTCGTCGGGGATCGTCAGCGCGCCGGGCAGAACGACGGCAGGTCCGCAGCGGCGGCGCCGGCGGGGCACGGATCGAACGTCCAGCAGACGAGCAGCCCGAGCACGACGAGTGCGACGCAGGCGATGAGCACGGCGAGCAGCAGGGTCTTCCGGATCCCGGGCTTCGCGACGTAGTCGTTGATGATCGTGCGCATGCCGTTGGAGCCGTGCACCAGGGCGAGGACCAGCATGAGCGAGTCCCACACCTGCCAGAACGGGTTGGCCCACTTGCCGGCGACGAAGGCGAAGTCGATCTGCTTGACGCCTTCACCCGCGACCATGTTGACGAAGAGGTGGCCGAAGATGAGCACGACGAGCAGGACGCCCGAGGCGCGCATGTAGATCCACCCCCACTTCTCCCAGTTGGTGGTGCGGCGTGCGGCGCTGGCCGAGCGAGGCGGCTCGACGGTCTGTGTGGTCATGGTCGTCTCCCGTCCCTTCGCCTACTGGAAGTCCGCGACGAGGTTCATGAGCTGGCGCGGGAGGAAGCCCGCGATGAGGACTGCCCACACGACGAGCACGATCCAGAACATGGCGCGCTGGTACTTCGGGCCCTTCGACCAGAAGTCCACCAGGATGATGCGCAGGCCGTTCAGGGCGTGGAAGACGATCGCCATCACGAGAGCGATCTCACCGAGGTTCATGATCGGCGTCTTGTAGGTCCCGATGACGGCGTTGTAGGCCTCGGGCGAGAGCCGCACGAGGGCCGTGTCGAGGATGTGCACCAGCAGGAAGAAGTAGATCGCGACGCCGGTGATCCGGTGCAGCACCCACGACCACATCCCCGTGGACCCGCGGTACAGCGTCCCCTCGAGCTTCCGGGACGCGCGCGGCGCATCGATCGTCACGCGCGGTTCGACCACCGTCGTCCCGCCTGCGGTCTGCTCGGCCATGAGCAAGTCCTCCCATAGGACGGGCTCGCCGATCGGCGAGCCCTTGCCGTTCGTGTTCGTGTGGAACACGACCCATCCTATGCGCCCGCGCTGACCTTCTCGTCCCGACCGGCCCGCGCGGTGCGCGTCAGGGCAGGCGGCGCGCCGATCGTCCGCGCCGTGTCGTGGTGCGCGAGGAGCTGGTCGCCGATGGCCTCCCACGTGGTGCCCTCGACGCGGAGCCGCCCGGCCGAGCCCATCCGCGCCGCGGCGTCCGGGTCGCCGACGAGCCCGAGCACCGCCCGGCGCAGTGCCTGCGGGACGTCCGGGTCGTACAGCTCGCCGTCGAGGCCCGGCGCGACGAGGTCGAGCGGACCGCCGGCGGCCGGTGCCACCACGGGCAGCCCGGTCGCGTGCGCCTCCTGCAGGGTCTGGCCGAAGGTCTCCGCGGGACCCGTGTGCACGAAGACGTCGAGCATCGCGTACGCGTCGGCCAGCGCGTCGCCCCGCAGCGGACCGGTGAACGTGACGTCGAGGTGCCGGAGCCGACGCTCCAGGTACGCGCGGGACGGGCCGCCCCCGGCGACGACGACCCGGATCCCGGGGAGGCCGCCGAGCTCGGCGAGTCGCTCGACCTCCTTCTCGGGCGCGAGCCGCCCGACGTAGCCGACGATCGTCTCGCCGTCCGGTGCGATCCGCCGACGTGCCGCACGCACCGACGCGCTGTGCCGACGGTCCGGGTGGAAGAGCGTCGTGTCGACGCCCCGGCCCCACCGCGTCACCCGCGGGACGCCGTCCTCGGCGAGCATCGCGGCGGTCGCGCTCGACGGCGCGAGCGTCAGCGACGCGCCGGCGTGGATGCGTCCGAGGATCCTGCGCACCAACGGGACGGTCGCGGTCAGGCCGTTGCGGCGTGCGAACCCGGCCACGTCGGTCTGGAACACGGCGACGGAGGGGATGCCGAGCCTCCCGGCCGCCGTGATGGCGCGTCCACCCAGCAGGAACGGACTGGCGGCGTGGAGCACGTCGGCGCCGGAGGCGGCGAGGATCGTGTCGAGCACCGGGTGGGGGAGGGCGACGGGGAACTGGCGGTACGCCACCGCCGGGACGCGGTGGACGTCGAAGGAGCGGTAGCGCTCCACCTGCGTCTTCGAGCGGAACTGCGCGAGTCCGGGGGTGTCCGGGGCGATCACGACCGCGCGGTGCCCACGGCGCTCCAGGTGGTCGAGGACCGCCAGGACGCTGGTGGTGACGCCGTTGAGGGTGGGCAGGAAGCTCTCGGTCACGACGGCCACGGTCCGTTGGGACGTGCCGCGCTCCACGCTGCGTGCGCTCATGGTGCGGTCCATGCTCCGGGAGCGGCGTGACCGGGTGGTGCGGTCCGCGTGAACGCCCGGCAGGCAGGTGGTGAACACCCGGACGGGAGGATCGGGGCCCGGTCCGGCGCGCAGCGCTCGCTGGTGCTTCCGGGCACCGTGCGGGCGGCGTCCAGGTCGCGTCCGGCGGGACCGGTACGGTGAGCGCGTGGCAGACGCACTCGAGGACTTCTACGCGATCATCCCGGCCGGCGGCATCGGCTCCCGGCTGTGGCCGCTGTCGCGCGCCGACGCGCCGAAGTTCCTGCACGACCTGACCGGCTCCGGCACCTCGCTGCTGCGGCAGACCTGGGACCGCCTCGCGCCGCTGGCCGGTGACCAGCGGATCATGGTCGTCACCGGCCGTGCGCACCGGGCGGCGGTCGAGGCGCAGCTGCCCGGCGTCGCGGACCACAACGTCGTGCTCGAGAGCGAGCCGAAGGACAGCACCGCGGCGATCGGTCTCGCCGCGGCGATCCTGCACCGCCGCGAACCGGACGTCGTCGTCGGGTCCTTCGCAGCCGACCACGTCATCGGCGACGCCCGCGGCTTCCGTCGGTCGGTGCGCGAGGCGGTCGCTTCGGCGCGAGCCGGGTACGTGACCACGATCGGCATCACCCCGACCGAGCCCGCCATCGGGTTCGGCTACATCCACGCGCACGGCGAGCCGATCGGCATCGAGGGTGCGCCGACCGTGCACGCGGTCCGGTCGTTCGTCGAGAAGCCCGACCTCGACACCGCCCGCTCGTACGTCGAGCAGGGCACCTACCTCTGGAACGCGGGCATGTTCATCGCCCGCGCCGACGTCCTGCTCGCCGAGATCGGTCGGACCAAGCCCGAGCTGCTCGCCGGGATCGAGGAGCTCGCCGCCGCCTGGGACACCTCGTCGCGCGGTGCGGTCGTCGACGCGATCTGGCCCGGGCTCGAGAAGATCGCGATCGACTACACGGTCGCCGAGCCCGCGGCGGCAGCCGGCCGGATGGCGGTCGTGCCCGGGGACTTCGACTGGGACGACGTCGGCGACTTCGCGTCGCTCGCGAAGCTGCAGTCCGGTGGTCGGGCGAACAACCTCGCGGTGCTCGGCGACGGCGCGCGCATCCTCGCGGACTCCTCGAGCGGCATCGTTGTCTCGCACAGCCAGCGGCTCATATCGCTGATCGGCGTCGAGGACATCGTGGTCGTGGACACTCCGGACGCGCTGCTCGTCACGACGAGCGCGAACGCGCAGCGGGTCAAGGGCGTCGTCGACGCGCTGAAGATCAGCGGCCGGGGCGACGTGCTCTGAGGCCGTGCGGTAATGTTCCAGGTGCTGGGGGATGAGCATCGACGACGGGGGATCGTGCATGGGGGACATCGAGTTCGACGCGGGGAGCGCCGAGGCGATGGCGCGGGTCGCGCGGTCGGCGGCTGACACACTCCGCGGTCAGGCCGGGAGCCGTCGGCAGGCCGCCGAGGACGCCCTCGCGGACTTCGAAGGTTCGTACGCGCGCCGCTTCCGCGATGCAGTGGTCATCGAGGCCGAGGACCGGGGCCGTCTGACGGGGGTGCTCGACGACCTGGCGACGGATGTCGATCGTGCCGTCGCCGCCGCGGAGCGAGAACGGGCGCGTCGGGTCGCCCATGATGCGTGGAAGGCTCGCGAGGCAGAGCGACGGCAGACGGTCGGCGCGATCGCCGGCCCGTTCGCCGGGACCGCTACTGACCTGTGGGACGCCTTCGTCGACCGTGAGCCGTCGAGCGAGGCCCTCCGACCTCCGATCGTCGATGCCGAGTTCCGCGGTCGCGAGCGAGCGCGGTACGGCGACGGTGCGAGCCAGAGCAGGTCCTCGGCGGACCCGAGCGCACTGCAGGGGTTCGCGTCGACCGTGTCTGCCCTCGACACGACCGCATCGGCCGAGGCTGACCGCGTGCGGACCGCCTGGTCGGCGTTCACGGCGTCGTGCGGCTGGGTGCACTTCGACCGGAAGAGCATGCCCGACGGTTTCGAACGTTATGTCCGGGAGAACGATGAGGACCGATCGTGGATCGGCAAGGTCGCCGAGGCGTTCGAGCAGGCCGGTGGGAACGGGTCCCTCTCAGATGCAGCACTCGACATCGCAGCCGTCGGGCGGGCCGCTCCGGCGTTGCGAGGGCTCTTCGCAGAGGGCCTGACGCCGACGCAGGTCGCGGATGGGTGGAGGGCCCTCGGGTTGACCAAGGCCGACGCCGGTGTCCTCGACGCGCTCCCGACGGAGGTGCTCGCCCGGTTGGGGAACCTCGAGGGGGTCGCGTACTGGGCGCGGAGCACAGCGAACGTCCTCGTGCTCAACCAGCGGCTGGGCGACGTGGAACTCGAGATCGCGCAGCTCGAGGGCGCCGTCGCATCGGCGGGGGGCGGAGCGAGCGCCCTCGCCCGGGAACTCAACGCGCTGTACGCGGACCGGAAGGCACTGCGGAACATCAACGCAGCGATGAAGGTCCCTGACCAGGCTGCCCACGGTCAGCGATACCTCATCTCGTTGTCCGAGGACCATCCTCCACTCGCCGCCGTGTCGATAGGTGACCTCGACAGCGCGAATTCCGTCACGTGGGCGGTGCCTGGGATGGACACCACTACCGCTGACATGAGCTCCTGGGCGCGGGCTGCTCAGAACATCTACGACGAACAGGGAAGAGATGTCGACGAGCCCAGCCAAGCGGTCATCGCCTGGATCGGTTACGAGACACCGGATGTGACGACCGTGTTGGGTATGCAGAAGGCGGAAGTCGGCGGCCGGAAGCTCGCTGCTTCGATCGACGGACTGGGCGCGATCCGCGGTGACGACATGCCGACGACGAACGTCGTCGCGCACTCGTACGGCACCACGACTGCAGCCGTCGCGCTGTCGGCCACCGGCGCGCACGTCGACCGCTTCGTTGCTCTGGGATCCGCTGGCCTACCGAACGACGTCGACTCGGCCGGCAAGTTGCACGCAGAACACGTCTACGTCGGTCAAGCGCGGAACGTCGTGTTCGATGAGGCCGGTCACGGTGATCAGCTCGCCGGCCTAGGGCGGATGGCTCCCGGCCACCACGTCGACCCGGCGACACGCGTGTTCGGTGCCACCACTTTCGGTACGGACACGAATCCAGCAACCGTCGAAGAGCAACGCCCAGTGCTCAACCACGATCCGCTCACCGGTGACCATTCCGGGTACCTGGACGCGCAGACCGAGTCGCTCTACAACGTCGGGCGAGTCACGACAGGCCACGAAGGAGCGGCGACACCCTTCGTCCCGAAGCCTCCCACCGACCGGGATCAGGCGCTGTTCGGGCCTTTCCAATCCATGCTCGGGGACCGATGATCACGATCAGCACATCTTGCGTGCGGCACAGCATCGCGAGTGCTCTCCTACTGACGACGCTCAGCGGTCTGCTCGCTGGGTGCGCCTTCGGAGCGCCGGACACGAGCACGACACGACGAACGGAGCCCACCGTGGACGCCGACAGCGCCAAGCAGCACATGATCGAGGCGGTGGACGACGCCACAGCCCGTCTCGGTGGGGTGTGGAAGCCCCGGACTGGCCCCGACTACGCCGAGGACTGTGTGTTGCCCGACGGCGAGCAGGGCGCGCGCTGGCGGTACCTGACGGGCAGCGAGCTCGCGGGGGACCCGACGGCCGACGGGGCCCGGATGGCGGACCACTGGCGGGCTCAGGGGATGGAGGTCGTCGTCCGCGACTCGGAGGACGGCCCCGCGGTGTTCGGGAGCGGCGGCGACGACATCGCCGGCATCAGCGTGTACGCGTACTCTGGGAACTACACAGTTCAGGCCCTCTCACGGTGCTTCCCGGGCGACGCCGACCGGATCATGGAGCAGCTGTCCGACGAGTGATCGCTCCGCGGATGACGATTCCGTGCACGGCCCCCGATCCTCAGCGTCGGCTGTAGCGCTCCACCACGAAATCTCGCCGCGACCCCCGAAGTGGGGTCGACGGCGTGGCCTCCGGTTACGGGCCTGTTTCCACGGGGTCGCGATCCCGTAACTGATCCCAGCGGTCCCTCAGGGGCGTTCTGTACCGGCCCGACGGTCGTGTACTGTCGCCACGATCGCCCGGAACGCACGTGGTCCGGGCACCGCCCCCCCGGAGGAACCAACCCGTGACATCTCGTACCCGCCAGGTCCTGCTCAGCGGCCTCGCCCTCGCCGGCACCGTGGCAGTCCTCGCCGGCTGCTCGGCCGCCCCGTCCGAAACCGCGACGTCGAAGAAGAGCGACTTCCGCCCCTGCATGGTCTCCGACGCCGGTGGCTTCGACGACAAGTCGTTCAACCAGCTCGGCTTCGAGGGCATGAAGGACGCCGCGGCCGACCTCGGTGCGACGTACAAGTCGGCCGAGTCGAAGGACGCCACGGTCTACGACTCGAACATCCAGCAGCTCGTCGGCCAGAACTGCAACCTCATCGTCACGGTCGGCTTCAACCTCGCCGACGCCACGAAGAAGCAGGCCGCGGCGAACCCCGACACCGACTTCGCGATCATCGACGACAACTCGATCGACGCCAAGAACGTCAAGCCGATCACGTTCGACACCTCGCAGGCGGCGTTCCTCGCCGGCTACGCGGCCGCGTCGTACTCGAAGTCCGGCGTCGTCGGCACCTTCGGCGGCATGCAGATCCCGACCGTCACCATCTTCATGGACGGCTTCGCGGACGGCGTGAAGTACTACAACGAGCAGAAGAAGAAGGACGTCAAGGTCGTCGGCTGGGACGTCGACAGCCAGAAGGGCTCCTTCACCGGTGGCTTCGACGCCGGCACGCAGGCGAAGGCCGTGGCGCAGACGCTCCTCGACCAGAACGCCGACGTGATCCTGCCCGTCGGTGGCCCGATCTACCAGTCGGCTGCCGAGGCGATCAAGGACGCGAACAACGGTTCGGTCCTGATCGGTGCGGACAGCGACCTGTACGAGGCCGACCCGCGCTACAAGGACATCGCGTTCACGTCCGTCGAGAAGGGCATGCGCCCGGCCGTCAAGGACGTCGTCGAGCAGGCCGCGGACGGCAAGTACTCGAACACCCCGTACGTCGGCACCCTGAAGAACGACGGTGTCGGCATCGCGCCGTTCCACGACTACTCGTCGAAGGTCGACTCCGGCCTGCAGGGCGAGCTGGACAAGATCAAGTCGGGCATCATCGACGGCTCGATCACGGTCGAGACCAAGGCGACCGTCAAGTAGCACGACCGATGCGGGCGGGGGACGAGTCCTCCGCCCGCATCGACGTGTCCACAGCACCACCGACAGGAACAGACCCCGGAACATGAAGCTCGAACTCCGTGGCATCACGAAGCGGTTCGGACCACTCGTCGCCAACGACCACATCTCGCTCACCGTCGAGCCGGGTGAGGTCCACTGCCTCCTCGGCGAGAACGGCGCGGGCAAGTCCACGCTCATGAACGTCCTCTACGGCCTGTACCAGGCCGACGAGGGCGAGATCCTCCTGGACGACGTCGTCCAGGACTTCGACGGACCCGGCGACGCGATGCGCGCCGGCATCGGCATGGTGCACCAGCACTTCATGCTCGTGCCGGTCTTCACCGTCGCCGAGAACGTCATGCTCGGCCAGGAGCAGACCTCCTTCGGCGGCCGACTCGACCTCGCCGGGGCCCGCGCCCGCGTGCGGGAGATCAGCGACCGCTTCGGCTTCGACGTCGACCCCGACGCCCGGGTCGAGGACCTGCCCGTCGGCGTGCAGCAGCGTGTCGAGATCATCAAGGCGCTGTCCCGCGACGCGAAGGTCCTGGTGTTCGACGAGCCGACGGCCGTCCTCACGCCGCAGGAGACCGACGAGCTGATGGGCATCATGCGCCAGCTCCGCGAGGCCGGCACGGCGATCGTCTTCATCACCCACAAGCTGCGCGAGGTCCGCGAGGTCGCCGACCGCATCACGGTCATCCGCCTTGGCGCCGTCGTGGGAGAGGCCTCGCCGACGGCGACGAACAACGAGCTGGCCGCCCTGATGGTCGGCCGTGCCGTGTCGCTCGTGGTCGACAAGGCACCGGCGACCGGCGGGGACGACGCGCTCGTCGTCGAGCACCTGACGGTCACCGACCCCTCGGGCGTGGTCCTCGTCGACGACGTCTCGTTCACGGTCCGCCGCGGCGAGGTGCTCGCGATCGCGGGCGTCCAGGGCAACGGGCAGACCGAGCTCACCGAGGCGATCATCGGCCTCGAGCCCGTGCGCGCCGGTCGGGTCACCCTCGACGGCAAGGAGCTCACCGGGCGCACCGTCAAGCAGGTGCTCGACGCGGGTGTCGGCTTCGTGCCCGAGGACCGCAAGGAGGACGGCCTGGTCGGCGAGTTCACCATCGCGGAGAACCTGATGCTCGACCGCGCCGACCACGACGAGTTCGTCCGCGCCGGCACGATCCGCTCCGCCGAGCGCGACGCGTTCGCGGACGAGAAGATCGCCGAGTTCGACATCCGCACGCCGTCCCGCACGACGGCGGCCGGCCGGCTGTCCGGCGGCAACCAGCAGAAGATCGTCCTCGCCCGCGAGCTCAGCCGCGAGCTCCGGCTCTTCGTCGCCGCGCAGCCCACGCGCGGCATCGACGTCGGGTCCATCGAGTTCGTCCACAAGCGCATCGTCGCCACACGCGACACCGGCGTCCCGGTCATCGTCGTCTCCACGGAGCTCGACGAGGTCGTGGCGCTCGCCGACCGGATCGCGGTCATGTACCGCGGCGGCATCGTCGGCATCGTCCCCGCGGACACCCCGCGCGACGTCCTCGGCCTCATGATGGCCGGGGAACTCCCCGAAGGAACGGAACAGGTCGCATGATGGCCGCCGAACTCGCAGCAACCACAGCAGAAGGAACGGAGCTGGCAGCGTGAGCACCCCCACGCCGGACGACACGACGCGACCGGCGACCCCGGCCCCCGCGTCGGACGACACGACGCGACCGGCAACCCCGGCCCCCGCGCCCACCGACGACCGTCTGCAGGACACCGAGGCCACCCCGCACCTGATGACCGACTCCGCCGCCGACTCCGAGCGGCGCGCGGGCGGCGACCGGTGGCGGGCCGCGGCGCAGCAGATCGTGAACGGCTCCGTGCTCGTGACGGTCCTGGCCGTCGTCCTCGCCCTGGTGGCCTGCGGCATCCTGATCGCGGTCACCGACGAGAACGTCCGCACCGCCGCCGGGTACTTCTTCGCCCGTCCGACTGACACCCTGCAGGCGATCGGCACCTCGGTCGGCGGCGCCTACGCGTCGCTCTTCCAGGGCTCGGTGATCAACTTCGGTGCACCGTCCTTCGCCCAGGCCATCGTGCCGATCACGCGCTCGGTCGACTACGCCGTGCCGCTGATCGCCGCCGGTCTCGGCATCGCGCTGTCGTTCCGCGCCGGCCTGTTCAACATCGGCGGCCAGGGGCAGATCCTGATGGGCGCCGCGGCGGCCGGCTGGGTCGGCTTCTCGTTCGACGGCCCCGCCGCGCTGCACATCCCGCTCACCGTCCTCGCCGGCATCGTCGGCGGTGCGGTCTGGGGCGGCATCGTCGGCGTGCTCAAGGCCCGGACGGGTGCGAACGAGGTGGTCGTCACGATCATGCTCAACTACGTCGCGCTCTACCTGGTCAGCTTCCTGCTCCGCACCCCGGGTCTCCTGCAGGCCCCGGGGAGCGCGAACCCGATCTCGCCCGCGACGAAGGACAGCGCGGTCTTCCCGGCGCTCTTCGGTCCGCGGTACGGGATCAACCTCGGGTTCGTCGTGGCGATCATCGCGGTCGTCGTCGTGTGGTGGCTCGTGAACAAGTCGTCGCTCGGCTTCCGATTCCGCACCATCGGCGAGAACCCCCGCGCGGCCCGTGTGGCCGGCATGAGCGTCCCCGCGCTGACGATCTGGGTGCTCGTGATCTCCGGCGCGCTCGTCGGCATCGCCGGCGCGTACCAGGTGCAGGGTGCGGTGACCTCGGGCTTCACGTCCGGGATCGACGCCGGCATCGGCTTCGACGCGATCACGGTCGCACTCCTCGGCCGCTCGAAGCCGTGGGGCGTGTTCTGGGCGGCGATCCTGTTCGGTGTCCTGAAGAACGGCGGCTACGCCATGCAGGCCGCGAACGGCATCCCGATCGACATCGTCGGCGTGATCCAGGCGCTCATCGTCCTCTTCATCGCCGCGCCGCCGCTCGTCCGCGCGATCTTCCGGATCCCGCAACCGGGAGCCCGCCGCCGTGTCCGCAAGAACAGCAAGAAGGCGGTCGCCGCATGAGCACCATGACCCCCACCGCGGTCCCGGCCCTGCCCGCCGACCGTCCCGTCGAGACGACGCGCAGCTGGAAGACCCCGGTCGCGTTCGGCGTCTTCACGCTCCTCGCCCTCGTCCTGTTCGGTTTCGCCCGACGCCCCGGCACCGCGACGTTCCGCCTGGCCTCGGCCGGCGACTTCTTCGCGCTGCCGAACGTCCCGCTGCCGGCCGCCGCCACCGGCGTGGTCGCCATCGTCCTGCTCGCCCTCGCCACCGTGTACGCGGTCGTCGAGACGCGCGGTGCCCGCCGGGTGCCGCTCTGGGTGACCGCGCTCTTCGCGCTGGTCTTCGTCGTCGGCTTCCTCAGCTGGGCCGTCGCCGGTGACTCGATCACCATCCCGGGCATGCTCGTCGGCGCCCTGAGCCTCAGCGTCCCGCTGGTGTTCGGTGCCCTCGGCGGGGTCATCTCGGAGCGCGTCGGCGTCGTGAACATCGCCATCGAGGGCCAGTTCCTCGCCGGCGCGTTCACCTCGGCGATGATCGCCTCGCTCACCGGCTCGGCGTGGGTCGGTCTGGTCGGCGCGCTCGTCGCCGGTGTCCTGGTGTCCTTCGTCCTCGCGGCGTTCAGCATCAAGTACCTCGTCGACCAGGTCATCGTCGGTGTCGTCATCAACGCGTTCATCTCGGGTCTGACCGGCTTCCTGTACTCGCAGGTCCTGTCGCCGAACCAGGGCACGCTGAACGTCGGCATCCGCTTCCCCAAGATCGAGATCCCGCTCCTCCACCAGATCCCGATCATCGGCCCGATCTTCTTCGAGCAGACCGTCGTGGTCTACCTGGCGTACGTCGCCGTCGCGGTCGTCACCTTCGGCCTGTTCAAGACCCGCTGGGGCCTGCGCCTCCGTGCGGTCGGCGAGCACCCGCAGGCAGCCGACACGGTCGGCATCAACGTCGCCAGGACGCGCTTCTGGAACGTCTCGATCGCGGGCGCCGTCGCCGGTCTCGGCGGTGCGTACTTCACGCTCGACGCCGCGGGCGGCTTCACGAAGGACATGACGGCCGGCGCGGGCTACATCGCGCTCGCGGCGGTCATCTTCGGTCGTTGGGACCCGATCCGTGCGACGTTCGCGGCGCTGCTGTTCGGCTTCGCCTCGAACCTGCAGAACACGCTCGCGGCGGTCGGTTCGCCGGTCCCGAGCGAGTTCCTGCTCATGCTGCCCTACGTGGTCACGATCTTCGCGGTCGCCGGCCTGGTCGGACAGTCGCGCGGGCCGGCGGCCGCCGGCAAGCCGTACATCAAGAGCTGACGGACGGGAGGCACGGGTCATGACCGACACGAACGCTGCGGGTGACCAGGCGGTCGCCGCGACCGACGGGGCGGACGCCGCCCCGATCCTCCCGGCCGGTGCCGCCGACCCCGGGAACGACGCGGGCCGAGCGGTCGACTGGAGCGTGCTCCGCGACGCGGCCACGGCCGCGATGCGGCGCGCCTACGCGCCCTACTCGTCCTTCCCGGTGGGGGCCGCTGCCCTGACCGACGACGGGCGGGTCGTGTCCGGCTGCAACGTCGAGAACGCGTCGTACGGGGTCACCCTGTGCGCCGAGTGCTCGCTCGTGTCGCAGCTGCACATGACGGGCGGCGGCAAGCTCGTCGCGTTCACGTGCGTGGACGGCGACGGCGCCACCCTGATGCCGTGCGGTCGCTGCCGGCAGCTGCTCTTCGAGCACTCCGCCGAGGGCATGCTCCTCGAGACCGTCTCCGGCATCCGCACCATCGACGAGGTCCTGCCGGACGCCTTCGGGCCCCGGACCCTCGCCACCTACCAGGAAGAGCACTGACATGGCCGTCGAGCCGTTCGACACCGTCGACCTGATCCGCACCAAGCGTTCGGGCGACGCCCTCAGCACGCCCGAGATCGACTGGCTGGTCGACGCGTACACGCGCGGGTACGTCGAGGACCCGCAGATGGCGGCGCTCGCGATGGCGATCTTCCTGAACGGGATGGAGCGTCGGGAGATCAAGGACCTGACGCTCGCGATGATCGCGTCGGGGGAGCGGATGTCGTTCGGCTCGCTCGGCAAGACCACGGTCGACAAGCACTCCACCGGTGGCGTCGGGGACAAGATCACGCTGCCGCTCGCACCGCTCGTGGCGTCGTTCGGCGTCGCGGTGCCGCAGCTCTCCGGGCGGGGGCTCGGCCACACCGGCGGGACGCTCGACAAGCTCGAGTCGATCCCCGGGTGGCAGGCGTCGATCTCGAACGACCGGATGATGCAGGTGCTGTCGGACGTCGGCGCGGTCATCTGCGCCGCCGGTTCCGGGCTCGCCCCGGCGGACAAGAAGCTCTACGCGCTGCGGGACATCACCGGCACCGTCGAGTGCATCCCGCTCATCGCGTCGAGCATCATGTCGAAGAAGATCGCCGAGGGCACCGGTGCGCTGGTGCTCGACGTGAAGTTCGGCTCCGGGGCGTTCATGCCGACGTACGAGGCGTCGAAGGAGCTCGCGCAGACGATGGTCGACCTCGGGAACGACGCCGGGGTCGCGACCTCGGCGCTCCTGACCGACATGGAGGTGCCGCTCGGCCTGACGATCGGCAACGCGCTCGAGGTCCGCGAGTCCGTCGAGGTCCTGGCCGGTGGTGGCCCGGCCGACGTGGTGTCGCTGACGGTCGAACTGGCGTCGGAGATGCTGCGGCTCGCCGGCCTGCCGGACGCCGACCCGGCGGCCGCGCTGGCCGACGGCCGGGCGATGGACACCTGGCGCCGGATGATCGAGGCCCAGGGCGGCGAAGCGTCCGCGACGCTGCCCGTGGCCCGCGAGCAGCACGTCGTCACAGCGTCCTCGTCCGGGGTCCTGACCGAGCAGCAGGCGCTGCCGTTCGGGGTCGCCGCGTGGCGCCTCGGCGCGGGTCGTGCCCGGGCGCAGGACCCCGTGCAGGCCGGTGCGGGCATCGAGCTGCACGTCAAGCCGGGCGACGCGGTCACGGCCGGGCAGCCGCTGTGGACGCTGCACACCGACGAGCCGGCGCGGTTCGAGCGGGCGCTGGAGTCGCTGGAGGGCGCGTGGTCGATCGGGGAGACCGCTCCCGAGCGGGGCCCGATCGTGCGGGAGCGCATCACCGGTTGAGCGCGCGGAAGGTCGGGGCGCACCGATAGCCTGAGGGCATGAGCGCCGACGCCCCGACCTACCGCCTGCCCGACGCCGGGGCGGTCATCGACGACCTGCCCAAGGTCTCGCTGCACGACCACCTCGACGGTGGGCTGCGGCCCGCCACGATCGTCGAGCTCGCGGAGTCGGCGGGCGTCACGCTCCCGACCACCGACCCCGCGGCGCTCGGGGCCTGGTTCGCCGAGCAGTCGAACTCCGGCTCGCTCGTCGAGTACCTGAAGACCTTCGACGTGACCACCTCGGTCATGCAGACCGCGCCGCAGCTGCACCGCGTCGCGAAGGAGTTCGTCGAGGACCTCGTCGCCGACGGCGTGGTCTACGGCGAGGTCCGGTGGGCCCCGGAGCAGCACCTGCGCGGCGGCCTGACGCTCGACGAGACCGTCGAGGCGGTCCAGGCCGGCATCGCCGAGGCGGTCGACGCCGCCGGCGGGTCGATCCGCGTCGGACAGCTCGTCACCGCGATGCGGCACGCCGACCGGTCCCTCGAGATCGCGGAGCTCGCCGTGCGGCACCGCGACCGCGGCGTCGTGGGCTTCGACATCGCGGGGGCCGAGGCCGGGTTCCCGGCGTCGAACCACCGTCCCGCGTTCGATTACCTGGCATCCGAGCTCTTCCCCGTGACGGTGCACGCCGGCGAGGCCGACGGGCTCGCCTCGATCCGCTCGGCGCTCGTCGACGGCCGGGCGCTCCGCCTGGGCCACGGCGTCCGGATCTTCGAGGACGTCACGCTCTCCGACGCCGGGGACGGCTCGACCCTCGCCGCGCTCGGCGAGGTCGCGTCGTGGGTGCGCGACCGGGAGATCCCGCTCGAGGTCTCGCCGTCGTCGAACCTGCAGACCGGCGCGATCGCGGCGTGGGGCGACGACCTCGCCGACCACCCCTTCGACGTGCTGTACCAGCTCGGCTTCCGGGTCACGGTGAACACCGACAACCGCCTGATGAGCGGCACCACGCTCACGCGCGAGCTGGCCCTGCTGGCGGCGACGTTCGGGTACGACCTCGACGACCTCGCCGCGTTCCAGATCAACGCCGCGCTCGGCTCGTTCCTGCCGCTGGAGGACCGCGAGGAGATCATCGCGACCATCACGGCCGGTCACCAGGAGGCCTAGGACATGCCGTTGCCGCCGCTGCCGGACCCCGCCGTCGTGCTCGGGGCGTCCGCGTCGTCGTGGCGCGCGGCGCTCCGGCTCGCCGGCGACGCCCTCGTCGCCTCCGGTGCCGCCACCGACGCCTACACCGAGGCGATGACCGACCTGGTCGACGAGCACGGTCCGTACATCGTGATCTCGCCCGGACTCGCCTTCGCGCACGCCCGGCCGGGGCCGGCAGTGCTCCGTGACGGGCTCGCCGTCGTGACCCTGCGGGAGCCGGTGGCGTTCGGCCACCCGCACAACGACCCCGTCTCGGTCGTGCTCGGGCTCGCGGTGGCCGAGGTCGGCACGCACCTCGAGTCGATCGGCGAGATCGCGAACCTGTTCAACGACCCGACCGTCACCGGGCGCATCGCGGCGGCGACGTCCGCGGCCGAGGTCCGGGCGATCATGGGAGCACCCGCGTGAAGATCGTGACCATCTGCGGCGCCGGGATCGGCTCGAGCGGCATCCTCAAGGTGAACGCCGAGAAGGCCCTCGACGCGCTCGGACTCGCCGCCACGGTCGAGGCGGCCGACGTCGCCTCGGTGCGGGACGTCGCCGAGGACGCGAACGTGATCCTGACGAGCGCGGAGTTCGTCGAGGCGATCGGCGACACCTACGCGGAGGTCATCGTCATCCGCAACCACTTCGACCAGGGCGAGATCACCGCCGCCGTGGACCGGGCGCTCGGGGAGCACTGAACCGGTCCGTGCCCGCCCTCTAGAGTTGGGGCATGAGCACGGAGAACCCGCTGAACGACCCCGCCGCCGACCCGTTCGAGGTCGCCCGCGACGCCGCCGCCGTCATCGCCGACCGGTCCGGCATCGAGCGGCACGACATCGCCCTGACCCTCGGCTCCGGGTGGGGCAAGGCCGCCGACATCCTCGGCGAGACGGTGTCCACGATCGACGCGGCCGACGTGCCCGGCTTCAGCGCCTCGGCGGTGCCCGGTCACTCCGGCACGGTCCGCTCGATCCGTCTGCAGGACGGCCGGCACGCGCTGGTCATCGGCGCCCGGACGCACTACTACGAGAACCACGGCGTCCGCCGGGTCGTGCACAGCGTCCGGACGGCCGCGGCCACGGGTGCGTCGATCATGGTGCTGACGAACGGGGCCGGCGGCATCAAGGAGCACTGGACGCCCGGTACCCCGGTCCTCATCAGCGACCACATCAACCTGACCGCCGACAGCCCGCTCGAGGGCGCGACGTTCGTCGACCTGACCGACCTGTACTCGGCACGGCTCCGCGCCGTCGCGAAGACGATCGACCCCTCGCTCGACGAGGGCGTCTACACGCAGTTCCGCGGCCCGCACTACGAGACCCCGGCCGAGGTGCAGATGGCGAAGACGATCGGCGGGCACATCGTCGGCATGTCGACCGCGCTCGAGGCCATCGCCGCGCGCCAGGCGGGCATGGAGGTGCTCGGCTTCTCGCTCATCACGAACCTCGCCGCCGGCATCCAGAAGACCCCGCTGTCGCACGCCGAGGTCCTCGAGGCCGGCAAGCAGGCCGAGCCGGTCATCGCCGACCTGCTCGCGCGCGTGGTGGCGGCCCTGTGAGCGTCGTCGACACTGCCCGCGCCTGGATCGAGCAGGACCCGGACGACGAGACGCGCGCCGAGCTCCAGCGGCTCGTGGACGCCGGGGACACCGACGAGCTGACCGCGCGCTTCGCCGGACGGCTGGCGTTCGGCACGGCCGGGCTCCGCGCCGAGCTCGGTGCCGGTCCGCTCCGGATGAACCGCGTGGTCGTCACCCAGGCCGCGGCCGGTCTGGCACGGTTCCTCGTCGACACCGGCCGGGACCGCAGCGTCGTGATCGGCTACGACGGTCGGGTGAACTCGGACGTCTTCGCGCGGGACTCCGCCGAGGTGATGCGCGGCCTCGGGCTCGAGGTCACGCTGCTGCCCTCCGCGCTGCCCACCCCGGTGCTCGCCTTCGCGGTCCGGCACCTCGGTGTCGGCGCCGGCGTGATGGTCACCGCGAGCCACAACCCGCCGCGGGACAACGGCTACAAGGTGTACCTCGGCGGCGACGACGACGGCTCGCAGATCGTGCCGCCGGTCGACGGGGAGATCGCCGCGGCGATCGACGCCGTCGCGGCGGGCGACGTCCGCGACCTCGTCCGTGCCACCGACTACACCGTCGCGGGTCCGGAGCTGGCCGCGGCGTACGTGACCGCGACGGCCGCGACGGTGCCGGCCACGATCCTCCCGTCCGATGCCCAGCCGACGGTGGTCTACACGGCCATGCACGGGGTCGGGTGGGAGACCGCGCGGGCGGTCTTCGCCGCGTCGGGCTTCGCGGAACCGGTCGTCGTGCCGGAGCAGATCGATCCGGACGGGGCGTTCCCGACGGTCGCGTTCCCGAACCCGGAGGAGCCGGGCGCGATGGACCTGGCGATCGCGCAGGGCGTCGCCGTCGGCGCGGACCTGGTGATCGCGAACGACCCGGACGCCGACCGACTCGCCCTCGCGATCCCGGACGGCGCGGGCTCGTTCCGACGCCTGTCCGGCAACGAGGTCGGGTGGCTCCTCGGGTGGCGTGCCGCGTCCCGCGCGGCGGCCGAGGGGCGGACGGGCACGCTCGCCGCGTCGATCGTGTCGTCGCCGGCCCTGGCCCGCGTCGCCGAGCGGTACGGGCTCGGGTACCGGGACACCCTGACGGGCTTCAAGTGGGTCTCACGGGTGCCGTCGCTGGTGTTCGGTTACGAAGAAGCCCTCGGCTACCTCGTCGACCCCGACGTCGTGCGGGACAAGGACGGGATCTCGGCGGCGTTGTCGCTGCTCGACCTCGCCGTGTCCCTCGCTGCGGACGGGCAGACGGTGGCCGACCAGCTCGACGCCTTCGCGGCCGAGTTCGGGGCCTTCGCGTCCGGGCAGGTCGCCACGCGCGTCGACGACCTGTCGCGCATCGGGACGATCATGGCAGCGCTCCGGTCCACCCCGCCGACGACGCTCGGCGGACGGGCCGTCGAGACCGTGACCGACTACGACGCGGGGGTCGAGGGCTTCCCGCCGTCGGACATCCTGCGCTACGACCTGGACGGGGGCGCACGGGTGATCGTCCGCCCGAGCGGCACCGAGCCCAAGGTCAAGGTCTACATCGACACGGTCGCGGAGTCGCCTGCCGAGGCCCGCGCGCTCGTCGAGGCCCTCGCCGACGACGTGCGCCCGCTGGTGTCGTAGGGAGCGGGGGCGGGGGCGAGCGGTCGGTCGGTCGCCGGCCGGGGTCGTCCGCACAACGCAAAGCACGCCGCGCCACGCGATCGCATGGCGTGGTGTGCTTCCCCTTGTGCAGGAGCAATCCGCAGCATTGCCCGCGCGCACCGCGGCGGCACGAATGCTCCGTCGCGACTCCTCCACAGCCGAGGTCTGCGGTTCCGGAGTCCACAAGGGAGTGCTGTGCGTCGCCGCGGACATCGGCGCGGTGCCACCGTCGTCTGCATAGCCAGGCTCGAGATCGTCGTCGGTGGGGAAGCGGACCCGAGCGGGCGTCGCGGTCGTGGACACCGCGAGCGAGCTCTGCGCGGGGAGCTCGTCCGCGTCGGCCCGGGTCGGTTCGTCCTCGGCGACGAGTGGCGGCGAGCGACACCAGGTGAGCGCCACATCGCCCGAATCAAGGCCGTGCACGACCGGCTCGCCCCTCGGCTGATCGTGTCACACGCCTCGGCCGCCGCGCTGCACGGGCTGCCGTGGCCTGGAGAATTCCCTGACTTGGTCGAGGTGATCGATCCGTCGCGGTCGACGGGACAGACGCTGCGTTCCGTGCACAAGCGGCCCGGAGCCGGGCGACAGTTCCGCCTGGCCGAGATGACGGCCACGGGGCGTCGCCTGACGGACCTGGCGACCACCGCGGTCGACCTGGCCATCGCGTACCCCCTCCGGACGAGCGTGCCTGCCCTGGACGCGGTGCTCGCGAGGGGAACGGATCGCGAGCGACTCATCGCGGCACTCGTCGCCGCGGGGCCGGTGCGCCACCGTGCGCGGGCGGAGCGGGCAGTCGCGATCGCAGACGGACGATCCGGGTCTCCGGGCGAGTCGGTGGCTCGGGTCGCGCTCGACGAGGTCGGTGCCCCGCAACCCGAGCTCCAGCACCGGTTCGACGACGACGCGGGGCTGGTCAGCTTCGTCGACTTCTGGTTCCCTGAGCAGGGCGTGGTGCTCGAGTACGACGGACGGGTCAAGTACACCGACCCGGCCCTCCGGCGGCCGGGTCAGACGGCGGCGGACGTCGTCGTGGCCGAGAAACGCCGCGAGGACCGGATCCGCCGGTGCCCGGGTGTCCACGGTTTCGGTCGGATCGGGCACGCGGAGACCAAGGACACCGAACTGCTGCGCGAGGTGCTCCGCTCGTTGGGCGTCCCGACGACGCGCCCCCGGTTCACGACGGTCCGATGACGACCGTGGTGTCGCGTGCTGGTGCACAACGGAAAGCACACCGCACCGGGCCTTTCGGCGGTGCGGAGTGCTTTCGGTTGTGCGGAGCGAGCGCCCGCCGGCTACGCCAGCTCGAGCAGCACGTGGCCGGACGAGACCGTCTGGCCGACCGGGGCGTTGAGCCCCTTCACGACGCCGTCGCGCGGCGCCTGGACGGGCTGTTCCATCTTCATGGCCTCGAGGACGACGAGCAGGTCGCCCTTCACCACGGTGTCACCCTCGGCGACCGCGAGCTTGACGACGGTGGCCTGCATCGGCGACGTGACGGAGCCCGAGGACGCCAGGCCGCCGCGGACCCCGGAGGACCGGCGCTTCGGCGGGGCGGACGGACCGGCGGGGCGACGTCCGGCGGCACCCGCGGCGCCACCGCCGACGATCGACGGCATGGTGACCTCGATGCGCTTCCCCTGGACCTCGACGACGACCGTGTCGCGCTCGGCGGGAGCGGGGAGCTCCTCGGTCGCGCCGGTCCAGGCCGGGATGTCGTTCTGGAAGTCGGTCTCGATCCACTGCGTGTAGACGCTGAACGGCGTCGCGTCGTCGGTGGCGAACGCCGGGTCGGACACGACCGCGCGGTGGAAGGGCAGCACGGTCGGCAGCCCGGTGACCTCGAACTCGGCGAGGGCACGGCGGGAGCGCTCGAGCGCCTCCTCACGGGTAGCACCCGTGACGATGAGCTTCGCGAGCATCGAGTCGAACGAGCCGGACACGACGTCGCCGGACACGACACCGGAGTCGACGCGGACGCCGGGGCCCGAGGGGGCGGTGAAGGCGTGCACCGGACCGGGCGCCGGGAAGAAGTTGCGCCCGGGGTCCTCGCCGTTGATGCGGAACTCGAACGAGTGCCCGCGGGGCGCCGGGTCGGCGTAGTCGAGCGTGCCGCCCTCGGCGATGCGGAACTGCTCGCGCACGAGGTCGATGCCCGTCACCTCTTCCGAGACGCAGTGTTCGACCTGCAGGCGGGTGTTCACCTCGAGGAAGGACACCGTGCCGTCGGCGCCGATGAGGAACTCGCACGTGCCGGCACCGACGTAGCCGACCTCGCGCAGGATCGCCTTCGACGACTCGTACAGCCGCGTCTCCTGGTCAGGCGTCAGGTAGGGCGCCGGGGCCTCCTCGACGAGCTTCTGGTGGCGACGCTGCAGCGAGCAGTCGCGCGTGGAGACGATCACGACGTTGCCGTGCTCGTCGGCCAGGCACTGGGTCTCGACGTGGCGCGGCTTGTCGAGGTACTTCTCGACGAAGCACTCGCCACGGCCGAACGCCGCGATGGCCTCGCGCGTGGCGGACTCGAACAGTTCCTCCACCGACTCGCGGGAGCGGACGACCTTCAGGCCTCGGCCGCCGCCGCCGAACGCCGCCTTGATCGCGACGGGCAGCCCGACCTGGTCGACGAAGTCGAACACCTCGGACACGTCCTGCACGGGCTCGATCGTCCCGGGGGCGAGCGGCGCACCGACCTTCTCGGCCACGTGGCGCGCGGAGACCTTGTCACCGAGGCGCTCGATGGACTCGGGCGACGGGCCGATCCAGGTCAGCCCGGCGTCGATCACGGCGCGCGCGAAGTCGGCGTTCTCGGCGAGGAACCCGTAGCCCGGGTGCACGGCGTCGGCGCCGGACCGTCGGGCGACCGAGATGATCTTGTCGATGACGAGGTAGGTGTCGGCGCTCGTGGTGCCGTTCAGCGCGTACGCCTCGTCGGCGAGGCGGGCGTGGAGGGCGTCACGGTCCTGGTCGGCGTAGACCGCGACCGATGCCTTGCCTGCGTCGCGGGCCGCGCGGATGATGCGGACGGCGATCTCGCCGCGGTTCGCGATGAGGACCTTGCTGATACGGGGCATGGTAAGTCAGCGTATTCGTGCGACGGCGGCCCGAATTGACCGGCATCCACAAAGAACCGCGGCGAACAAGTGTGGATGTCTACATCGACCACAGGTCGTGCCACGCGATGCCGAACCCGCGGAGCAGCATCGACCGGAGCACCGGCAGCGACAGGCCCACGACGGCCGACGGCGCACCGTCGATCCGGGTGATGTACGCCGCGGCCCGCCCGTCGATCGTGAAGGCCCCCGCCACCTCGAGCGGCTCGCCCGTCGCGACGTACGCGTCGATCTCGTCCACCGACACGTCGTCGGCGAACGTGAGCACCGCGCTGTCGACCGCGACCACGCGGTCACCGGCGGCGACCAGCGTCGACCCGCCGGGCGCGACCGCACCCAGGTGGCCGGCCGGTCCGAGCGGCCCGCCGTCCGACGGGTCCACCTGCCGGACGGGAGGCACGGTGCCGGCCCGCCCCGTGCCTCCCGTCCGGTCCGCGGCCGGGTCCGCAGGCCGGTCGGCGCGACGGTCCACGACGCAGTGGCCGCTCCACAGGGTGCCGCCGCCGGCGGCGAGCATCTGCCGCCAGCGTTCGCGGGCGACGGCCGGCTCGTGCGGCTTGCCGTGCAGGACGCCGTCGACCTCGAAGGCGGAGTCGCCGCCGAACACGAACCCGTCGACGGGGGAGCCGGCGATCCGTGCGTCGGCGACCGCGCCGGCCTTGGCGACGGCGAGCATCGCGACGAGCTCGGGACCGGTGAGGTTCCGGCCCAGCGCAGCCGCAGCGGCGGCGACCGCGGCGTCCTCGTCGACGCCCGGGGCGACGAGGACCGGCTCGATGCCGGTCTGCGCCAGGAGTGCGCGGCGGGCGGGGGACGTACTCGCGAGGTACAGACGCATGGGAACATCGAACCATGGGTGAATCCGTCGGCAGGCTGCTCGAACTCGACGTCACCGGGATCGCCCACGGCGGGATCTCGGTGGCACGGCACGAGGGGCGCGTGGTGTTCGTCTCGGACGCCGTCCCGGGCGAGCGCGTCGTCGCCCGCGTGACCGAGGACCGCAAGAAGTCGTTCTGGCGCGCTGACACGGTGTCGGTCGTCACGCCGAGCGAGCACCGCGTGGAGCACGTCTGGCCCGAGGCCGCGCTGGACCGCGACCCGGCCGTGCGTGCGGGCGGTGCCGAGTTCGGACACATCGCACTCGCCCACCAGCGCACGCTGAAGCACGACGTGCTCGTCGACGCCTTCGCGCGCTTCGCCCGGACGGACCTCGTCGAGGCGCTCGGGCACGACGTCGTGGTCGAGGCGGCCCCCGGCGACGACGCGGCGAACGGTCTCGGCTGGCGCACACGTGTCCGGCTGCACGTCGACGAGGACGGCACCGCCGGCCCGTACGCGTCCCGCTCGCACACGGTCGTGCCGGTGGCCTCGCTGCCGCTCGTCACCGACGTCGTGCAGGGGAGTGCGCCGCTCGGCCGCGGGGCGCTGCCCGGTGCGTCCGTCGTGGACGTCCTCGCCCCGAGCGGTGCCGAGGGCGCTCGGCTCGTGATCGACGCGCAGGCGCCGACCGTGGTGCGCGAGCTCGTCGGGGAGCGTGCGTTCGCGGTCGACGACACCGGCTTCTGGCAGGTCCACCGTCAGGCCCCGGCGGTGCTGACCGCGGCCGTGCAGGACCTGGTCGACCGCGACCGCGTCGACCCGGAGGGGCAGCACCTGGACCTGTACGGCGGCGTCGGCCTGCTCGCCGCCGCGCTCGGCGACGTCGTCGGGCCCAAGGCGCGCATCACGAGCGTCGAGAGCGCGCCCCGCGCGACGGAGCACGCGCAGGAGAACCTCGCCGAGTGGATCGGCGCCCGTGCCGAGACCGGCCGCGTCGACCGGTGGCTCGCGCGGACCGCCGCCGGTGCGTCCCGGCCCGAGCTGGAGCGCTTCCGCGCCGGCACGGTCGTGCTCGACCCGCCGCGCTCGGGCGCCGGGCGCGAGGTCGTCGTGCAGATCGCCGCGCTCCAGCCGGCGCAGGTCGTCTACGTCGCGTGCGACCCGGTCGCGTTGGCGCGGGACGTCGCGACGTTCGCGGACCTGGGGTACCGGCTCGAGGCGTTGCGGGCGTTCGACCTGTTCCCGCACACGCACCACCTGGAGGCCGTGGCGCGCCTGGTGCCGCTCGCCTGAGGTCGGGTGACGCCGGGTTGCGTGACGCGGTGCACAGGAACCCGGTGGCTGGGTGCATCCTGGGTATCCTTGGTCGGTGATCGCTCCCAGTATCAGGGGCTGGGCGCGCATCGGAACGAGAGGCCACCGTGGCAGCAGACACGAACACCAGCACCGGAGCGACCGGACTCGCGACCAGACCGGTCCGCGTCGCGATCGTCGACGACCACGAGTCCGTGCGACTCGGGATCCAGGCGGCGTGCCAGAACGAGGGCTTCGAGGTGGTGCTCACCGCCGCGAGCGTCCGCGAGTACATCGACCACCTCGACGGTCGTGAGGTCGACGTCGTCGTCCTCGACCTGTCGCTCGGCGACGGCTCGACCGTCACGGCGAACGTGAAGGGTGTGCAGGGCACCGGTTCCGCGGTCCTCGTGCACTCCATCGCCGACCGCGTGGCGAGCGTCCGCGAGGCACTGGCGGCAGGGGCCGCCGGCGTCATCCCGAAGTCCTCGGCGACGAAGACCGTGATGGCCGCCGTCGCGACCGTGGCACGCGGCGACGTCCTCAACAACCTCGAGTGGGCGAGCGCCATCGACGCCGACCGCGACTTCGCGAAGGCCCAGCTCGGCCGTCGGGAGCGGGAGATCCTGCACCTGTACGCGTCCGGCCTGCCGCTCAAGCTCGCCGCCCAGCAGCTCGGCATCGGGTACTCGACCGCGCGGGAGTACCTCGACCGCATCCGCGTGAAGTACGTCGAGGTCGGCCGACCCGCGCCGACCAAGGTCGACCTGCTCCGTCGTGCGGTCGAGGACGGCATCCTGCCGGGCCTCGACTCGGGCATCGACCCCGACGCGGACGGTCGCTGACCCGTGGCCACCGCGGCCGAGCCCGCGCCGGCGCTCGCCGAACCCGCGCCGTTCGGGATCGACCCGGCGCGCGGCGTCCGGCCGTCGATCACGCAGGCGTCGGTCGAGCGGGCGTTCGCGATCCTCATCGCGGTCGCCGCGATCGGCTTCGGGGCCATCAACGTCCCGAACGTGCTGCAGCAGCTCCCGTCGCTCGACCCGTTCTGGGGTCCGCTCGCGGCGGGGCTGCTCGGCGCGTCCTTCCTGTTCGTCGGGGTGTCGGCGTTCGCGCAGCGGCTGGCGCAGATCGCCCAGATCGTGTGTGCCCTGCTCTTCCTCGTCGTGCTGGTGACCTGGCCGCTCACGGTCGTGCACCCGCTCGAGGGGGCCGAGAAGCCGTGGCCGTGGTGGTTCTGCACCGTCGGCTCGACCGCGGCCGCGATGGGCTTCGCGCCGTGGCGGGCGATCGTCTACACCGCGCTCGTCCCCGCCGTGTACGCCTGGGTCGCCTTCTCGCCCCTCGGCGGGTCGGGTGGCCCGCAGGCGCTGCTCGACGGGGCCTTCACCATGATCCTCAGTGGCGCGGTGCTCGTGATCGCCGTCCTGCTGCGGCGCGCGGCGGCGGCGGTGGACGTCGCCCAGGCCACCGCGGTGCGGCGGTACTCGTCCGCGATCCGGGAGCACGCGACCGAGGTCGAGCGCGTGCAGGTCGACGCGATCGTGCACGACAGCGTGCTCACGACCCTGCTGTCGGCCGCGCGTGCCGAGACGCCCGAGGCCAAGGCCCTGGCGGCACGGATGGCCAGGAACGCGATCGACCACCTCGGCGCCGCGGCCGCGGACCTGCCCGGCGAGGCACCTCCCGTGTCCGTCGTCGAGCTCCGGGACCGGATCGTCGACGCCCTCGGCACCCTCAGCGCGCCGGTGACCGTGCGGGACGCCCCAGTCGGCGGGCTGCGGATGCCCGCCGCGGCCGCGGACGCGATCGCCTCGGCCGCACTGCAGGCCGCGGTGAACAGCGTGCAGCACGCCGGCGGACCGGCCGTCCGGCGCTGGGTCTGCATCGAGCAGCGGGGCGCGTCGGTGCACGTCGAGGTCGGTGACGACGGCGCCGGGTTCGACCTCGCCGCCGTCCCGGCCGCCCGGCTCGGCGTCCGCCGCTCGATCATCGAGCGCGTGCAGGCCGTCGACGGCACGGCACTCGTGCTGAGCAACCCCGGCGCCGGCACCCGCATCCGCCTCGCGTGGAGCTCCGGAGGCCGCTCGTGAGGGTCTCGCTGCCCGCCGGGATCGCGATCGGTCTCGCCGCGCTCTTCTCGCTGTTCCACCTCGTCCTCGCACTGGCGTCGCTGCCACGGGTGAGCGACATCGGCCCGGTGCTCGCGTGCATGGCGCTCTACGCCGCCGCGAGTGCCGTCGCGATCTTCCTGCCCGGGCGGACGCTCCCGGTCTGGGCCGCGTGCTTCTCGCTCGCGACGGCCCTCGTCATGCCCGTGATCGAGGCGCCCGTCATCGACCTCGGGTCCGCGTCGACCTCCACCACGTGGTGGGTCGCGGCGGTCGGCACGCTCATGACGGTCCTGTCCGTCCGTGGGCGTCGCGCCTTCGCGTGGGTCGGCGTCGGGTTCCTGGCCGTGTTCGTCGTCGCGTGGGCGGGTCCCGGACCGGCGCTCAGCAGCCTCGGGGTCGTCGGGAGCCTGTCGTGGGTGGCGATCGCCACCGGCTTCGCGGTCGCCATGGACCGGGCGACCCGGGTGACGCGGGACTTCGTCCGGGCGGAGCAGGAGACCGCCGACTGGCAGGCGGCGCAGGACGCCCACGTGTTCGAGCGGCAGTTCCGGCTCAGCCAGACGACGCGGATGGCCCTGCCGATGCTCGAGCGCGTGATCGAGACCGGCGGTGACCTCACCCCGGACGAACGCGACGAGTGCCTGCACCTCGAGCAGGCGATCCGGGACGAGATCCGCGGCCGATCGCTCCTGTCCGACGACGTCCGCGACGAGGTGATGCGCCTCCGTCGCCGCGGCGCCACGGTGCAGCTGCACGACGACGGCGGTCTGGACGACCTGGAGATCGACGACCTGCGACGCGTGCACGCCCGGATCGCCGAGGCCCTGCGGCAGGCGCGGGAGGCCGACAACGTGATCGTGCGCACCGTCGCCGAGGGGTCGGACGCCGCGGTCTCGGTGGTGGGGCTCCGGCTCGACACCGCCGCGAGCGAGTCCGCCGCGCTCGGCACCGGGCTCGACGACGAGGACGACGAGGACGAGGACGACTCGGTCGTGGTCTGGCTCGAGATCCCGCGGCACGAGACCCTCGACCAGCGCTGAAGCCGGAGGCCGGCACCGCCGGTGACGACCGCATCCCGGAGACGGGGAACGGGCCGGTCCGAGGACCGGCCCGTTCGCGACCCGAGTCTGAGCGACAACCCGAATATCGCCCTGGCTCGTAGCTGGTCGGCGACGTCGTACCCTAGTCGGCCACCGACCTGCGATGTTCTTCGTAGAAGGACACCGAACACGCACTAGTGTGCCCGTCGCCGAGCGTCGTGTCAGTCGTCATTATGGGGGACAAATTCGCCCACGACGGGCCCGGGCGGGGCTGCGTGCCCCCCGTCTGCGGGCAGACCGGCCGCGACACCGTCCCGACCTGCCCAGCGCACCGCGGGGTGCGTGTCCGCGTGTCCGGGGACGGACAGGGGTACATCGTCGCCCGGATACCCCCGTCGGCACAAGACCCCCGCCGGTGAACGGCGGGGGTCTGTGGGTGGTCCGGACGGTGATGCTCAGCGCAGGGAGCGCGTCCACGCCCCGTGGCCGTGCGGCAGCGGCTGCCGCAGACCGGCAGCCGAGGCGTCCCAGCCGGCTCGCGGAGAGACCGTGACCTCGGCGCGACCGAGCGCCGCGGCCTCGTCGGCCTGACGCTGCAGCACCGCGACGACCGCGGCGAGTTCCTCGGGCGAGGGGTCGCCGGACACGACACGGACGTCCGCGACGGTCGCCGGGGCGTCCGTCGGGACCGCCGCCGCGTGCTTGCCGCTCACAGCGGGATGTTCCCGTGCTTCTTCGGCGGCAGCGACGCGCGCTTGCCCCGGAGCGCCCGCAGGGCCTTGACGACGGACACGCGCGTGGCGTGCGGCTGGATGATGCCGTCGAGCTCACCGCGCTCCGCCGCCAGGTACGGCGACGCGACGTTGTAGGTGTACTCGTTCGCGAGCTTCGCGCGCACTGCGGCCACGTCCTCGCCGGACTCCTCGGCGCGCTTGATCTCCGCGCGGTAGAGGATGTTCACGGCGCCCTGACCGCCCATCACGGCGATCTCCGCGGTCGGCCATGCCAGGTTGATGTCGGCGCCGAGCTGCTTCGAGCCCATCACGATGTACGCGCCGCCGTACGCCTTGCGGGTGATGACGGTGACGAGCGGCACGGTGGCCTCGGCGTAGGCGTACAGCAGCTTCGCGCCGCGGCGGATCACGCCGGTCCACTCCTGGTCGGTGCCGGGCAGGTACCCGGGCACGTCGACGAGGGTCAGGATCGGGATGCCGAACGCGTCGCAGAACCGTACGAAGCGGGCGGCCTTCTCGCCGGCGTCGATGTTCAGCGTGCCGGCCATGGCCTGCGGCTGGTTCGCGATGATGCCGACCGTGCGACCCTCGACCCGACCGAAGCCGACGAGGATGTTCGGCGCGAAGAGCGGCTGCACCTCGAGGAACTCGCCGTCGTCGACGACGTGCTCGATGATCGTCGTGACGTCGTACGGCTGGTTCGTGGAGTCCGGGATGACGGTGTCGAGCTCGTGGTCCGCGTCGGTGGTCTCGAGCTCGGGCAGGACGTCGTACGCGGGTGCGTCGGAGAGGTTGTTGTCCGGCAGGAACCCGATGAGCGAGCGGGCGTAGTCGAGCGCGTCGGTCTCGTCCTCGGCCAGGTAGTGCGCGACGCCGGACACCGCGTTGTGGGTCTGCGCGCCGCCGAGCTCCTCGAAGCCGACGTCCTCGCCCGTGACGGTCTTGATGACGTCCGGACCGGTGACGAACATGTGGCTCGTCTTGTCGACCATGATCACGAAGTCTGTGAGGGCGGGGGAGTACACCGCACCGCCGGCCGCCGGGCCCATGACGATCGAGATCTGCGGGACGACCCCGGACGCCTGGGTGTTCAGGCGGAAGATCTCGCCGTACTTGCCGAGCGCGACGACGCCCTCCTGGATGCGCGCGCCGCCGGAGTCGAGGATGCCGATGATCGGCACGCCGGTCTTGAGCGCGTGCTGCATCACCTTGATGATCTTCTCGCCGGCGACCTCGCCGAGGGAGCCGCCGAAGACCGTGAAGTCCTGCGCGTACACCGCGACGTTCCGGCCGTGGATCGTGCCGACACCGGTGACGACGGCGTCGCCGTAGGGGCGCTTGGCGTCCATGCCGAACGCGGTGGTGCGGTGGCGGACGAACTCGTCGAACTCGACGAACGAGTTGTCGTCGAGGAGCTGCTCGATGCGCTCGCGGGCGGTGCCCTTGCCCTTCGCGTGCTGCTTCGCGATGGCGGCCTCGCCCGCGGCGGTCACGGCCTCGTGGTAGCGGTCGCGCAGGTCCGCGAGGCGACCGGCCGTCGTCGAGAGGTCGGGGGTGTCTCCTGTGGTCACCCGCTCACCTTACCGGCGGGCCGGACGGCCCCGGTTGGAGGACCCCCACGGTTCCTGCCCGTACATTTGCGTGCATGTCCACACTCGTGACGCCCGCCTTCCCGCGCTCCCGCGCCGTCGTCGATGGCTCGGGTGGCACGTTCGCGGCGCCGGAGCGGACCGGTTCCACCAACGCGGACCTGCTCGCGGTCGCCACTGACCGGCCGCACGGCAGCGTCGTCGCGACGCTCGACCAGACCGCGGGCCGGGGGCGGCTCGACCGCAGCTGGTCCGCGCCGGCCGGGCAGACGCTCGCGGCGAGCCTGCTGGTCCGCGCCGACCTGTCGGACCGCGACCGCGGCTGGTTGCCGCTCGTCGCCGGGGCCGCGATGCGGACCGCCGTGTCCGCGGTGCTGCCGGGCGTGGACGACGCGGGGCGCGCCTCCCGTCCGACCGACCCGGTCCCCAGGTCCGGTGCCCCGACGGTCGCGGTGAAGTGGCCGAACGACGTGCTCGTCGACGACCGCAAGGTCTGCGGCATCCTGTGCCAGGTCGCGTCCGACGGCAGCGTCGTCGTCGGCGCCGGCGTCAACCTGACGATCCCCGCCGACGCGATGCCGACGCCGACCGCGACGTCACTCGCCGTGGCGGGCGCGACCGCCGGGGCGGCCGCGCTGGCCGATGCCGTCCTGTCCGTCTTCCACACGACCGTCCTGGAGGCGGTGGCCGCCCTGGCCGCAGGCGCTGCGGACGCGCAGGCGGTCCGGTGCGGCGTCCGTGCGGCGTGCGGCACGATCGGTCGCCACGTCCGGTTGGAGCTGCCCGACGGCACCGTCGTCGAGGCGGAGGCGACCGGCATCGACGACGACGGCCGGATCACGATCCGGGATCGGGACGGCCGCTCCAGGGGCGTCGCGGTGGGGGACCTCACCCACCTGCGGTATGCATGACGGCATGACCGCCGAGCCGCCGCCCGAACGCGTCGTCGCGCGGCTCCGACCGCACGCACGCCGGCTCGTGCGCCCGGCGGTCTTCGTGCTCCTGGTCGCCGCGGCCGGGGGGTTCGGGTTCGGGGTGTTCCGCGCCCAACTCGCCTGGGTCAACGTCGTGGTGGCCGCCGTCACGGTCCTGCTCGTCGTCCTCGGCGGGCTCGTCCCGCTGTTCCGGTGGATGTCGGAGCGCTACGTCGTCACGACCCGGCGGCTCGTCGTCGTGCACGGACTCGGCACCCGCACGCGGCGGGAGCTCCTGCACTCGCGTGGGTACGACGTCACCGTGCGCCGGCGCGGACTGCAGGGCGTCTGGCGGTCCGGCGACGTCCTGGTGTTCCCCGGTGACGACACGCCCGTCGTGCTCGGGGACGTCCCGCACGCGGACCTGGTCGTCGCCGTGCTGCACGACCTGGTCGAGGCGCACGAGGCACGGCGCCGACACCGCGAGCCGGACTGGGACAAGATCGTCGGTGGGTACTGACGGGAGCCGAGTGCGCCTCACGATCTCCGCGTCCCGGCAGTGATCGGACCACGGCGTCCGGTAGCGTCGTCCCGTGCGTATCTCCGTCATCGGCTGCGGGTACCTCGGTGCCGTGCACGCCGCCTCCATGGCCAAGCTCGGACACGAGGTCGTCGCGGTCGACGTCGACCCGGTGAAGATCGGACAGCTCGCCGCGGGGCAGGCGCCGTTCTTCGAGCCCGGACTGCCCGAGACCCTCGACGAGGCGATCGCCTCCGGTCGCATCGAGTTCACGACCGACACCGCTCTGGTCGCCGGTGCGCGCGTGCACTTCCTCGCCGTGGGCACGCCCCAGGGGCCGACGGGTGCGGCGGACATGACCTACGTCGACGCGGCGGTGACGGACCTCCTGCCGCACCTCGCCGCCGGCGACCTGGTCGTCGGCAAGTCCACCGTCCCGGTCGGGACCGCGGCACGGCTCGCCGAGCGCGTGCACGAGGTCCAGCCCGAGGCGACCCTCGTGTGGAACCCCGAGTTCCTCCGCGAGGGCTTCGCGGTGCAGGACACCGTCTCGCCGGACCGGTTCGTGTACGGCGTGCCCGCGGGTGAGGCAGGGGAGCGTGCCGTGGCCGTCCTCGACGAGGTCTACGCGCAGGCGCTCGCTGCCGGCACCCCGCGGCTCGTCGTCGACCTGCCGACGAGCGAGCTCGTCAAGATCAGCGCGAACGCCTTCCTCGCGACGAAGATCTCGTTCATCAACGCGATGGCGGAGATCGCCGAGGTCGCCGGTGCGGACGTCACGGCGCTCGCCGACGCGATCGGGCACGACGACCGGATCGGCCGCAAGTTCCTCAACGCCGGACTCGGGTTCGGCGGCGGGTGCCTGCCGAAGGACATCCGCGCGTTCCAGGCGCGGGCGGACGAACTCGGCGTGGGGCGGTCCCTCGGGTTCCTCGCCGAGGTGGACGCGATCAACCTCCGGCGTCGCGCACACGTCGTCACCCTCGCCGGCGAGCTGCTCGGCGGTTCCGTCGAGGGACGGCGCGTGGCCGTGCTCGGCCTCGCGTTCAAGCCGAACTCCGACGACGTCCGCGACTCACCGGCGCTCGACATCGCCGCGCGGCTCGTCGAGCTCGGCGCGACGGTGCGGGCGTACGACCCCGCGGCGAACCACACCGCTGCCCGGGTACGTCCGGAGGTCGGCACCGTCGACTCGGTCGCCGAGGCGCTGCGCGACGCCGACCTCGTGCTCGTGCTGACCGAGTGGGCCGAGTTCCGCGAGCTCGACCCGCGGGTCGTCGCCGAGCTCGTGGCCGCGCCCGTGGTGCTCGACGGCCGGAACTGCCTCGACCGCGATGCGTGGACCGCCGCCGGCTTCACGGTGCGCGGCATGGGGCGGTGACCGGCGCGACGGCACGCTGACGGTCGCGCCGGGTCCGCGCTGACGACCACGCGGACGGTCAGTGCCCGGACTGTCGTGCTGGTGGTCAGTCGGTGTGCTGCCCCGCTGCGGCCCGCAGCACCGCGCGGTACCGCGCACCGATGCGGTCGCCCGTGTACGGCTCGGCGGCCCGTCCGGCTCCGGCCTGCCACCGCTCCCGCCCGTCCCGGTCGGTGAGGGCGCGCCGCAGCGCCGCGGCCAGCACGTCCACGTCACCGGGGGCACGAGCAGGCCGGAGACGTCGTCGCGGACGACGTCGCGGATGCCGGGCAGGTCGCTCGCGACGACCGCGGCCCCGACGGCCGCCGCCTCGAGGAGCGTCACGGGGAGCCCCTCCTGGTCCCCGTTCGACGCGGGGACGGACGGCATCGCGACCACCGTGGCGGACGCCAGCGCGTCGAGCACCTCGTCCTTCCCGAGCTGGCCGGCGAAGGTCACCGGCAGCCCCGCTGCTCGGCGTTCCAGCCCGGCGCGGAGCGGACCGTCGCCGACGACGACCAGCTGCCACGGGACGTCGTCGATGCGTCGCAGGGCGTCCAGGAGGACCGCGAAGCCCTTCTTCTCGACGAGCCGCCCCACCGCCACGACGCGACCCGGGACGCGTGCCGTGCGCGCCCTGCTGGCTGCGGCCGGCCCGGGTTCGACATCCATCGGGACCACGCTCGTACCGGACTCGGGGACGCCCCACGCGGTGAGCCGCTCGCGCATCTCGCCGTTCACCGTCGTCACGTGAGCCGCCCGGCGCAGCACCCAGCGCTTGAGCCGGACCAGGGGTGCGGCGCGCAGGGCGTAGACGTCGCCGCCGTGTGTGGTGACGACCATCGGCACGTGCGGTGCGGCCAGGGTCGCGACCAGCGCCTGCGGGACGGCCCAGCGGGCGTGCACGACGTCCGGTCGCCCCGTCCGGACGGCGCGTCGGACCGCAAGGTACTGCGCCGCGAGCAGCGCCGGGACCTGCAGGACGCGGCTGCGACGGGCCCGGAGGTTGTCGAGGATCGCACCGTCGGCGAGGTCCTCGAAGCGTCGCGGGAAGTACGGGTAGCGCACGACACGGACACCGTCGACGACCTCGTCCGCCGCGGCTCCCGGTACCCGGGGCGTGAGCACGACGGTGTCGAACTCCTCGGCCTCGTGCCGCGCGAGGTCGAGCACGAACGCGGGCACGCCGTCGTCGGGTCGGGCCGGGAACGTCGACGCGAGGACGAGGAGCCGCGGGCGCCTCACCGGCTCGCCCCGTCCGCTCGGAGGTCGCGGACCGGTGCCGCGGGCACCGCGGACCGCATCGCCGCGACCCGGGTGACCGTCGCGATGATCCCGACGAGCACGAGCACCGCCGGCACCACCACGGTCCAGGGCGGGACCGGCCCCAGTTCGGCGTACCGTGCGACACCGCCGTGCCCGGGCCACGGCACCGCGCCGTTCCAGAACCAGCTCGTGACCACCACCGCACCGTACATGCCGACGGCGGGACAGACGACCGCGAGCACCGTGGCGGTCCGGTGCCGACCGCGCGGCGTCCGGGGGATCCGTCGCCAGGCGACGGCGGAGAGGGCGACGAGGCAGAGCACCGCGGGGAAGGCGTACCGTCCCTGCGTGCCGGCGACCTCGGTGGTGGTGAGGTAGGCGCGGGCGCTGGTGGCGGTCTGGAGCAGGACCGCGGCCGGGAACGAGGCGAGCACGACCGAGGTGCCCAGGCCCGTCCTCCGGAAGGCGAACAGCACGATCGCCGCGAGGGCGACCGCCGTGAGCGCTGCGGTCAGGCCGTCACCGATGCTCACCTGCGCGCGGGCGCCCGGGCTGCCCCAGAACGTCCGGGCGAGCGTCCCCCAGCTGACGTCGACGAAAGGCGCGACCGACGGGTGCTCACCCGGCGGGAAGGCCTTCGGCGGGCAGATCGCGGCGTACCCGTCCGGCTGGAGGCGGTGGTACGCGACGAGGTTATGCACCCACCACCCCGCGCCGACGGCGCCGGCGACCCCGAGTGCGACCACCGTCCGGAGGAGCCGGCGGGACACCGGCAGGACGCCGGCCCCGGCGACGAGCACGGCGAGTCCGACGAAGGGGACGGCGGGCAGGGCGGTGCCCTTCACCCAGCAGGCGGCGCCGAGCGCGAGACCGAGCCAGACGACCTTGCGCCAGCGGTGGTCGCCGGTGAGCAGGCGGACCGCGAGCCACACGACGACGCCGGTCAGCAGCATCGTCGGCGTGTCGTTCGTCACGGAGGCCCCGATCGAGGCGAGCTGCGTTGTCGCGAACAGCGCGAGCACACCGACGAGGGCGGCACGCGGCGAGCGGGTGACCCGGCGCACCGTGGCCCACGTCAGGAGGGCGAGCGGCGTGACCGCCAGGGCGTCGGCCAGCCGCAGCGCGAGCACGGCCTGGTCGAGTCGCAGGTCGCCGAAGTGCACGACCCGGAGGACGAGGGCGTCGGCGAGGTACGCGGTCGGCGGGTGCTGCGTCATCTGGTTCACGGTGGTCGATTCGCCGGGCGCGGCGGCGAGGAGTTCGCTGACCGTCGACCACCGGTCCTCCGGCATCGACGCCTGCTTGCGGGCGCCGGCGAGCACGGCCTCGAGCACGCGCATGTCACTCGGGGCGGACCACGGGTCACCGAGGGCGACGTGCACGGCGGCGTCGACGTGCGCGGTCTCGTCGGGCGCCTGGAAGGTCGGCACGACGAGTGCCCACACGGCGAGCCAGAGTCCGAACGTCTCGGTGACGATCGCGACGGCGATCCGCTCGTGTCGACCCACAGCGGGGTGCGGCTCGTCCGCCGGGACGCGGTCTCGTGCCGCCGGCGGGCGGGGCGTCGGTTCTGCGCATCCGACGATTCTACGGACGCTCCGGACGGACGGGAGGCTCCGCGCGGGTCGCTCCCGGGGCTGTCCGGTTCAGACGCGGTCCGGCAGGCGCGTGTCCTCCGGGGCCGCCGAGCGTGCGGCCTCCCGCTGGACGCGGTCGGGGTGGTAGACCCAGACCTTGTACAGCCAGAACCGGAACGCGGTGCCGAGCACCAGGCCGATCACGTTGCCGGAGACGTTGTCCGCGAACGCCGAGGTGAAGCCGAGCACGTAGTGCGAGATCCCGAGGCAGCCCAGCGAGATCACCATGCCGCCCAGGGACACGACGAGGAACTCGACGCCCTCGCGCGCGGCGACGGACCGTCGCTGGTTCCGGAAGGTCCAGTACCGGTTGCCCAGCCAGTTCACGACGATCGCGATGACCGTCGAGACGACCTTCGCCCAGAACGGGCCGGAGTGCACCTCGTCGGGGGAGAGCACCGTGGCGCGCAGCAGGTTGAACACGCTGAAGTCCACGACGAAGCCCACGGCTCCGACGACTCCGAAGCGGGCCAGCTGCGCGATGAGTCGCCGCACGTCGTCTCCAGGATCCGTAGAGTTGTCCCTGTCCGGGCGGGTCCCGGAACGGGCCGGTCGACGACCGGCAGGACCACGATTGTAGACAGCACGCTCTCCCGTCCCGGTGAGAACGGCGGAAGGAACACACAGCATGGCCTTGCGTGTCGGAGTCGTCGGCGGCGGACAGCTCGCCCGGATGATGGTCCCCGCTGCCGTCGAGCTCGGTCTCGACATCCGGGTCCTCGCCGAGGGCCCAGGCATGTCGGCGGCGATCGCAGCGACGGCCGAGGGTGACTACCACGACCTCGACACGGTGCTCGCGTTCGCCCGTGAGGTCGACGCCGTGACGTTCGACCACGAGCATGTTCCGCAGGACGTCCTCCGGGGCCTCGTCGACGCGGGGGTCGCCGTGCACCCCGGACCCGATGCCCTCGCCGTGGCGCAGGACAAGATCACCATGCGGCAGCGGCTCGGCGAGCTCGGATTTCCGGTCCCGGACTGGGCCGCCGTGCACGACGCCGACGAACTGCGTGCCTTCCTCGCCGAGCACGGTGGGCGCGCGGTCGTGAAGACCGCTCGTGGCGGCTACGACGGCAAGGGCGTCCGGGTCGTCTCGGACGCGACCGAGGTCGAGGACTGGTTCGCCGCGATCGCCGAGACGGGCGCAGACCAGGCGCTGCTCGTCGAGGAGCTCGTGCCCTTCACGCGGGAGCTCGCACAGTCCGTGGCGCGCCGGCCCTCCGGCGAGGTCGTGGCCTGGCCCCTCGTCGAGACGGTCCAGCGCGACGGCGTCTGCGCCGAGGTCATCGCTCCGGCACCGGCCAGTGCCGGTCGCCTCGCCGACGCCGCCGAGTCGCTCGCGGTCGGGATCGCCGAGGCGCTCGGGGTCACCGGCGTGCTCGCCGTCGAGCTCTTCCAGACGGCCGACGAGCGCATCCTGGTGAACGAGCTCGCCCTGCGACCGCACAACACGGGCCACTGGACGATCGACGGCGCCACGACGAGCCAGTTCGAGCAGCACCTCCGCGCGGTGCTCGACCTGCCCCTCGGTGCGACCGGCTCTCACGACCCGGTCGCCGTCATGGTGAACGTGCTCGGCGGCCCGGCGGACGGCGACCTGGCTGCTCGCTACCCGGCGGCGCTCGCGGCCTTCCCGGAGGCCAAGCTGCACTTCTACGGCAAGGCACCGCGTCCCGGTCGCAAGGTCGGCCACGTCACGGTCACCGGCGACGACGTGGACGACGTCGTGTACCGGGCGCGGGCGGCGGCAGCGCACTTCGACGACTGATCCCGCGCTCGACTAGCCTCGTGACGTGACCGACACCACCGCGCCCACCCCGCTCGTCTCGATCATCATGGGGTCGGACTCCGACTGGCCGACCATGCGCGCCGCTGCGGAGATCCTGACCGAGCTCGACATCCCGTTCGAGGCGGACGTGGTCTCGGCGCACCGCACGCCGGACAAGATGGTGCGCTACGCGCGGGCGGCCGCCGATCGTGGCGTGCGGGTCGTCGTCGCCGGCGCCGGGGGAGCGGCGCACCTGCCGGGCATGGTCGCGTCGCTGACGACGCTGCCGGTGATCGGTGTGCCCGTGCAGCTCGCGCGGCTCGACGGGCTCGACTCGCTGCTGTCGATCGTGCAGATGCCCGCCGGCATCCCGGTCGCGACGATGGCGATCAACGGCGCTGCGAACGCCGGCCTCCTGGCGGCACGCATCATCGGGTCGGCCGACCCGCAGGTCGCCGTCCGGCTGGCGGAGTACGCCGCCGGGCTCGAACAGGTCGTGGAGCGGAAGGCGGCCGCGCTGCGGGAGCAGCTCTGACGGTTGCCGCCTCCGCGACCTGGTGGTCGTGGGCGCCCGGGTCAGTTCGCGGTCGCGGCGCCGGTGATGCCGTCGACCGTGACGGTCCGGTCGCCCTGCGCGGTCGACACGGTCGCCGTCCACGTCGGCGCCGAGCCGGAGCCGCCGAGCACGATCGAGGCGAGGGTCCCGCCCCCGACCGCCTTCGTCGCCGCAGCTGCGGCGGCCGCCGCCGACGTGCGCACGGCAGCGGCCTGCGCGGTGGTGGCGGCCTGTGCAGCCGCGTCGACCTGCTTCGGGAACGGGCCCGAGGTCACGCGGTCGAGGGTCGCGGACACCACCGACTGGGTCTGGGAACCGTCCGGGCCCGCCATGACGACGGTCCACGAGTCGCCGGCACCGACGATGGACACGACCGTGCCGCCCCCGGCCGCCGCGGTGCCCTGCGCGGCGATCTTGCCGAAGTCCACGGAGTCCGGCTGCTCGACGCCGCTGCCGTTCCCGGTACCGAGCGCGGTGCCGTCGTCGGCGGGGCCGGTCTGGTCGTCCTCGGGCGTCGCGGTGTCGGACGGGCTGCCGGCCGAGGGGGCGGTGCTCGACGCCGGGCCGGTCGCGGTCGCGGATCGCGACGACGTGGCCGAGGGAGTGGGGGCGTCGTCCCCGCCCGAGCACGCCGCCAGGGTCGTCGAGAGGCCGACGGCGAGGACGATCGATGCGGTGAGGACCGGAGCGGAGCGGCGCGACATGCGTCGATGATGGCAGCCGCTGCGTCCGTGGGGCGCGCACGGCGCGGTGCGTCGGCGCATCGATGCCCAGCCGTGACCGAGCCGTCGCGGCTCAGAGGTCGGCGTGCAGCTGCCAGGTCTCGAGCGCGGAGTCGCGCCAGTCGAACATGCGCGCCCGGTCGGGCCCGGCGATCGCGAGCTGCTCCGCGAGCAGCGGGTCCGCGACCACCTGGTAGACGGCCTGCGCGAGCCGCTCGGCGTAGGACTCCCGGGGGTCCCGGGCGACGGTGACGCCGGCGTCGGACGCGACCTCGCTGACGGCTGGGTCGTCCGAGTGGACGACCGGCGTGCCGAAGCTCATCGCCTCGATCACGGGCAGTCCGAAGCCCTCGGCGAGGCTCGGGAACACGAACACCGTCGCACGGTCATACACGACCGCCAGGTCGGCGTCGTCCACCCGCCCGAGCACCTTGACCCGGTCGGCGGCGAGGCCGGCGCGCTCGGCCGTGCCGAGGACGTCGACGTCACCCCAGCCGTCCGGCCCGGAGACGACCAGCGGGACGTCCTGCGGGGCGTCGGGGTGGGCCATCGCCTCGATGAGGTGCCGCAGGCCCTTCCGCGGCTCGAGCGTGCCCACCGCGAGGACGTACCGGTCGGGAAGACCGAGCCGTTCGGCACGCACGTCGGCGTCGACGGGGACACGGAGCCGTCCGGTCGGTGCGCCCCCGATCACCCGCAGTCGGTCGCCGAAGCGGTGGATCTCGTCGAGCCGACCGGCGACCGCGTGCGTGGGGACGACCACGGCGTCCGCGTGCTTCCACGCCCGCTTGACCATCGCCTTGTGAAAGTGCACGCCCCGGGGTGTGAGGGTCTCGGGGTGGGTCCACGGCACGGTGTCGTGCACGGTCACCACGGTCTGGCGGCCGGGCTCCTGGAAGCGGTCGTGCTTCACCAGGGGAGCGAGCACGCTGGGCGCGTGCACCATGCCGTGCGAGGCGCCGTGCGCGAGCCCGCCCTGCCAGGCGAGGGACAGCTCTCGGCGGGGGAGTGCGAGTTGCTCCACGCCGGTCAGGCCGGGCAGCAGCGTCCGCAGTCGCTCGACGTCCGCGCGCGGGGCGGCGGAGACGATCCCCTCGACGTCGCACCCTGCCGGAGCGGTCTCGACGAGCTGCCGGGTGAGCTCTTCCGCGTAGCGGCCGATGCCACCCGGGACCGGTGCGATCACCTGGTCGACGACGACGCGGAGAGTGGTCATGCGGAACGGCTCCTCGTGTCGGTCGGTCGGCACTGCGCGCAGTACCGGCGCGACACTACCAGGCGCGCTCGGGAGGTCAGGCCGCGCCCGTGCGACGGCGGTGGCGCACCGCCAGCCCGGCTCCGACCGCGGCCAGCAGGACGTCCCCGAGGGTCATCAGCGCACGACTGACGACGGCGAGGGCCAGTGCGCCGGACACCCCTGCGGCCGGTCCGAGGAGCAGCACGAGGACACCCTCGCGCGCGCCGAGGCCGGCGGGCGCGACGACGACGAGGAAGCCGACGAGCCAGGCGACCGCGTAGGCGCCCGTGGCGAGCGCGGGGACGGCCGGGCCGTCGGCGCCGAAGGCCCGCAGCACCGTGGTGGCCTGGACGCCGTACGCAAGCCACATCGCGGCGGACCAGGCGATCGATGCGGTCGTCGCGCCCCAGGAGAGCGTGACGGCCTGTCGCGGTCGGCGCAGGAGCCGCATCGCGAGGGCGATGAGCCGCGCGAGCACCGGCGGCACCAGGGCGACGAGGCCGAGCACCGCGACGAGGGCGAGCCACCAGAAGGTCGCCAGGCCGTCGGGCGCTCCGACGAGCAGTCCGACAATCCCGACCAGGGCCGCCGTGACCATGCTGACGAGCATCGAGGCGAGCGATGCGGCGGCACTCGTCGTCCGGGCGAGGCCGTGGGCGCGACCGAGCTCCGCCTGGGCCGCGACCGACCACACTCCGCCGGGGACGTACTTGCCGAGCTGTCCGACGAAGAACACCGACGACGCTGCCGCGACCGGCAGACGGGTCCCGGTGGCAGCGGTCATGGCACGCCACGACGCCATGTTCGCGACGAGGGCGACGAGGGTCGCGAGCACCCCGACCACGACCGTGCCGACCGAGAGCCGGGCGAAGTCACGGACGATGGCGTCCCACTGCTGCACGACCCCCACGACGAGGAGCGCGACCGCCAGTGCGGCCGCGCTCCACTCCACCGCGGTGACGATCCGGGCGCGACGCCCGGGGGACCGGCCGGGGGCCGGCTCAGGCGTCGAGGACACCGGCCTCCACCGCCGCGTGCAGCGCCTCGCGCCAGTCACGCATCGGGGCGAGACCCGCGCGGCTCCACGCGTCGTGCCCGAGCACGCTGTACGCCGGGCGGGGCGCCGGGCGGACGAACGCCGCACTGTCGGTGGGCAGCACCCGATCCGGGTCGAGGCCGACCTCCGCGAAGATCGCCTTCGTAAAGTCGAACCACGATCCCTGACCGCCGTTGGTGCCGTGGTAGGTGCCGGCGGGCGCGTCGGCGTCGAGCATGGCGACGATGTGCCGCGCGAGGTCACCGGTCCACGTCGGCTGCCCCATCTGGTCGGTGACGACGCTGACGGTCTCGTGCGAGCCGGCGAGCCGGACCATCGTCTTCGCGAAGTTTGGCCCGTGTGCGCCGTAGAGCCACGCCGCGCGGACGATCCAGGACGAGTCGGGGGCAGTGGCGCGGATCGCCTCTTCCCCCGCGGCCTTGGTCCGCCCGTACGCGCCGAGGGGGGCGAGCGGGGCGTCCTCGGCGTACGGCGCGGTGCCGGTGCCGTCGAACACGTAGTCCGTGGAGACGTGCACGAGCTTCGCGCCCGCAGCGGACGTCGCGGTCGCGAGGACCGCCGGACCGCGCGCGTTCACGGCGTACGCGTCGTCCTCGTGGGACTCGGCGTCGTCGACCTTCGTGTAGGCGGCGCTGTTGATCACGACGTCGTGACCGGCGACCGCGGCGGCGACCGCGGTGGCGTCCGTCACGTCGAGGTTGGCCCGGCCGAGGGCCGTGACGTCGCGGCCGGCGAGGGCGTCCTGCAGGTCACGGCCGAGCATGCCGGCCGCGCCGGTGATGAGGTAGCGGGTCATCGTGGTCGACGGGCTCAGCTGAGCGCCGCACGCTCCTTCAGCGGCTCCCACCACGAGCGGTTGTCGCGGTACCACTGCACGACGTCTGCGAGGCCCTGCTCGAACGGGACCTGCGGCTCGTAGCCGAGCTCGGCCCGGATCTTCGAGATGTCGACCGAGTAGCGCAGGTCGTGGCCCAGGCGGTCCTGGACCCGGTCGACGTACGACCAGTCCTTGCCCGTGGCGTCGAGGAGCAGCTGCGTGAGCTCCTTGTTGGTCAGCTCGGTGCCGCCGCCGATGTTGTAGATCTCGCCCGCACGGCCCTTGACGAGCACCATCGCGATGCCGCGCGTGTGGTCGTCGACGTGCAGCCAGTCGCGGACGTTGTTGCCCTCGCCGTAGAGCGGCACGTGCCGGTCGTCGATGAGGTTGGTGACGAAGAGCGGGATGACCTTCTCGGGGAAGTGGTACGGACCGTAGTTGTTCGAGCAGCGCGTGATCGACAGGTTCAGGCCGTGCGTGCGGTGGTAACTGCGCGCCAGGAGGTCGCTGCCCGCCTTCGACGCCGAGTACGGCGAGTTCGGCTCGAGCGGGCGCTCCTCGTCCCACGAGCCCTCGCTGATGGAGCCGTAGACCTCGTCGGTCGAGACGTGCACGAAGCGCTCGGTGCCGTGGCGCAGCGCTGCGTCGAGCAGGCGCTGGGTACCGACGACGTTCGTCTCGACGAAGATGCCGGAGTCGCGGACCGACCGGTCGACGTGCGACTCTGCCGCGAAGTGCACGATGGCGTCGACGCCCGGGATCACCTCGTCGAGCTTCGCAGCGTCACGGATGTCGCCTTGCACGAAGGAGTAGCGCGGCGACTCCGCCACCGGGGCGAGGTTCTCGAGGTTGCCCGAGTAGGTCAGGGCGTCGTAGACGACAACCTCGGCCCCTTCGAGGCCGGGGTAGGCGTCCTCGAGGGTTCTGCGGACGAAGTTCGAGCCGATGAAGCCGGCCCCTCCGGTGACGAGGATCTTCACGCTGGTTTCCTTTTCGTGGCCGATGGACGTCGGCCCTGGCCGACGACGGTCGGCAGGCAGTCTAGCGGCGTCCCGTGCCCGTCAGTCCCCGTACCGCGCCAGCTTCTGCAGGTCGAGCTGTTCCTCCGCCAGCGTCCGGTTCAGCCGGGTCAGGTCGGCGACCACGCCGATGGTGATCGAGAGCAGGGCGCTGATCACGAGCACCACGCCGAGGATGAGGGACTGCAGGTGGTTCCCGCCGGAGTCCGCGAGCATGAGCAGCAGGTACCGTACGAAGGGCACGAGACCGGCGACGCCGAAGACCGAGCTGACCCAGGCGAACAGCGCCATCGGCCGGTACATGAGGTACACGCGGGCGATCGCCGACCCCGACTGGAACATGTGCTGCCAGATGTTGTAGAACAGTCGTGACTCGCGCGTCTTCGGGTTCGTGGTGATCGGGACGCTCTCGATCGCGAGCCGCTTGTAGCCGGCCTGCACGATCGTCTCCATACAGTAGCTGAAGCGCGTGACGATGTTGAGCCGGATCAGCGAGTACTTCGAGTAGGCCCGGAACCCGCTCGCGGCGTCCGATAGGTCGAGGCCGGCCGCCCGCCCGACCACCCACGACCCGAGGCGCTGCATCGCCTTCTTGAACCCGGAGAAGTGCTCGATTGTCCGTGTCTGGCGGTCCCCGATGACGATCTCGGCGCGTCCTTCGACGATCGGGAGCACGAGTTCCGCGATCTGCGCCTGCGGGTACTGGTTGTCGCCGTCGGTGTTGACGACGATGTCCGCGCCGTGCAGCAGCGCGTAGCCCACCCCGTCGCGGAACGACCGCGCCAGACCCATGTTCGCGGTGTGCCGGACGACGTGTCGGACGCCGTGCGCCCGCGCGACCTCGACCGTGCGGTCCGTCGACCCGTCGTCGATGACGAGCACCTCGATCTCGTCGATGCCGTCGATCGACGTCGGGATGGACTCGAGCACGGCGGGAAGCGTCTGCTCCTCGTTCAGGCAGGGGATCTGGACGAACAGTTTCACGCGGGACGGTCCGGGTCGGGTCGGGGGTACGGGCGCAGCGCGGGGAGCGGTCGCCGCTGCGGGGCGGTGACGTCGACGGCACACGTCGGCGGGCAGTTCATCCTACGTTCCGGGCGGGACGGGCCCGGTGCCGGCGGTGTCAGGATGGGGGCGTGCCTGGCCTCCGCTCCGTCGCCGCCCGACTGCTCCGCCGCGCGCCCGGAGCGCGCATCGCCGGGCCGGCCGGCTCCGACCCCGCCGAGGCGGACGCACCCGCCCCGGGCGGCGCACCGGCGCCGGGCGGCGCACCTGCCGCGGCACCGACCCCGCTCGTCGGCTTCGTGGTGCACGGTGCCGGTGGGGTGCACCCCGCGTCGGCCCACGTCCGCGTGACCGGTCGGATGTCGGCGCTCGCGGTGTCCGGGGCGGCACGCGTCGCGCAGGTGGAGCCGGTCCGGTGGGCGGACGGCACCGACACCGCGCACCTCGACGTGCTCCTGGTGCAGCGCGACGCGTTCCCGGCCGACCGGCTCGACGCCGCCCTCGCGCGCGCCGCGGCCGAGGGGACGCGCGTCTTCGCGGAGTCGACGACGACTTCTTCAGCGAGGAGGCCCGTACCCGGCTCGCGCGCGCCGAGTACGACCCGCAGCGACTCGCCTCGGTCGACCGGCTCGTCCGGGAAGCGGACGCGGTGGTCACCTCCACCGAGCCGCTGCGAGCGGTGCTCGCCGCGCAGGGCGTCGACGCCGTCGTCGTCCCGAACGCCGTGCAGCCCGGCATGTGGGGCGACACAGCGGTCCGGCCCGACCCGGCCGGCCCGCGGCGGGTACTCTACATGGGGTCGGCGACCCACGGCGACGACCTGGCGCTGCTCCGACCCGTGTTCGACGGCTTCACCGACGCCGACGGTCGGCCGGTCCGGCTCGAGGTCGTCGGCGTCACCGCCGACGGAGCCGATCAGGAGTGGTACGACCGGCTCGACGTCGGCACCGCCGCCCACTATCCGGACTTCGTCGCGTTCCTGCGGTCACGGGCCGAGCGGTGGTCGGCCGGCGTCGCGCCGCTGACCGGCGACCGCTTCAACGACGCGAAGAGCGACCTGAAGTTCCTGGAGTACTCGATGCTCGGGCTGCCGTTCGTCGGCTCCGACCGCCCGTCCTACGCCGGTGTCGACGCGCACGGTGGGTTGCTCACGACCGACGACCCGTCGGCGTGGCGCGCAGCGCTGCTCGAGGCGTTCCGCGAGCCCGCGCCCCGCGTCGCCCGGGCGCAGGCGTACGTGCGGGCCGAGCGGCTCGTCGGCGCGGAGCCGGCCTGGCTCGCGGCGCTCGGGCTCTGAGGGTCAGTACACCGTAGCCTGCCACTGGAGCACGGCGACGAGGACCGGGAGTCCCGACACCACCGGGAAGAGGACCGCTGCGCCCCGGTCGCTGATCGTCGCGCGCAGCGGCAGCAGGCTCCCGAGCCCGAGGCCCGTCAGTGCCACCAGCGGCGCGAAGTACCGGCCCTGTACACCGTCGACCACGACCGCCCCGACCGGCGTGAACGTCAGGTAGAGCGCGACCACCACGGCGAGGGCCGTGCCCGCTCCGACCAGCACCATCGCGAGGGCCACGATCCGTGGGACCCGCTCGACGACCACTGCCGCGAGGACGACGCCGACGATCGCGACGGTCAGGAACGGCTGGACGAGGTCGATCGTGTTGTAGCCGAAGCTGCCGACGAGGCTGTACGTCCAGTCGCGACCGGACACCGCGGTGGTCCGGACGATGAGTCCGAGGGCGCCGACCGGGTCGACCAGGAGCCCCCGGAGCTGCGCCTGTGGGTCGATCTGCTGCCAGTCCGGCCGCTGCTGGCGGATCGCGTCCGCGATCGGTCCGGTGACCTTGAGCAGCACGGCCGTCGGGACCAGGCTCATCAGCACGTAGCCGGCGGCGATCCCGAACTCCCACAGCGTCCGGCGAGGCGTGTCGTGCTCCGGCGGCGGACCGTGACGGCGCCGGAGCCACCGGGACAGCGGGACCAGGAGCACGATCGCGAGCAGCAGGACGTACGTGGGCTTCGCCGCCACGACTCCGAGGCCGGCAGCCGCCGTGCCGACGAGGAAGGGGACACTGCTCCGGTCCTCGCCGCAGAGTCGGACGACCGCCGCGACGAACAGCATGACGATCGCCGTCGTGTACGAGTCGGCGGTCGTGTACGAGTCGAGGAACAGCACGCTCGGGAGCAACCCGACGGTCATGAACAGCCACCGCGTGGCGGAGCGGCGCAGGACCCAGATCGCGAGCGTCGTCAGGCCGATGGCGACGAGCGCGTTGACGGCGCGTCCGAGCGTCAGGACGGTGGCGACGTCCTGGTTCGCGACGAGCGCGATCTTCATGCCGATGGCGCTCGGCAGGTACGGGACGGGGCTCGAGGCCCCGGCGTTGGTGAAGTCGACCGACTCGGTGGGGTCCCCGGGCCGGACGACGCGGGACCCGAGGCGTTCGAAGGTCTCCGTGTCCCGGACGTCCCGACGTTCGAAGTACGGGGCGCCGTGCGGGACGCCGTTGCCCCGCTCCCAACCGAGCATGTCGTACTCCTGCAGGGCCACGGGGATCTCTCCGCCGTACGTGCGTCCGTCCGCGCGGAGCTCCGGCGTGAGGTGGCCCTGCGACAGCACGTACGCGCGGTTCACGTGGGACTGCTCGTCGAGACCGAAGCCCGCGGGCACGGCGAGGACGAAGTACCCGACCGCGAGCACGGCGATCAGGGCGTACAGCGTGTGCGCGGCTCGGAGCACGCTGCCGACGCGTCGGGCTGCACCGGACCAGGAGCGGGGTCGGGGGACGGCGTGGGTCACGAGAGCGTCAGCCTCCAGACGACGAGTGCGACGACGAGCACCAGGGCGGGCACCGCGGTGAACGTCACGGCTGCCACACGGTCCGACATCCGGACGCGGACGGGCAGGAGCATGCCGACACCCGCGAGGAGCGGGACCAGCAGCGGGATCCAGTAGCGACCCTGCACACCGGAGGCGATCGGCGCACTAACCGGGTTGAACGTCAGGTACAGGGCCACGATCACTGCGGCGACGCCGGCCAGTGCCGACAGCACGAAGACGACCCCTGCGCCACGGGCTCGGGGACCGCGCAGTGCCGCGAGCACGAGCAGCACGAGGACCGCGGTCACGAAGGGTTCCGGCAGGAAGACGGAGTTCGACCCGAGCAGGCCGATCGCGCCCTCGACCCACGACGACCCGAAGGTGACGACGGTGCGTGCCAGGACACCGACCACCCGGAGCGGGTGCTCGAGCAGGCCGTCGAGCTGGAGGTGGCGGTCGATGCTCGGCCAGCCCACGACCTGCCCGCGGATGCCGTCGGCTATTCCGGACGTCCGGGCGGTGAAGAACGCCGCGCCGAGCGCGATGAGTGCCGGACCGCCGAGCCGGACGGCCCACCCGACCGCCCGCCGGCCGCCGGTGGCCGCGAGCGGGACGGTGAGCAGCAACCCGGCGAGCAGCAGTGAGGTCGGTTTCGCCGCGACCATGCCGAGCCCGGCAGCGACGGTCGCTGCGACCGTCAGCCACGCAGGACGCTGCGCACCACGGAGCGCGAGCACGCCGGCGACGAACAGCAGCGCGGAGGCGTTCGTGAACGTGTCCGCCGTCACGATCGAGGCCTGGAAGACCGTCTCCGGCAGGAGCGCGACGACGAGGAGCAGCCACCGGTACGGGGACCGCCGCGCAACGACGAAGGCACACGCCACCATCGCGACGAAGAGCGCACCGTTCGCGATCTTCGCGGCGGTGAGCACGCCGTGCACGTCGAGGTCCGCCGCCGTCGCGAGCCGCATGCCGAGTGCCGGCGCGGCGTAGGCGACGAAGCTCGCTGCGCCGGCGTTCGTGAAGTCGAGCGTCGTCGTCGGGGACGCTGCTGAGAGCCTCGCGCGCCCGAGTTCCGCGGCGTCCGGCGCGAGTGCGAGGTCGTCGCGCTCCCACAGCGGCCGTCCGGATTCCCGACCGGCGTTCGATGCTCCGCCGAGCTCCTCCACGTAGTCGACCAGGGCGGTCGGGACCTTGCCGCCGTACTGCAGGTTCGGTGTCAGGGTCTCCGGTTCGAGCACCCCGCGGGAGACCTGCCAGGCGCGGTCGATGTGGTGCGCCTCGTCGAGGCCGAAGCCGGCGGGCACGGACGCCACGAAGGCGCCGACTGCCGCGGCGAGCAGGACGGACGCGACGACGGGGTAGGTCCAGAGCATGCGGACGACCGAGCGGAACGACCGCCGAGCGGTCGGCTCGAACGAGGGTGCTGCGGTCACGGGTGCCTCGGTTCGGGTGCGGGCGGGACGAGGCACGACGTTACCGTACGGGCTCGATCGACCCGGGCTGGTGGGCTCTCGGCGGCCCTGCGCCCCATCCGCCCCTTTGCTAGGGTTGCCCGGTGCAGATCCGCGAACTGAAGATCCCCGGCGCGTGGGAGTTCACGCCCGTCCAGCACGGCGACGCACGAGGGGCGTTCCTCGAGGCGTACCGGGCCGACGTGCTCGAGGAGACGGTCGGGCACCCGCTCGACCTGCGCCAGGTGAACATGTCGATCTCGTCGGCCGGTGTCGCCCGAGGCATCCACTACGCCCTCGTCGCGCCGAGCCAGGCCAAGTACGTGACCGCCGTCCGCGGGGCGTTCATCGACTACATCGTCGACATTCGCGTCGGCTCGCCGACCTTCGGTCAGTGGGACTCTGTCCGAATCGACGACGTCGACCGCAAGGCGGTGTACCTGTCCGAGGGGCTCGGCCACGCCATCGTCGCGCTCGAGGACCACAGCACGGTCAACTACCTCGTCAGCGCCCACTACGACCCGCAGCGTGAGAAGGGGATCACGATCCTCGACCCGACCGTGGGGCTGGAGTTGCCCGAGGGCATCGGCAACCCGGTGCTGTCGGAGAAGGACACCACGGCACCGACGCTCGAACAGGCCGCCGAGCAGGGTCTGCTGCCGACCTACGAGGAAGCGGTGGCCTACACCGAGTCCCTCCGGACGAAGAAGTAAGGGGGCCCGCACCGTGAAGGGCATCATCCTCGCCGGGGGTTCCGGCACCCGCCTCTGGCCGATCACCAAGGGCATCAGCAAGCAGCTCATGCCGATCTACGACAAGCCGATGGTGTACTACCCGCTGTCGACGCTCATGATGGCCGGCATCCGCGAGGTCCTCGTCATCACGACCCCGGAGTACAACGAGCAGTTCAAGTCGCTGCTCGGCGACGGCTCGTCGCTCGGCATGGACATCCAGTACGCGGTGCAGCCGTCGCCGGACGGCCTGGCGCAGGCGTTCGTGATCGGCGAGGACTTCATCGGCGACGACAGCGTCGCGCTCGTCCTCGGCGACAACATCTTCCACGGCACGGGCCTCGGCACGAACCTGCGGAAGAACACCGAGGTCGACGGCGCGACGATCTTCGCGTACCACGTCGCTGACCCGAAGGCGTACGGCGTCGTCGAGTTCGACGAATCGTTCACGGCGGTGTCCATCGAGGAGAAGCCGACCGAGCCGAAGTCGAACTACGCCGTCCCCGGCCTGTACTTCTACGACAACTCGGTCATCGAGATCGCGAAGACCATCGAGCCGAGCGCCCGCGGGGAGCTCGAGATCTCGACGGTCAACGAGCGCTACCTCGACGCCGGCAAGCTCGGTGTGCAGGTCCTCGACCGCGGCACCGCCTGGCTCGACACCGGCACGTTCGAGTCGATGATGCAGGCGTCCGAGTACGTCAAGGTGATCGAGGACCGGCAGGGCTTCAAGATCGGCTGCATCGAGGAGATCGCTTGGCGCAACGGCTGGATCGACGGCGCGCAGCTCGCCGACCTCGCCGCGCCGCTCGTCAAGGGCGGCTACGGCGTCTACCTGCAGAACCTCCTGCAGGACTGATGCCGCGGAACCGGCTCGGCCGGCTGCTCGGTCGGTCCGGACCCGCTGACGGGCCGGACCTGGCCGACGTCGCTGAGCCGCGCCTCCCGGTCGACACGTCGTTCCCGTCGGCGCGACCGCAGCTCGACCCTGATGCGGAGGGCACGTTCGACGTCGTCGTCACGGTATCCGAGCCGACCCTGCGCGTCGGTGGTCACCTCGACGTGGTCCGCGCAGCGCGCGAGGCGGGCGCCGCCACGGTGGTCGTGAGCGCACACGACGTGCACGCCGGGCCCACCAGCACGTACCCGCCGGTCGCCGCGGGGCCGGACGTCGTCGTCGCGCGCGCGACGGTCGCCGCGACGTGGGGCGGCGCCGTCGCCGCAGCGCGACCGCTGCTCCGGAGCGCCGTCACGGTCGTGCAGGACGCGTCGATCGAGCTCCCGGACACCGCGTACCACCGACTGGTCGCCGCGCTCGGCACGCCGACCGCGGACGGACGGGAGGCGCGGGTCGCCTTGGCCGTCGTCCGCACGCCGGACGACGTGGTGGCGAGCGCCGGCGCGGTCCTGCCGCAGGGATCGGCTCCCGTCGCCGCGCTCCTCCGCGGTCACCCCGCGGAGGACGCTGACCGGCTCGACGGCGCCGTCGTCTTCGCCGCGGACGAGCCGTGCTTCGCCGTCCGGACGGCCGACCTCGCGGTGCCGGTGCCGACGGTGGACACGCGGACCGCGGTCGCCCGGTTGACCCGGGACACGGCCGACGCCGGCGCGGGGGACTGCGTGGCCGTCCCGGTCGGACGGGCGTACCGGCGGTCGGCACTGCGGGAGCGACGGTACGACACCGACGCCGCGACCGCGCTGGCAGCGTGGCGCGACGTCCGCGACGACACCGCTCCGCGTGCCCTCGAGCGGCTCGGGTTCGTCCCGGGTGCGCCCACCGCGGACGTCGCGGGGGCGCCGGTCGCCCTGCGGGAGCCCGTGGTGCGGGCGGAGCGTGGCGCCGAGCGCCTCGCGCTCCGGGACCGGGGCGAGCGCCTGCGCTGGTCGGTGCGCATCGCGGCGCACCCCGGCCCCCGGGGCGACGACTGGGGCGACACCTTCTTCGCACGCGACCTCGCACGGGCGCTGCGGTCGCTCGGCCAGGAGGTCGTCGTCGACCACCGGGAGTCGCACGTGCGTCCGGCATCCGAGCACCTCGACGACGTGGCGTTGACGCTCCGTGGTCTCGACGACACCCCGGTCCACCCCTCGGCGACCAACGTGCTCTGGGTGATCTCCCACCCCGACCTCGTCACCCCTGCGGAGCTCGCCCGGTACGACCTGCGCTTCGCCGCCGGGCCGGTGTGGGCCGAGCGGGTGGGCGCGGAGACGGGCTTCGCGATCGCACCACTCTTGCAGGCGACCGACCCGGAGCGGTTCCACCCGGGCGCTGTTGCGGCGGGTACGCCCGGCGACGTCGACACGCTGTTCGTCGGGAAGACCCGGGCGGTGTTCCGGCCGGTGGTCCGCGATGCCGTCGCGGCGGGCGTCGACCTCGCCGTGTGGGGCGAGGGCTGGGAGGGGCTGCTGCCCGACCGCGTGCACCGCGGCGTGTTCGTGGCGAACGATGCGCTGCCGGCGCTGTACCGCCGTGCGCGCGTGGTGCTCAACGACCACTGGGACGACATGGCCAGGGACGGCTTCGTGTCGAACCGGCTGTTCGACGCGGCGGCGTCCGGAGCACTCGTGGTGACGGATCCGGTGCCGGGCGTCGAGGCGCTGTTCCACGGTGCGGTCCGGACCTACGTGTCGGTGGACGACCTGCGGGCGCTCGTCTCGGCGGGGGAGCAGCTGTCCGACGACGACCGCGCGGCGCGCGGTGCGCGGATCGGTGCGGAACACTCGTTCACGGCCAGGGCCGAGGTCCTGCTCGATGCGGTGCGGCGCCAGCGGGGCGTTCGGGGCTGACGACCCCGCAGCCGTCCCCGTGACGGCCGGGACCGGCGGCGGCTAGGACCGCCGCAGCCGGCGGGCGACGTCCCCTGCGCGGTCGGCGATGCGCACGACCCGCCGGGCGTGCATCGCGGCGAGCTCGGCCTCGCGGGCGTCGATGACCGCCTGGCGTTCGGAGGACGTCCGGATCGCCGCCTCGGCTCGGTCCCGTTCGAACTGCACGGTCGCGCGCAGCGTGTTCGCAGTGGTCTCACCGGCCTGCACGGCGTCCTCGAGCTCCTCGATGCGCCGGTCACGACCGACGAGGGCGCGGCCGGTCGCGCGGAGTCGGCGGAAGCGGTCCTCGGGGACGAGCGGGTCCCCGGTCACACCGGACAGCGCGGCCGAGCCGGCCTGCCGGAGGCTCTCGGCGACGCCGTCGTCGCGTGTGAAGGGCCCGTCCGCGGCGTCGGCGTCGGTGACGAAGCGGAGCGAGAACGTCGACTCGAGCACGCCCTCCTGCAGCCGCCGGTAGTCCCGCATGCCGTGGTGGCGCGGGCTCGGCGTCAGGTCGGGGTTCGCGTCGTAGGCACGGCCCGACACCTCCACCCGGTGCGCGTACTGGCGCCACGACCGCCACGGCAGGTGCAGCACCTCGAGCTCCAGTCCCGCGGGCACGGGTGCGCCGCTGGCCACGCTTACCTGGTGGTTGCCCTGCACGACGACGACCTCCGGGTCGCCGACGTGCACCGCGTTCGCCGTCGGGGGCGCGAGCAGCCCGACGGCCTGCAGCTCCTCGATCGAGCGCTCGTCGCGCCAGTGCAGTCGCTCGACACCGGAACCCGACTCGGCCATCGCCCCGGTCAGGTTCACCACGGGGACGGTGAAGGCGCCGACCACGGGGTCGAGCTGCTCGAAGACCCGGCGGACGGTGAGCGTCCGGTCGACGGGCAGGACGAACTCGTCCGCGTCGGCGTTCACGACCCAGTCGGCGTGGTGGACCGCGGCGGCGTCACGGGCCATGCCGGTCACGACGGTGCCCTGCTGCTTGCGGTGCACCGGGTCGTGCCGCAGGTCGACCACGACGTCGTCCCGCTCGGCGAACGCGGTGAGGAGCTCCGTGGTGCCGTCAACGGAGCCGTTGTCGGTGATGACGAACACGTCGAATCCCTGGGCGACGTGGTGGTCGAGCCAGGCAGGGATGACGTCCGCTTCGTCGCGGACCATCAGGGTGACGGCGAGGATCATGGTGCTCTTCCGGATCGGGGAGGGGAGGGGCGAGCGTGACTGTACCGCGTCAGCGCGTGTGCGTGAGGTGGGCGCGCACGGCGAGGGCCACCCGGAGTGCGGCGCGCAGCGGCCACAGCCACCAGGCGCGGTACTTGCCCGCGAGGAACCGGTACGCGCTCTCGTGGTGAGCGCGCCGCATCCGCTCCGACGACCCCTGTGTCGCGGTGCCGCCGACGTGCGTCGCGGTGGCGGCCGGTTCGTACACGTTCCGGAGTCCGAGCCGTCCGAGCCGCCAGCCGAGGTCGACGTCCTCGAAGTACATGAAGTACCCCTCGTCGAAGCCGCCGAGCCGGTCGAACACGTCGCGTCGGACGAGGACGCAGGCTCCCGACAGCCACCCGGCGTCACGGCGCGTGTCCTGCACGCCCTCCTGGCGGTAGCGCCGGGTCCACGGGTTGCCGGGCCAGACGTTCGCGAACAGCGCGTGCCCGAGGCCGGTCCGCAGGGACGGCACAAGTCGCGCCGACGGGTAGACCTCGCCGGTCGGTTCGAGCACCTTCGGGCCGACCGCGCCGATGGTCGGGTCGGCGGACGCCGTGTCGATCATCCGGTCGAGTGCCAGCGGCCCGAGGACGACGTCCGGGTTCGACACGAGCACCCACCGCACGCCGGGGTCGAGGGTCGCGACCGCGCGGTTCACGGCGGCACCGTACCCGCGGTTCTCGCCGAGCTCGAGAAACCGGGCACCGGACCGCTCGGTCACGCTGCGCAGCGCGTCGGCGTCGGCGGAGTCGTTGTCCGCGACGACGACCTCGACCGGCGACGCACTGGCGGCCGGTGTCGACGCCAGGAAGGGGGGCAGGACGTCGTGCGAGTTGTAGGAGACGGTGACGATCGCCGCGCGTCGGGCATCGTCGGTGGCCGTGGCGTCCGCGGTGTCGTCGCGCGGGCCGTCCGTCCCCCCGGTCACGCGTACACCCCGAGGTGGGCGCGGGCGCAGGCCGCCCAGGTGAAGCGCGCGGCGCGGGCCGTCGCGCGGTCACGACGCTCGGCGCGGGCTGCCGCGGCATCGGGATCCGATGCGAGCAGCGTCGCGAGCGACGCCCGGATCGCGTCGGCCTCCGGCTCAGTGTAGGTGACGGCGTCGCCGCCGACCTCGGGGATCGCGAGCCGACGGGTGGTCAGCACGTCGCCGCCGGACGCCATCGCCTCGAGCACGGGGAGCCCGAAGCCCTCGGCGGTGCTCGGGTAGACGACGACCCGGGCACCGCCGAGGAACGCGCGGAGCTCCTCGATCGGTAGGTACCCGAGGTGGCGCAGCGGTTCGCCGGGACGGTCCCCGGCGGCCTCGAGCTCCTGCGCGGCGGCCGTGTCCCAGCCGAGCCCCCCGGCGACGAGCAAGGTCGGCGTCGCGGTCGGGTCGACTGCCCGCAGCGCACGGTGCGCGTCGATGAGCGCGGGCACGCGCTTGCGCGGCTCGACCGTCCCGAGGAACGCGATCCACTCCTCGTCCGGCGCGATGCGGTGGGCCGTACGGAACGCGGCGACCTCGTCGGCGTCCGGCACGTGGAAGACCGCCTGGTCGACGCCGAGGTGCGCCACGACCGTCGGCCGTGCGGCGCGTCCGGCGAGGCGGTCGAGCTCGGCCACGGTCGCGGCGCTCGGCGCGACCGTGGCCGCTGCGCGACCACGTGCGAGGCGCGTCCAGGCGCGGAAGAACGCGACCTTCAGTCGGGAGTGCGCGGCGGGGTCGCTGAAGAACGTCGCGTCGTGCAGCGTGACGACGGTCCGGGAGGCACGGCTCACCGGGAACGTGTAGTGCGGGCTGTGCAGCCTGGTCGCCCCGACCCGTCGGAGCAGCCCCGGCAGGCCGAGCTGCTCCCAGAGCAGCCGGGCCGGACGACGGGCCGTCCACGCGGGGGCCGCGTGGTAGCGGTGCGCGGGAGCGAGGGTCCGCAGCCAGTCCAGGTCACCGGGCTTCGCCACGACGTCGACGGACACTTCGACCTCGCCGAGGCCGGCGAGCAGTCCGGAGATGTACCGCGCGACACCGCCGCGGTTCGGTGGGATCGTCGTCGCGTCGACCAGCACCGGCAGCGGTCGCACCCTCAGGCCCCGATCTGGCGTTCGGTCGACCTGGTCCAGGCGATGCCGGACTGCGTGTCCTCGTCCTGGACGACGAAGCGTGCCGCCTCGCGCTGGATCACGATGTGCTCGCCGTTCGGCTTCGCGAGGAAGACGTGCACGAAGTACTGGCCGCCGCCCAGGCGCAGGTCCTCGAGGCGCCACTCGACGGTCGCACTGCCACGGAGCGGGGCGTGCGTCGTCTGCAGCTGACGGCTGTCGACGCCGAACGCCGGGTGGCCGAGGTGGTTCTCGATCTTGATGCCGGCACGCCACTCGGGCAGAACGTCGCTGTGCGAGAACGTGGCCCGCACCACGAGGTCGTCCCCGTGGTGGTGCTCCTCGCCGGGGGCCCGGCCGGGGATCTCGAGCTCGACGTGCTCGACCTTCGCCGGGTTGGCGTCCTCCTCCGGGTGCGACGCCTCGGCCTCGGCGATGCGCCGGCCCTCGAGGATCTCGCGGAAGTTCTTGACTGCGAGGCGGGCGGAGCCCTGGAACTTGACCTCGCCGTGGTGCAGCACGACCGCGGAGTCGCACAGCTCCTGGACCTGGCCGAGGGAGTGCGACACCAGGATGATGGTGCGGCCCTGCTCCTGGAACTCGCGGATCTTGTCGAGGCACTTCTTCTGGAACTGCTCGTCACCGACGGCCAGCACCTCGTCCACGAGCAGCACGTCGGGATCGGTGTTGATCGCGACCGCGAAGGCGAGTCGGACGTACATGCCCGACGAGTAGAACTTCACCTGGGTGTCGATGAAGTCGCCGATGCCGGAGAACTGCAGGATGTCCTCGAACCGGGCCTCGGTCTCCTCCTGCGTCTGGCCGAGGATCGCGGCGTTGAGGTACACGTTCTCGCGACCGGTCAGGTCGGGGTGGAACCCGGCGCCGAGCTCGATCAGAGCGGCGAGCCGCCCGCGACGTTCGACGGACCCGGTCGTGGGTTCGAGGATGCCACCGATCGTCTTGAGCAGCGTCGACTTGCCGGAGCCGTTCGGACCGAGCAGCCCGATCGTGGTGCCGGCGGGGATGTCGAGGCTGATGTCCTTGAGCGCCCAGAAGTCCTCGCTGTGGCGACGACCGGCGCGGCCCAGCGTGACGACGCGCTCCTTGAGCGAGTTGTCCTTGCGGATCGTGAACCGCTTCGACACGTTCCGCACGGTCACCACGTCGGGGGCGTCGGCGAAGGGGGAGCGGGTCTCCTGGTCGATCTCGTTGTCGATGCTCATCGGATCAGATCTCCTGGGCGAAGTTGCCCTGCAGCTTGGCGAACACGCGCTGGCACACGAGGAGCGCGACCAGGCCGACGACGGCGGCGACCGCCATCCGGACGAGCAGGTGCGACGGGTACTCGGAGTCGGCACCGGCGGTCCAGAACGCGCGGTGGATGCCGAGGACGGCCAGGGTGATCGGGTTGGACGTGTAGATCGAGAGCAGCCACTCCGGCGCGCGGGTGGCCACCATCTGCCAGCTGTAGACGATCGGCGACGCCCACATGAGCAGGAGCACGAGGACCTCGACGAGGTACTGCATGTCACGCAGGTAGACGTTCAGCGCCGCGAGCAGCAGGGCGAGGGCGGTCGCCCAGATCAGGATGACCGCGACCGACGGCAGGAAGTAGAGCAGGTCGAGGCGGACCCAGGCGAAGCCGCTCTGCAGGATCGCGGCGGCGATCAGGACGACGAGCTGCACGCCGAAGTTGAACAGCGCGGCACCGACACTCGCGAGGGGGTAGATCTCACGCGGCAGGTAGATCTTCTTGATCAAGCCAGCGTTGCCCACGATCGACGCCGTCCCCGTGGCGACGATCTCGCTGAACAGGCCGTAGAGCGTCAGGCCTGAGAACACGTAGATCGCGAACTCCGGGATGTTCCGGGACGCGCCGAGGATCTCACCGAGGACGAAGAAGTAGATCGCCAGCTGCACGAGCGGACGGATCAGCGTCCACGCGAAGCCGAGCGCGCTGTCCTTGTACCGCGACTTGAGGTCGCGACGGATCAGCAGATCGAGGAGCTGCCGGTGCGCGAAAATCTCGCGCAGCGACCCGATGACGGCGGTGGCCGGGCGACCGGCCGGGACCATCTGCTCCTGCCGGAGGCGCTCGAACCGCTCGGTGACGATGTTGCTCAAAGGGGGTTCCTCACGTTCGATCGGGCGACGGACAACTGTACATCGGCGACCAGGGGCGGCCGCCGGGCGTCAGCGCCCGTTCTTGCTCTCGCGCATCAGGCGGGTGCGGTTCTGCACCTTGTCGCGCAGCCCGGAGACACCGTTCTCCCGCAGGTACCAGGCCGCGAGCCGGGCGTCGCGGACGAGACCGTGGCGGCTGTTCGCGATCTGGTGGAACTGCAGTTCACGGGCCCGTGCGGGGCTGAGCTGCACGCGCGGGCGGCCCGCTGCCGCGACGGAGCCGGCCGGGACGGCGGCCTCGTGCGCGCGGTCCGCGGCGACGTGCGGGTCCTTGCAGAACTCGACGAGGGGAGCGAGGGCACGCTCCCACGTGAAGTCCTCGCGGACCCGGCTCACGGCGGCGCGGGCCGCCGCTGCGGCTTCGGGGTCGTACAGCATCGACTCGAGCGCCGCGGCGAGTCCGTCGACGTCGCGCTCCTTCACGGCGACGCCCAGGCCCTCGGCCGCGACGAGGTCGCCGAAGCTGTCGCCGTCGGTCGTGACGATCGGCAGGTTCGCCCACATGTAGTCGAGGATCCGGGTGCGGAACGAGAACGTCGTCTCGATGTGTGCGAAGTGCGTGCTGACGCCGGCGTCGGCCTCGAGCAGGTAGTTCTGCCGGTCGTCCAGCGCCACCCACTGCTCGTTGAAGAAGACGTGCTTGTTCGTCAGCCCCAGGTGGTCGCTGATGCGGCGGGTCTCGGCGACGATCGCCATCTCCGGCACGTCGGGGTTCGGGTGCGCGACGCCGAGGAAGAACAGACGGATGTCGTCGTGTGTCTCGGCGACCTTCGCGACCGCGCGGACGAGCGAGGGGGTGTCGAACCAGTTGTAGATGCCGCCGCCCCAGATGACGACCTTGTCGTCCTCGCCGATCCCCGGCGTGACGCCGCGGATGGCCTTGCGCTCGTGCTTCGGCGGCGTCGAGTCCATCCCGAACGGTGCGATCGCGATGAGCTTCTCGAGGTTGTCGTCCGCGAGGTAGTTGTCCGGGTTCACGCGGCCGACCCCGGCCAGCTGCCCGAGCCAGAACAGCCGCTGGCGCTCCGAGGCACACAGGAAGAAGTCGCCGCGCTCCAGCTGGCGGTTGATCACCTCGGTGGTCGAGGTGACCTGGTTGCGCCAGCCCACGTCGCCGTTGTCGCGGGCCTGCTCGAGCTGCTCGAGGTGCATCGGGTCGTAGAGGTCGACGACCATGATCTTGTTCGAGTTCTGCAGGGTCTGGAAGTGGTGCAGCGCGTAGCCCTGGAAGAAGATGACGTCCGCCCACTCCTCGTGCTCCCGCATCGTGCGCTCGTGCTGGAGCGGCACGCGGGACACCTCGAAGGCGTCGGACTTGCGGTTCGCCACGTTCCAGGTCACCAAGCGGACGTCGTTGTGCGGTGCGAGCGCCTCGGCGATCTTCCACGCGCGCATGCCCGGGCCGGCCATCTTCTCGCCGAGCGCGTCGCCCGTGATGATGAGGACCTTCGTGCGGTGCATGGGCTGCTCGACGTCGAACGCCTCGATGATCGCCTGGTAGCCCTCGAGGAAGTACCCGTCCTCGAACAGTGGCTTGAAGGCGTCGCCGAACAGGCGGAAGACCTCCTTGTCGGAGCGCACGCGCTGCGACTGGATCCGACGACGCTCCTCGCCCAGGCGGGGGAGGTCGGCGACGAACTGGTCGAGGGCGTAGAGCCCTGCGACGGCCTCCTTCGACATCGGCGTCGTCGGGTCGAACTCGTCCGGGGCGCCGGTGAAGCGACGGATGTCGAACTCCTCCGAGTCGCGCCCGCTCTTCGCGACGGCGCGGCGGGCCAGCAGCGCGAGCGCGGCAGGCAGGAAGGTGCCGAGGTTCTCGTCCGACAGGTTCTTGTAGAGCAGGTGCAGGGCGTTCCGCTCGAGCAGGTACATCTCGCGGTGGTCGCCGAACGACTTCATCGAGCCGTGGTGCTTGTGGAACACGACCGACCGCGGGGCGAACCGCACGCGGTACCCGAGCAGGTTGAGGCGCCACCCCAGGTCCACGTCGTCGTAGAACATGAACAGGCCCTCGTCGAAGCCACCGACCTCGAGGAAGACCTCGCGGCGGACGAACAGCGCGGAGCCGGTGCCGAAGAGCAGGTCCTGCGGGGTGTCGAAGCGACCGTCGTCGATCTCGGTGACGTGCGCCTTGTAGCCCATGCCGAACCAGCTCAGACCGGACTCGACGAAGTCGATCGCCTTGCCGTCCCAGTCGAGGACCTTGCTCGCCACGGCGGCGACCCGGGGGCTCGGGGCGAAGCCGGCGATGCCCTCCTTGATCCAGTTGACGTCGGGCTTCGCGTCGTTGTTGAGGAACGCGACGACCTCGCCGGACGCCTCGCGCGCACCGAGGTTGCTGCCGCCGGTGAAGCCGAGGTTCTCGGCGGAGACGACGATCTTGACGTTCTTCCGGTCGCCGAGCTCGGCACGCAGGCGCTGCTCGCTGTCGTCGCCCGACCCGTTCTCGACCACGACGATCTCGAGGCGGTCGGCGGGCCAGTCGACCTCGGTCAGGCGTGCGATGCACTCGAGGGTGTCGTCGGTCCCCCGGAAGTTGATGACGACGACGGACACGCGAGGCGCGAAGGTGGACACGGACGGACTCCATACGTCGGCTGGCGGTGGTGCCCCGGAGAGCGGGACCACTGTACCGGACGTGCTCCGGGTGCCCTCCGCGACCCGGGACGCTGCGCGACCTGGGACGCTCGGCGACCTGGGACACTGGGGGCATGGACGTCTCCGTGGTCATCGTCGACTGGCACCAGCCCGAACTCACCCGACGCGCACTCCGGTCCGTGCTCTCGCAGCGCGTCGATGCCTCGGTCGAGGTCGTGCTCGTGGTCAACGAGGCCGACGACGCAACGGTGGCCGCCTACCGAGCCGACCACCCGGGCGTGGTGGTCGTGCCGGAGCCGACGAACGCCGGGTTCGCCGGTGGCGTGTCGCGGGGGATCGCCGCGTCGACGGGCGACATCGTCGTCCTCGTCAACAACGACGCGGTGGCCGACAACGGGTTCCTCGACCGCGGGCTGGTCGCCCTCGCCGCCGGTGGTCCGACGGTCGGCGCGGTGTCCGCGACCGTCGTGCTCGAGGGTCGGTTCCGCCCGGTGGTGGACGGTGCGCCGACGTCGCAGGACGACCTGGTCGCGGGGGACGGGCGTCGCTGGCGCCGGGCGGAGACGGGGGAGACCCTCGTCAACGGCACCGGGGTCGTGCTCGACCGGTCCGGCAACGGCCGTGACCGCGACTGGTTGCGGCCGGTCGACGACGCCCCGGAGCACGCTCCGCTCTTCGGGTTCTCGGGCGGCGCGGCGTTCCTGCGCCGCGCGGCCCTCGAGGCGATCGGCGGCTTCGACGAGTCCCTCTTCATGTACTACGAGGACCTCGACGTCGCGTGGCGGATGCGGCTTGCGGGCTTCGACGTGCGACACGCCCCCGAGGCCGTGGTCGTCCACCGGCACGCCGCGAGCTCCGGCAGCGACGGCCCGCTCGTGCGCACGCAGAGCATGCGGAACCGGCTGCTCGTCGTGGCGCGCAACGGATCCGGCGGCTTCCTCGCGCGCGTCGTCGTGCGGACGGTGCTGCGCCTGGTGCGCGACCTGCTGCGCCCGTCCACCGCCCAGCTGCGCCCCGCGGCGTGGTGGCGGCTCATCCGGGAGGCCCGTGCCGCCCTCCGCCGCGCCCGCCGGCTCCGCCGTGGGGACCGGATCGACGACACGGCGCGTCGCCGCGTCGAACGCCTGCTCGACGCGACAGGCTGAGCGACGGCACAGGTGACCACGCGTCGCCCGCGGCCGTCGGGGCGGACGCGCCCCGTGCCTCCCGGACGGGGTGCACGTCGGGGGCTGTGTGATCGCTGTGATCCCTGTAGCCTGATGTGACAGACGTGACTCGCCGGATCAGGGCCCGGCCACGCGCGGTCGGGACGGCCGTGCGGCAGACACCGAGTCGCCGCCACAGGGAGGCCCCCGTCGTGAAGAAGGTCATCGCCGCGTTCGCGAGCGTGCTCGCGGTCGCGAGTGTGCTCGTCGGCGTCCAGCTGTCCGGCGTGGGGGCGCCGGACGCGGACCGTGCGTCCGCGCTCAGCGGGTCGCAGTTCGACCCGGGCAACATCATCCCGGACGCCGAGTTCTACAACGGCGGCGGGATGAACGAGGCGCAAGTCCAGACGTTCCTGGACGCACAGATCGGCACCTGCCGGTCGAGCTCGTGCCTCAACGTCGGGCGGTACTCGCTGAACAGTCACGGTGCGGACGCCATGTGCGGCGCGCTGACCGGCGGTTCCTCGCTGTCGGCGGCGCAGATCATCACGCGGGTCGGGGCCGCGTGCGGGATCAACCCGAAGGTGATCATCGTCACGCTGCAGAAGGAGCAGGCGCTCGTCAACGGCGCGACGGCGCGGAACCCCTCCGCCGCCGTGCTCGAGCGCGCGATGGGCTACGCCTGCCCGGACAGCGCCAACGGCGGCTGCGACCCGGCCTACGCGGGCGTGGGCAACCAGGTCTTCTGGGCCTCGTGGCAGTGGAAGCGGTACGGCAACCCGGCGGGCACGAGCAACTACTTCACGTGGTTCGCGCCGGGCGGCAACCGCAACGTGCAGTACAACCCCAACGCGGCGTGCGGCACGAAGAGCGTCTACATCCAGAACAAGGCGACCGCCGCGCTGTACTACTACACGCCGTACACGCCGAACCAGGCGGCGCTGAACAACCTCTACGGCACCGGCGACGGCTGCTCGGCGTACGGCAACCGGAACTTCTGGCGTCTCTACAACGACTGGTTCGGCGTCTCGACGGCGGACAACCCGTTCGGCGGCATCGATGCGAAGCAGATCGGGCCCGGCTACGTGCAGGTGAACGGATGGGCACTCGACCCGAACGCGAAGACCCAGCCCGTGCAGGTGCAGTGGTACTCGGACGGCAAGCTGCTCGGGACCCTGCCGGCGAACGCCTCGCGGCCGGACGTGGGTGCGGTGTACCCGGGAGCGGGCGGCGACCACGGCATCCTGAACACCCTGACGGTCGGCGGCGGCACGCACACCATCTGCGCCGTCGGCGTGAACATCGGCGCCGGCTCGAACGCGCAGATCGGGGCCTGCCAGACGGTCGCGGTCTCGACCGGCTCGCCGTTCGGTGGGATGGACGTGTCGTCGAGCGCACCCGGTGTCGTGTCCGTCGGGGGGTGGACGATCGACCCGGACACGGCGTCGTCGATCTCGGTCGATGTCTACGTCGACGGGCGCAACCGCGGTCGCTCGCCCGCGAACGGCTCGCGCCCCGACGTCGGCCGCACCTACCCCGGGTACGGCTCCGCGCACGGCATCGCCACCACCGTCGCGGTCCCCGGCGGCTCCCACGAGATCTGCGTCTACGGACTCGACGCCGTGGCGCCCGGCGGCAGCACGACCCTCGGCTGCCGCACGATCACCGTCGCTGACACCTCGCCCTTCGGCGGGATGGACGTCACGACGAACGGCTCGACCGCGACGGTGAACGGCTGGACGATCGACCCGGACACGAAGAACGTCGTGCAGCTGCGGATGTCGATCGACGGCGTCCAGGTGGGCACCGCGACCGCGAACGCCCCGCGCGCCGACGTCGGCCGTGCCTACCCGGCCTTCGGCCCGAACCACGGCATCGCCACGAAGTACGACCTGACCGCCGGTTCGCACCGGATCTGCGTCACCGCGGTGAACGTCGGCGGCGGCACGGACACCGAGCTCGGCTGCCAGTCGTTCACGATCGCGGCGAACCCGTCGCCCTTCGGCGGGATGGACGCGTCGTCGCCCACCGCGGGTCGCGTGCAGGTGAACGGGTGGACGATCGACCCCGACCAGCAGCAGACCGCGATCCGGGTCGACACCTACCTCGACGGCGTCGGCGTCGCCTCCGGCCCGGCGAACCAGTCGCGGCCGGACGTCGGTCGTGCCTATCCTGCGGCCGGCGCGCTGCACGGCATCAACCAGTCGTTCGCAGCGCGAGCCGGTTCGCACACGGTCTGCTCCTATGGGATAAATGTCGGGGCCGGGACGAACGTCCTCCTCGGCTGCCAGGCCGTCACCGTCCGGTGACGCCGGCGGCCCGACCGGTCCGCCAGGCCGTCACCGTCCGGTGACCCCGGCGGCCGGACCGGCCGTCCCACCCGATCCGAGAGAACCGCCGCGTGACCAGTCCCACCGCCGTCCGACCGCGACCCGAATCCCGAGCCACGGCAGCGTGGATCCGCGCCGGCGCCGCGTGGCAGCGGGTCGTCGCCCCCCGGCCGTCCGGGCTGCCGAACCTGCTCGTGCTGGTCGGCTTCCCGGTGGTCGCGCTGCTCGTCGTGGTGGTGCTCGTCGCACTCGGGATCTCCGGGAACTCGAGCGGCGTCTACTGGCAGTCGTTCGGCACCGGGGCGGATCCGGACCTGCTCGCCGGGCGACCGCAGGGCATCCGGAGCGACGAGTGGCTCGTCCAGTCGAGCTGGATCATCTCGCAGGTCCGCGAAGGCTTCCCCGTCGTCAACCAGTCCTTCCCCGGCGGCATGGACGCGACGATCCAGAACGACCTGCCGACCTGGGACTGGTCGAGCGTCTTCCGCCCGCACGTGGTCGGCTTCCTCTTCCTGCCGCTCGACCAGGGCATGGCCGTCCGCTGGTGGCTGCCCGTCCTCGCCGCACTCGTCGCCGCCTACGTCTTCGCGGTCACCGTGATGCCTCGTCGCCCGGTCACGGCCGGCGCGCTCGCGATCGCGCTCTGCCTGTCGCCGATGATCCAGTGGTGGTTCCTGCCGACCACGATCTGGCCGGTCGCCTGGGCCTTCACCGGGCTCACCGCCGTGCTGTGGGCGTTCCGGTCGTCGCGGCGCTGGCCCGGCATCGTCGCAGCGGCGGCGACCGGCTACCTCACCGTGACGATGGTGATGAGCATCTACGTGCCGTACATGGTGCCGGCCGCCGTCGTGCTCGTCGCGATCGCGATCGGGTTCCTGGTCGAGCGCCTGCGCACCCCCGGGGTCCCGTGGCGACGCACGCTGCTCCGACTGGTGCCCCTCGCGGTCGCCGCCGTCGGCGCGGGCGCGGTGATCGGGGTGTGGGCGCTCACCCGGATCGACACCATCCGGGCGGTCCTCGGCACCGTCTACCCCGGCCAGCGGCTCGAGGCCACCGGGGCGTCCGACTTCGGGGCCGTCGTCTCGCTGTTCAGCGCGCCGTTCCAGCGGGCATCCCAGTTTGGGGTCGTCCAGGGGCTCTCCGTCAACCAGTCCGAGGCGGCGGCGCCGCTGATGATCGCCCTGTTCCTTGTGCCGGCGCTGGTCTGGGTCTTCGTGGTGCAGCTGCGGCGCTCCCGCAGGACGGACTGGCCCGTGCTCGCGACCGGTGCGGTGCTCGTCGTGCTCTTCGCGTTCCTGCTCGTGCCGCACTGGGACGCCCTCGCGCACCTGCTGCTGCTCGACCGGAGCACCGACGCACGGCTGCGGCTGGCGTTCGACCTGCTCGGGGTGGTCGCGGTCGCGCTCCTGGCCGCCCGCCTCGACGCCGGGGTCGGTCGGCGCAGCCCCGTGGGAGAGGCGTCTGCCGACGAGGTCCCGGCGCCGACCCGGGTGCCGTGGGTGGTCGCCGGGTACGGCGCGGTCCTGGTCCTCGGCTCGGTCGCGGTCGTCTACAGCAGTCTGCACGCGCAGTCCTCGCCGGTGCTCGGCGCCTCGCACGCCTGGAGGTACGTCGCGGTGCTCCTCGCGGTCGCGGTCGTCGCCCTGGCCCGACGGTGGCTGGCCGCCGGTGCCGTCCTGGTGCTCGCCGCTGCGGTCGTCGTCGGCGGCGGTGTGAACCCGCTCTACCGCGGGGTCTTCGACCTCGCCACGCAGACGACGGCCGGTCGCGCAGTGTCCGACATCGTCGACGAGCACCCCGACGCACGGTGGGTGGGGATCGGCGGGTACGTCCCGACCGCGATGCTGCTCGAGACCGGCGCGCACTCCTACAACGGCGTGCAGACCTACCCGCCGGAGGAGATGTGGCGGGAGATCGACCCGAGCGGCTCCCAGGAGCAAATCTGGAACCGTCTCGCGAACGTCAACTGGCTCGACGGCGACGGGGACCCGAAGCTCTTCCTGCCGGTCCGCGACCAGATCCAGGTCGGGTTCGACGGCTGCAGCAGCTTCGCGCAGCGGAACGTGCAGTACGTGCTCGCCGACCAGCAGGTGACCGACCAGTGCCTCACCCAGGTGCGGAAGGTCACGCAGGGGGCGGAGTCGCTGTGGATCTACCAGGTGGAGCGGCGCTGACCGCGTCCCCACGTGACGGACGGGAGGCACGGCACGGGTCCGCACCGTGCCTCCCGTCCGTCGGGTGGTCCGTCAGGGGGTGGGTCAGCTGATCTCCGCGATCGCCTCCGCGCCACCCTCGCGGTCGTCCTTGAAGACGAACTTCCCGTACGCGAAGTAGCGGAAGACCGTCGCGACCGCCTGCCCGACCAGCGTGCCGGAGACGTTGTCGGCCAGCGGGGAGTCGAGGTGCAGGACGTAGCGCGAGAAGGCCAGGCAGCCCAGCTGCAGCAGGATCGCGACGACGTTGATGGCGGCGAACACCAGGAAGCTCCGCAGCGTCTGCGAGCCAGCGCGGTCGCGGAACGTCCACAGTCGGCTGCCGAAGTAGGTGACGACGCTCGCCACCGCGATCGCGATCACCTTGCCGAGCAGGGGGACCGCGAAGAGGGGACCGGACCCGCCCCAGAACACCAGCGCGTTGTACACGGCGGCGTCGACGAGGAACCCGACACCCCCGACGACGAGGAACGACCCGCCTCGTCGGAGGTGTCCCAGGAACCAGCCGGTGGCGTTCGTCACGTGTCCTCTTCCCGGTCGTGGACGGCCTCGGCCGAGTCCGCGCACCTGTTAGCCTTTCGCAGGGGATTCGTGCTCACGTCCCCGCCGCTCGACGGATCCAAGACCACTGAAGGACCCTACCTCGTGACTCACGACGACCTCGTCATCGCCGCCATCGTGCCCTGCCACAACGAGGCACCGGCCATCCACAAGGTCGTCACCGACCTCAAGGCAGCCGTGCCCGGCATCCACGTCTACGTCTACGACAACAACAGCACGGACGGCACCGACGAGGTCGCGCGCCGCGCGGGGGCCGAGGTCCGGTACGAGCACACCAAGGGCAAGGGCAACGTCATCCGCCGTGCGTTCGGCGACATCGACGCAGACGTCTACCTGATGATCGACGGCGACGACACGTACGACACCGCAGCGGCGCCGGAGATGATCCGCACCCTGCTCGAGGGGCCCTACGACCACGTCCTCGGTGTCCGGCAGGACGACCCCGATGCGACCGCGTACCGGCCCGGGCACGAGGCCGGCAACCGGATGTTCAACCGGGTCGTGGGCAAGCTCTTCGGTACGCCCGTGTCGGACATGCTCAGCGGGTACCGCGTCATGTCCCGGCGCTTCGTGAAGTCCTTCCCCGCGCTGTCCCGCGAGTTCGAGACCGAGACCGAGCTCACGGTGCACGTGATGAACCTGCGCGTGCCGCACACCGAGGTGCCGGTCGGCTTCAAGGACCGGGCCGAGGGCACCGAGTCGAAGCTCAACACCTACAGCGACGGCTTCAAGATCCTGTCGCTCATCGCGCACCTCATCCGGTTCGAGCGTCCCGTGCTGTTCCACGGGATCATGGGCGCGATCTTCGCGATCGTCGCGGTCGTGCTGGCCGTCCCCCTCTTCATCGAGTTCGGACGCACCGGGCTGGTGCCGCGCTTCCCGACGGCGTTCCTGGCCGCGTCGCTCATGGTGATCGCGTTCCTGACCTGGATACTCGGCTTCATCCTCGAGGGCGTCACGCGGCTGCGCCGGGAGACGAGCCGGCTGAACTACCTGATGTACTCGGCGCCTGGGACCTCGACGCGGCGGCTGCCCGTCGACCACCCCGAGCAGCAGCCGGCTCCGCAGCAGCAGCACGGGGACGCCGGCACGCGCTGACGCGGCGCCCGTCCGCCCTCCTACGGCGACGCGGTACCCACGGGGGTGCCGCGTCGTCGTCGTCCCGGCAACGGGCGCGTCGCGGCGTGGTCACGGTCCGGTGCGGGGCGGTCGTCGTGGTCCTGCGCGGGGCCGTCGCCGTCGCGGTCCTGCGGGCCCGTGGCGGCTCGGCCCGCCGGTCGGGTGCGGAGGAACCGCACCGCGAACACCACGAGCAGCACCGCGCGGATCCACAGGGCCGCCGTGACCATCTGCCCGGCCCAGGTGTCAGCGGTCTGCCCGATCGCGTCGTAGTAGCCGTTGCGGAAGAACCCGACCGTCAGGCACACGTCGGTGACCAGGTAAGCGGTGACCCACCAGCCGCCGAGCCGCAGCACCACGAAGAAGGGCAGCAGCCAGAGCACGTACTGCGGTGAGTCGACCTTGTTCGCCACCATGTAGACGCAGAGCATCGCGGCGGAGGCCTGGATCCACGGCGTGCGGCCTGTCCGGAGCGCACGCAGGACCGCCACGGCGAGCACCGCCAGGATCCCGATCGCCGTCGTCGCGGTGGACAGCAGCGCCATGGTGCCCTGCACCGGACCGTCCAGGTCGGCCGACCAGGGGAGCAGCCCGTAGTACCAGATCGTCAAGGTCGAGGGACCGATCGGGCGCTCGGCCTGGAACCGGAAGACCGACGACCACCCCTCGTAGTTGACCAGGGCGAACGGCACGTTGGCGACCAGCACCACGGCGACGCCGGCCCCGAGCGTGACGGCGGTGCGCCGCACCCGCTCGGACCACGGGGCGTCCCGGTCGAGCAGTGCGGCGAGGGTCAGGGCACCGAGGAACATCAGTGGGTAGAGCTTGAACGCGCCGCCCAGCCCGAGGAGCGCCCCGGCGAGCCCCCACCGCAGCAGGGGCGACCAGGAACGCGGTGCTGCGGTCGCCACGAGGAGCGCCGCGACCGTGCACGCCACCGGGAGCAGGTCCCAGTTGTAGACCGCGTAGAGGGCGAGCGGCGGGGTCGCGGCGAACACCCACGCGCGTCGACCGGCGATGCGCTGCAGCGCGAGGATGACGAGCACGGCCGTGACCGCGGCCGCCACCGCGGTCACGACGAGGAACCCGCGGACCGAGTCGACCGGCAGCGCCGTCAGCCACACCCACACGCCCGTCGCGGTCGGGTACTCGACGGTGCCACCGCCGAGGACGGGCGGGTCCCCGCGCCAGGTGCCGTGCACGTAGGGGAAGACGTGCTGCGCGAGTCCGCGGCTGTTCCAGAGCGCGGCGACGTCCGACCAGCACCCGTACCGGTTGACGTACTCGGCGCGGGACACGTCCGCCGGCTGGGGGACCGTGCAGAGGAGCTTCTGCCCGAGGTTCAGGGCGCAGGACACCACGACGACGACGCACATCGCGATGCGTTCGAGCAGGGGGAGACGCACGCGACGACCCTAGCAACCGGCGGGTCCGACGCCCGGGGTCAGACGCAGGTCGCGTTCCGGTCGAACCCGCCGGCGACGTACTGCGTCATGACGACCTGGCCCCCGGTGGTGAGGGCCGGACCGGAGCACGCCTGCTGCGCCGCCGCGAGCGTCGTGGTCCCGGTCGCGATCCAGCTCGGCAGGCCCGCGAGCGAGCTCGACGACGGGACGGTGCCGACGATGCTGTTCCACTGGAAGGTCGTCGAGTACAACCCGACCTGCGCGCCGACTGCACGGAACGCCGCGACCATCCCCTCGAGGTCGGCTCGGTTCTGCGTCGAGTCGGCCTGCCAGGTGCCCTCGGTCTCGACGTCGAGCCACCACCGGTAGGACGCGGGGGAGTCGACCCCTCGGGATCGGGCGTCGTCGTACGCCCGGGTGTAGCCGTACACGTAGGAGCACGCCCGGTCGTAGCCGCCGGCGCAGGTGCCGTACGGGTTCGCGACCGTCGGTCCGCCGTTCGGCAGGGTGTTGCTCGCCGGCCACACCGAGGCCTGCTTCCCGGGGTTCGCGGTGTTCACGTACAGCTGCACGGGGGCCTGCGAGGTCCCACCGGACGAGCCGGCCGCCCAGGACAGCTGGCTGGAGAGGCACGGGTTCGTGTTGTTCGCGAGGCCGCCGTTCACCCCGACGACGGCGAATGCCGCGTCGGTCGGGAGGGACGAGCCGCACTGCGGCCACGAGACGTCGACACCGGTGCCGGACGCCGAGGTCCCGTCGAGGAAGTACCCGGAGACGTCGACGTAGTCGTTCGCGGTGCCGCGCGACACCTTCGCCTGCAGGGCGCGGGCGGCGGTCGAGCCGGTCACCTTCGTGATCACGGCCGCCGAGACCTCTTCCCCGGCGCGGAACACCTGCGCGGCGACGGTCGCGTCCTGTCCCGCCGGGGTGACGCGGAGGTACCCGTCGGAGGACGGTGCCTGCACCTCGACGTTCGCGACGACCGCGGTCGCGGTGCCGGGGACGCCGCCGACACCGGTCGCCCGGACCGCACGGGGGGCCGTGCCGAGCGTCGAGGACTCGATGCGGGCGGTGTCGACGGGGACGAACACCGAACCGGACGTCGACGCGGAGTAGTAGCCCGCGACGTCCAGGAACACGGTCGCCGAGCCGCGCGACAACCGGACCTGCGCCGCCCCGTCGACCAGCCGGACGATCGCCAGGTTCGACACGGTGCGACCGGCGGTGAACTCCTGGGCCGCGACGGAGGCGTCGCGGCCGAGGGGCGTGAGCCGGACGTAGCCGTCCGCGGTCGGACCGTTCGTCTCGACGTTCACCACGACGGCCGTCGCGTCGTCCGGGACCCCGCCCTGCCCGGCCAGCTGCACCGGGACCGGCGTGGTGCCGACGGTCGGCGACGCGACGCGGGCGGTGGGCAGCGGGGTGAAGGTCGAGCCGCCGCCCGACGCGTAGTACCCGGAGACGGCGAGCAGCACCCGGGCCGACCCGGCGGAGACCTTGACCTGGACACCCCCCTTCGCGAGCTTGACCGTGGCCAGGTTCGAGATGGTGCGCCCGGCCGGGAACTCCTGCAGTGCGACCTGTGCGTCGGTGCCCGCGGGCGTGATGCGGACGTAGCCGGCGGCGGTGGGCGCCTCGACCTCGACGTTGACGACGACGGCCGTGGCGTTCGACGGCACCCCTGCACTCCCGGCGACGGGCACCACGACGGGGGTCGTCCCGACGGCGCCGTCGAACACGCGGGTGGTGTCGAGTGGTGTGTAGCGCGACCCCTGGACGGTCGCGGTCCCGGTCCCGGTCCCGGTCCCGGTCGCGGTCGGGGCGGCGGCGGCACGTTCGGCCGGCGCGACACCGACGACCGCGGCCGTTGTGAGGGCCGAGACCGCGAGCAGCGCGGTGACGGCGCGGGAGGCGAGGGACATGCCGGCTCCTGTCGGTGGTGGACCGCCCCCTGCGGCCCGCGGCCATGCTAGTGGCGCGGTCACCGCGGACGCGAGTGTGGATGCTCGCAGGCGCGGGAGGGCACACGGCAGGCGTGCAGGCAGGCGCGGTGCTCGGTCGTCGTCCTCCCTCAGGAGGGGACGCGCGGCAGGTGCCGACGCCACGACCGCCGCCGCGCCGCCACGACGATCACGGTCGTGAAGAGCATCAGCCCGGCGCCGTGCAGCAGGTAGCTCTCGGCCGTGCTGGTGACGCCGAGCAGGACGAGGACGGCCGCCGGCCAGACGTACGCGACACCGGGGAAGGTCGTCGCCGTCACCCAGGCGCGGGCGAACGCGAGCCCCGCGGCGACCGCGAGCAGGAGCGTGCCGGCGAGCCCGATCTGCAGGTAGGCGTCGACGAACGCGTTGAGACCGGACGTGAAGCGCGCGCCGGCGGGGTCGACCAGGGTCGTGAACGGGAACACGGCCTCGCTCGGCCACGTACCGACCCAGCCCCAGCCCTGCATCGGGAACTGCGCACCGAGCACCCGGATCTGCTCCCACAGACCCAGGCGCGTCGCCGTGCCGCCCGCCGCACCGATCTCCGCGAGCACCCGGTGCCGGAGCGCCAGGCCGAGGGTCGCCATGCCGAGCACGACCGCGCCGAGCACCGCGTTCACCACCGGTCTGGTGGCCGGTCTGGCGTGCCGCAGCGACCACAGTGCGAGCGCGGTCACGGCGAGTGCGATCATCGCGATCCCGGTGATCGGTGACTGCACGAGCATCAGGGCGATCACGGCGAGGGCGGTCGACGCGACGGCCCGCCACGTGGTGACCGACCGGGTGAGGAACTCGACGACGAACGTGACCAGGGCCACCGCGGCGACGAAGCCCATGAAGTTGCGGGTGCCGCCGACGCCCTGGATCGGGCCGCCGTACGCGATGTCCCCACGGATGCCGAACGCGGGGAACGGCACGTCGAGCACGAGTCCGGACAGCACCTCGAGCCCGAGGGCGACGACGAGCAGGATGCGGAAGGCGTCGCCGGCCGCGCGGATGACCTGCACGAGGTCCCGGCCGAGCGCCAGGTAGAGCCCGAGTCCGACGAAGCAGACCGTGGACGCGAACCCGCGCAGGGCGACCCACGAGTACTGACTCCAGAGCACGCTGAGGGCGCAGAACCCGACGAAGGCCAGCAGGGACAGCGGCAGGACGCCGTGCCACTCGATGCGGTAGCGCTGTCCGAGCAGGCTCAGGCCGGCGAGCACCACGAGGGTCGCGAGGGCGGCCCACGACCCGGCGGTGCCGACCATCGCGTGCACGGCCGGCTGCCCGAACGCGAAGAGCAGGACCGCGGTCGCCAGGGCCTGGCTGAACCGCCCGCCCGCCGAGAACCCGATCCAGGCGGAGAGGTACCGGCGCGCGAGCGCACGCCTGCTCACCGTCCGGTCCGTCACCCGTCCATCCTCTCGCACCTCGTGGAGAGTCCGCCGCGGGCATCGCGGAGCGTCGATATGGCTGGTCGTCGATATCTCGGATAGGTTCTCGCCCCGATGGACGAGCACGACGGCCCCGCGCGCACCGCGTCCCGCCGTCGCCGCGCGGTCGTCCAGGCGCTCGCAGCCGTCCTCGTCGCGCTGGCCGCCGCGGCACTCGCCTGGTGGCGCCTCGGCCCGGTGACCCGCGCGACGACCTTGGCCGAGGACGGCGGGATCTTCCTCCGCGAGCAGCTCGCGTACGGCGCCGGCGACACGCTCCTGCGGCCCTACGCCGGCTACCTCCACCTCGTCCCGCGCCTGCTCGTGGACCTCGCGGTGCACCGCCCCGTCGAGCAGTACGCCCTGACACTGTCCGCGTCGGCGTGCGCCGTCGTCGGCGTCGTCGCCGCGTCGCTCTTCCTGCTGTCCCGCGACGTCGTGCGCCCCTGGCCGTTCCGGCTCGTCCTGGCGGCGGTCCCGGTCGTCCTGCCGCTCGCCCCGGTCGAGATCAGCGGCAACGTCGCCAACCTGCACTGGTACGCGATGGCGCTCGTCCCGTGGCTGTTCTCGTACCGGGCCCGCACCTGGTGGGGATCCGGCGTCGTCGCCCTGCTGACCCTCGCGGCGACGCTGACGGAGCTCCAGACGGTCCTGTTCCTGCCGCTCCTCGCGCTGGCGTGGTGGCCCGCCCGCGACCTCACCGGTCGGCGGGCCGCTGCCGGTGAGCGGGACCGTCTCCGCGCGCTGCCCGTGACCGTCGCGGCGGTGCTCGGGGGCACCCTGCAGGTGGTCGCCGCCCTGACGACGGAACGACTCTCCCGCCCTGGGGACCCCTCCGTCGGCGACGTCGTTCGCGGGTACCTGCTGCTGCCGTTCGGTGGGCTGTGGGACCGCGACGTCGCCGCCGTCGGTGCGGCCGTGGCCCGCCACGGCTGGTGGGTCGTGCTGCTGCCGGCGGCCGGGATCGGCGTGGCGGTCCTCGCCGCGGTGCTCGTGGCCGGCTGGCGCACTCGGTGGACCATCGTCGCGCTGGTGCTCGGTGCGGCCGGCGTCTGGACCGCGGCGCTCGTCGCGAACCGCTCCGCGAACGGGCGGTGGGGCTCGGTCACCGGCGCGGCCCTGGCCGCGATCGGGCCGAACCGCTACGCCGCCGCCGCGGGCATGCTGCTGCTGTCCGCCGTGGTCGTCGCGGCTGCGGCACTCGCGGGCGACCGGTGGGCCCCGCGGCACGGCGGCGACCCGACGGGCCGACGTCGCCGACGGACGACCCGGACAGGAGGCGCGGTGCACGTCCTCCGCGTCGGCCTCGGCTGGTGCCTGGTCGCGCTGGTGGTGACGACGGCCGTCGCGAACGCCGCCCCCGCTCGGACGAACCGCAGCGACGGACCAGAGTGGGCGCCGCAGGTCGCGTCCTCCGTCGGCGTCTGCCGTGCCGACCCCGCCGCGGTGCTCGAGGTGCGGACGGCACCGTGGTCGGCGCAGGTGCCGTGCGCGCTGGTGGTGCGGGACCGCTAGCGGCGGTCGGTGTCCGTGACGTCCGACCCGCGGAAGGCACGGACGGCGACCGGGATGCGGGGACCGTCGCCCACCGAGGGCGGCTCCTCGCCGACGAGCACGTTCCTGGTCTTGATCGCGATGAGCGCGAAGAGCACCCAGTTCCCCTGGTACAGCAGGCGCGACTCGGCGACGGACTGCACGAGCAGGGCGACGACGACGAGCAGCGGGAAGAGCGTGACGGGGTCGAACGCCCGGGGCCGCAGGTCCGTGACGTAGCCGGTCCGGGTCGCGCACCACCAGGACCGGACGAGGGTCGACAGCACGTACAGCCCGAAGAGCACCAGGCCGACGATCCCGGTCTGCATCCAGACGTCCAGGTACGCGTCGTGCGCCTGCAGGTACACCACGCCGTTCCGGTGCGCGATGTCGGCGAGCTCCGGGATGTTCGGCCACCAGTAGCCGATCCAGCCCGAACCGACGACCGGGTGTCGGTCGACCAGGCCGAGGACCGCCGTCCAGATCTCGCCGCGGCCGGTCAGGTCCGACGACTTGCCGAGGACCGCGGTGAGCGCGCCGCGTCCGACGAGCGCCAGCACGGCGAGGACCACCGCGCCGACCGCCACCACGGCGTACCGGGGCGCCCGACGGCCGCTCGGCACCCGCCGCACCCACACCGCGACGACGGCCGCGACCGCGACGACCGCGGCTGCGACGAGCACCGTCGACGAGCGTGTCAGGGCGAGCACGAGGACCCCGAGCACGAGCCACACGACGGCCCGGTCGCGGCGGATGCGCCCCTCGGCGAGCTGCACGGCGACGGCCACCAGGGCCAGGAGCGCGACCATCGCGAGCAGGTTGGCGTTGCCGGGGAGGCCCTGGATCCGCCCGCCCGTGAAGAGCTCCGCGCGTGAGAAGTAGAAGGCGTCCGGGATCTTCCGGTCGCCGTAGTCCGTCCAGATCGGCGCGATCGGGTGCCGCACGACCACGGCGACGACGGCCTCGAACAGCAGCGACAGGCCGAGCACCCACCGCATCGCGAGCGACACGGCGTCGAGGATCCGCCGCCACGACAGCGTCGACGCGATCGCGAACGCCACCAGGACGCACAGGACCTGCGCGACCATGCTCGCCAGGGTCGCTGCGCGCCAGTGCGACCACGCGACGGTCAGCAGGCACCAGCCCAGGAACACCCAGAGCGCGCGCGGTGTCCGGGCGAGGGAGGGTCGGGCGCGCACGACGACCGAGACGCCCCACCCGCCGAGCGCGGCCCAGACGACCGCGGCGCCGTACCAGGTGAGCGTGTTCGGGACGGCGTCGCCCGCGAACAGGACGCCGACGACCGCGGCGCCGAGGGCGAAGGCCTCGCGCTCGGGCACGGTCCCACGGGCGATCGGCCAGGTGTTCGTCACGGGGGACAGGCTAACCGCCCGCTACGCTCGGCACATGTTCCTCGGCATCACGAACACCCCGCGCGACTACGCGTGGGGTTCCGTCACCGCGATCCCCGAACTCCTCGGCCGCACCGTCACCGGCGCCCCGCAGGCCGAGCTCTGGCTCGGTGCGCACCCCGGCAGCCCGAGCGTCGTGGTGAACCCCGCGACCGTCGGTGGCGCGGACACGCTCCTCGAGTGGATCGCCGCAGAGCCCGAGGCAGCACTCGGACCGGACCGCACCGGACTGCCGTTCCTGCTCAAGATCCTCGCCGCCGCCGCACCGCTGTCCCTGCAGGCGCACCCCACGCCGGAGCAGGCGCAGGAGGGCTTCGCGCGCGAGGAAGCAGCCGGCGTCCCGATCGACGACCCGGCCCGGAACTACAAGGACCCGTTCCCGAAGCCCGAGCTCGTGGTCGCACTCAGCGAGCGCTTCGAGGCGCTCAGCGGGTTCCGCGCCGTCGAGGAGACCCTGGCGGACGTCGACCTGCTCGATGCCGGTTCCGGTCGGCTCGGCGCGCTCCGCGTGCACCTGGCCCACGGGCTCGAGGACACGGTCAGCTGGCTCGAGACCGCGGACCCGTCGGCGCTCGCCGTGGTCCAGGCGGCGAGCGACCTGGCCGCCGCACTGCCGGACGACGCCGCCACCCCGAACACCCGGACCGTGCGCGACCTCACCACCGCGTACCCGGGCGACCCCGGCATCGTCGTGTCGCTGCTCATGCACCGCGTGACGCTCACCGCCGGCCAGGCGATGTACCTGCCCGCCGGGAACGTCCACGCGTACCTGGACGGGCTCGGGGTCGAGCTCATGGCCCCCTCGGACAACGTCCTGCGCGGCGGGCTGACGCCGAAGCACGTCGACGTCCCGGAGCTCCTGCGCGTCCTCGACTTCACGGCCCACCCCGCACCCGTGCTCGAACCGGAGCAGCTCGCACCGGGCGTGGACCGCTTCGCACCGGAGGGGGTCGGCTTCGCGCTCCTCCGCGTCACCGGCGAGGGGCGCCCGGTCGGCCTCGCGACGGGTGGGGTCGCACCGCTGACCGGACCGTCGATCGCGATCTGCACCGAGGGCGTGGTGACGCTCGTCGGCGCCACCTCGGCGACCCTGCTCCGCCAGGGCGAGTCCTGCTTCGTCACCCCGGACGAGGGCGACGTCACGGTCGAGGCGGACGTCGCCTCCGGCCTGACCTCCACGGTCTTCTTCGCGACGGGCGCCTGACCCCCGAGCCGGACCGACGGGCGCCCGGACCCGGCCGGACCCGGATCAGCCGGACCCGGACACGCAGCCCGGGTCGGCCGGCCGGGGTCGCCCGGTCCGCTAGCGTGACGAGCATGAGTTGGCTGGTCACCGGCGGTGCCGGGTACATCGGGTCCCACGTCGTCCGCGCCCTGCGCGCCGCCGACATCGAGACGGTCGCACTCGACGACCTGTCGAGCGGCTTCCGGGCGTTCGTCCCCGAGGACGTCCCGTTCGTCGAGGGCACCATCCTGGACGGCGAGCTCGTCGCCCGGACGCTCCGTGACCACGCGGTGACCGGTGTCGTCCACGTGGCCGGCTTCAAGTACGCCGGCGTCTCGGTCGAGCGCCCGCTGCACACCTACGAGCAGAACGTCACCGGCACCGCGACGCTCCTGCGCGCCATGGCCGAGAACGGCGTCACGAAGGCGGTCTTCTCGTCGAGCGCGGCCGTGTACGGCACACCGGACGTCGAGACCGTGGTCGAGGACACCCCGAAGGCGCCGGAGTCCCCGTACGGCGAGTCGAAGCTCATCGGCGAGTGGCTGCTGCGGGACATGGAGGTCGCCGCCGGCTTCACGACGACGTCCCTCCGCTACTTCAACGTCGTCGGGTCGGGGGAGCCGGACCTGTACGACGCGAGCCCGCACAACCTGTTCCCGCTGGTCTTCGACGCCCTCCTCGCCGGCCGGACGCCCCGGATCAACGGCGACGACTACGCCACCCCGGACGGCACCTGCGTCCGCGACTACATCCACGTCGCCGACCTCGCGCACTCGCACGCGGTCGCGGCCCGGAAGCTCGAGGCGGGGGAGCCCCTGCAACGCGCCTACAACCTCGGCAGCGGCGACGGCGTGAGCGTGCGACAGATCATGGACGCGATGGCCTCCGGTACCGGGATCGCGTTCGAGCCGGAGGTCGCACCCCGCCGGCCGGGCGACCCCGCGCGGATCGTCGCGACGGGCGAGGCCGCAGCGCGCGACCTCGAGTGGGCGATGCGGCACTCGCTCGACGAGATGGTGACCAGCGCCTGGGAAGCCCGCCGCCGCATCGGCTGACGCGCTCGGCGGGCGTTCTTGTCCCCCGACGGCCGGACAGAACGCCCGCGACACGCCCGTACGGGGGACATGACACGCCGCCGCGCTCAGTGCCTTCTATGATCCGCGACTTGACTCTCGGGAATCACACCGCTGTAATTACAGGCAAGCGACCTCGGTCGTGGTGACCGCAGTCGAGACGTCAGGGGTGATCAGGGTGAACGGTGCCGACTTCAACGCCGGAGTGCCGGAGGACTGGCACGTCGACCCCGTGTCCCTCGGGGTCCCCGGCGTCCGCCGTCCCGTCGCCGACGAGGAGAACCCGCTGTCGTGGCAGGTCGACTCGCTGTGCGCGCAGACCGACCCCGAGGCGTTCTTCCCCGAGAAGGGCGGCTCGACGCGCGAGGCCAAGAAGATCTGCACCTCGTGCGAGGTCCGGTCGCAGTGCCTCGAGTACGCACTCGAGAACGACGAGCGCTTCGGGATCTGGGGCGGCCTGTCCGAGCGCGAACGCCGCAAGCTGCGCCGTCGCGCCTAGCGGCTCCCGTCCGTCCCGGCGACCCGGCCAGGAGGCACGGCGCGCGCCCGACGTACACGGCACCGTGACCGGACCCACAGGTTCACGGCACGCCGTCCCGGCGGACCGGCACCGCGCCTCCAGACCGTAGAGTGACGCGCGTCATGCAGACCAGTCCCGCGCAGTCCCTGCCCCGCCCCGAGTCCGACCGGTCCCGGTCCGACGAGGGTCGGCCGCGGGTCGACGAGTCCCGGCCGGACCAGGCCCGGACCGGCCGACCCCGCGTCACGGCGGTGCTCGTCACCGCGAACGGTGGGGAGCACCTCGACCGGACCATCGACGGTCTCGTCGGGCAGACCCGGCACCCCGAGAACCTCGTCGTCGTCGACCTCGGGTCGACCGACGGCTCGACGGCCGACATCGCCCTCGGCGGATCCGCCGGGCTGGTCCGGCTCCCGGCCGGACGCCCCTTCGGCGAGGCGGTCGCACGCGGCGAACACGAGGCGCCGGTCGCGCCCGACGACGAGCCCGCCGAGGAGTGGCTCTGGATCCTGGGGCACGACAACGCGCCGGCGCCGACCGCCCTCGCGGAGATGCTGTCCGCCGTCGAGATCGCACCGTCCGTCGTCGTCGCCGGCCCGAAGCTCGTCGCGGTCGACGACCCGTCGCTGATCCGCGCGTTCGGCGAGAGCACGACGCGTACCGGTCGCTCGCTCACGCTCGTGCAGGACGAACTCGACCAGGGGCAGCACGACCGGCACACCGACGTGCTCGGCGTCGCCGCGGCCGGCATGCTCGTGCGTCGCTCGGTCTGGCGCGACCTCGGCGGCTTCGACCCGGCGCTGCCCGACGTCGACGCCGCCCTCGACTTCTGCATCCGCGCACGGCTCGCGGGGCACCGTGTGGCCGTCGTCCCGGAGGCCCGCGTCACGAGCGCCGGCCCGATCGAGGAGTTCGGTCGCAAGCGCGTCTCCGAGGCCCGTCGGGTGCGGGCCCACCGGCAGGCGCAGCTGCACCGCCGCCTCACCTACGCGCCCGCCGGACTGCTCTGGCTGCACTGGCTCACGCTCGTGCCGTTCGCGATCGGTCGTGCGATCGGGCACCTCGTGGCGAAGCACCCCGCCGCCGTGTCGGGCGAGCTCGCCGCGGCGTTCTCGGTCGCCTTCGGCAGCGGGGTGCGCCGCGCCCGTCGCAACGTGCAGCGCACGCGCCGCGTCGGCTGGGCGGCCGTCGAACCCCTCCGGGTGAGCTGGCGACGCCTCCACGAGCACCGCACCACCACGCGTGACGTCGAGCTCGCCCGGGTCGAGGACGCCCCGATCGCGCGGGCGTCGTTCCTCGGCGACGGGGGCGTCTGGGTGGTGCTCGCCGCGGCCGTGCTCAGCGTCGTGACGCTCTGGCCGCTCCTCGGCACCCCGGCGCTGACCGGCGGGGGACTCCTGCCGCTGAGCACCGACGTCGGACGGCTCTGGCAGAACGTCGGCTACGGCTGGCACTCCATCGGGACCGGCTCCACCGGCCCGAGCGACCCGTTCGCGGCCGTCGTCGCGCTCCTCGGGAGCATCACCGCCTGGTCGCCCTCGACCTCGGTCGTGCTCGTGGTGCTGCTCGCGATGCCGGTCTCCGCCCTCGGCGCGTGGTTCGCGGTGCGCAAGGTCACCACCCGATCCTGGGTGCCCGTGGTCGGCGCGGCGCTGTACGCCATCGCGCCGTCCTTGATCGGTGCCGTCACGACGGGGCACCTCGGTGCCGTGATCGCCCACCTGACGCTCCCGTGGCTCGTGCTCGCGGTCCTCGAGGCACACCGCTCGTGGGCCTGGGCGTCCGGTGCGTCGCTGCTGTTCGCGGTCGTCGCCGCGTCTGCCCCGTCGCTCCTGCCCGTGCTCCTGCTCGGCTGGCTCGTCTCGGTGGTCGTCGGCTGGCGCCGAGCGCACCGGCGGGTGTTCATCCCGGTGCCGACCGTGGTGCTCTTCCTGCCGCTCGTGCTCGAGCAGATCGCGCGGGGCAACCCGCTCGCGGTCTTCGCCGACCCAGGCGTGCCCTCGGCCACCCGTGCGCCGTCCGCGCTCCAGCTGGCGATCGGCCAGCCGCTGCCGGACTGGAACGGCTGGCTGCCGGTCGTCGGGTCGATCGACGCCGGTGCGGTGCTCGTCGCGCTGCCGATCGTGATGGCCGTGCTCGCGCTGCCCGTGGGGCTCCTGGCGATCGGCTCGCTCCTCGGCCACCGCTGGCACGTTGCGAGCGCCGCGCTCGTCCTGGCCCTCGTCGGGTACGCCACCGCCTTCGGGGCCACCCACCTGACGGTGACCGGGGTCGGCTCGACGACCACCATCGTCTGGCCCGGCAGCGCGCTGTCGGTGTACTGGATCGCGCTCGTCCTCGCCGCGTGCGTCGGGATCGACGTCCTGCCGCGGACCGCTCCGGCCACGGGGCTCGTCGCGACCGTGTTCGTCGGGATCGCCGTCGCTCCGGCGTTCGCCGCGTTCACGCTCGGGAACGCCGTCGTCGCCCCGACGACCGGCCGCGTGCTGAGCGCCTACGTCAACGCGGAGGCGCAGGCGAACCCGGACGTGGGCACGCTCGTCGTCGACCCGCAGCCAGACGGGTCCCTCGCGGTCGCCCTCGAACGCGGGCAGGGCTCCACGCTGGACGACCAGTCGACGCTCGACGCGACCGCGCTCCGCCTCAGCCCGGCTGGTACTCGACTGACCACGCTCGCGGGCAACCTCGCGAGCCGCAGCGGCTACGACCCGGAGCCCGCGCTCCGGGAGCTCGGCATCTCGTTCGTGCTCCTGCAGGACGCGCCGTCCGACGACGCCGCACAGGCCGTGTACGACCGGGCCGCCGGCGCCATCGGCCAGGACGCCCGCTTCACGAGCATCGGCGAGACGGCCACCGGCCGGCTGTTCCACTACGACGGCCAGGTCGACCGGGTGACCGGCGGCTCGGCGGCGACCCAGGCCACGCACGTGCTGTACCTCGTCGTGCTCGGCATCGTGTTCGGCGCGGCCGCGCTGCTCGCCGTGCCGACCGCCCCGCGCCGCCGTCGGGCGACCAGCAACGTCATCGAGGCCGAGGAGCCCGCCACCACCTTCGACGAGGAGCGCGACGAATGAGCACCGACCACGCCGCCGTCCGCCGGTGGGTCCTCCGCGGCACCGCGACCGCGGTGGCCGTCGTGGTCGCCGCCGGAGCAGTGACCGCGGCGCACGCGATCGGCACGTCCGCCGAGCCCGTCCGCCCCGCCGGCCGGACCGTGACCCCGGTGCCCGCCGCGGCCGAGCGCGTGTGCGCCGGCAGCGCGCTCCGGCTGTCCGACGACGCCGGGAACGACGCCACCCGCGCGAGCACCGTCGGCAGCGCCACGATCGCGTCCGCGACGACCGGCTCGACCGTCGACCGCTCGACGCTCGGGTCCTCGACCACGGGCGGCAGCGAGCCGGAGCTCCTCACCGCCCCGGCCGGAGACACGACCCCGCAGGTCGCCGGCAGCAGCAGCCAGACCGTGTCGTCGGGTGACCTCGTCGGCACCGCCTCCGCGTCCTGCGACGACCCGAGCCAGTCGACCTGGCTCGTCGGCGGGTCGACGGAGACGGGACGCACGACGCTCGTGACGCTCTCCAACCCGACCGACGTGAACGCCACGGTCGACCTGGCGGTGTACGACGCGAACGGCACCGTCAGCGCCCCCGGCACGAACGGCATCGTCGTGGCGCCGAACACGCAGAAGGTCGTGCCCCTGTCGGGCTTCGTCGCCGACCAGGCGTCGACGGTCGTGCACGTCACCTCCACCGGCGGGCAGATCGTCGCGCACATGCAGGAGAGCATCGTCCGGACGCTCACACCAGGCGGCTACGACGTCGTGTCCGGGGGAGCCGCACCCTCGACGAAGCAGGTCGTCCCGGCGGTCGTGCTCGAGAAGACGCAGGAGGCGCAGCGCGGCGACGACACCGCGGACGCCGCACCCGTCGTCCGGCTGTTCGTGCCGGGATCCCGCGCCGCGCGCGTCACGCTCGGGATCAGCACCGCCGACGGTGGCGGCTCCATGGTGAACGCGACGGCCGAGCCCGGTGTGGTCACCGACGTGGCGCTCGACGACTTCCCCGACGGTCGCTACGCGTTCACGATCTCGTCGACCGAGCCCGTCGTCGCCGGCGTCCGCAGCACGAGCCCGACCGAGGACGGGCGGACCGACCTCGGGTGGTTCGCCTCGGCGGAGCCGCTCACCGACAGCACGATCACGGCCCTCGCGCCCGGTTCGGCCCAGCGGATGACGTTCGTGAACCCGACGCGGAGCGACGCCACCGTGACCATCCGGTCCGGCGACGACCGCCAGCGCGTGACCGTCGCCTCGGACGGCGTGGCGACCGTGACGGTGCCGGTCTCGAAGCAGCTCGTCATGACGGGGACCGAGGGACTGGTCGCCGGGGTCACCTACGCCGGGTCGGACGGCATCTCGGGCTTCCCGATCCGACCTGCGACCGAGGAGTCCACGCCGCTGCGCGTCTACCCCTGATCAAGCACAGGCCGTGATCACGCACAGGTCCTGATCACGCGCGGGCCCTGATCATGCACGGGCCCTGATCGTCACCAGTGGCGGTAGCGGTCCGGTGCGAGGTCCCACGGGTCCTTGTCGAGGAGTTCGCCCACGGCCCGGAAGACGGCCGTCTCGACGATGACCCGTCGGTCGGTGTCGTCCTTCTCCGGGCTGTGGGTCACACGCTCCACCGGGATCCGGAAGAGCGTCACACGGCGGGCGTCGCGGTCGACCCGCCACCGCGGCATGTGGTCGGGCAGCGAGGCGTCGGTGGGCATGTCCGCGACGAGGAACACCACGCCCGCCAGCTCCTCCGGCCAGAGCCCGAGCAGGTAGTGCGCGGTGTCGCCGACGATCCGGTCGAAGGCCTCGGCGCGGGTGATCACCGGCGCGAGCTCCGGTCCGGTGACGCTCGACCGACCGCCGCGTCCGTGTCGGGAGCGACCTCGGCCGCGGTCGACGGGGGTGACGATCGGGGGCTTGCGACGCATCCCGTCATCGTACGCGGCGGGACGGGAACGGGCGGCGACCGGAGGGCCGGCACGGCCGTGCTCCGCTAGGGTCGAGTCCGGTATGGACGTACGGATCTGCAGCAAGGTCGCCTGTGGCGCGAGCGCCTCGGCGACCCTGACGTACGACTACGCCGACTCCATGGTCGTCGTCGGACCCCTCTCCACGCGCGTCGAGCCGCACGGCTACGACCTGTGCGCGCGGCACGCCGCCCGGCTCCGGGTCCCGCGCGGGTGGGACGTGGTGCGTCGCGGACCGCTCCGTCAGCCGACGGACTGACACCGCGCCTCCTGTCCGTGTCCTGGCCGACCCGTGACCGACGGGACGCGGCGTGGAAGACTCGACCACATGGCCACCGAGACCTCCACCGCAGCACCGTTCCGCGTCGCCGACCTGTCGCTCGCCGCGGCCGGACGCCACCAGATCCGCCTCGCCGAGAACGAGATGCCGGGACTGATGTCGCTCCGCGAGGAGTTCGGCACCGCGCGGCCGCTCGCCGGCGCGCGCATCGCCGGGTCGCTGCACATGACGGTGCAGACCGCAGTGCTCATCGAGACGCTCGTGGCGCTCGGCGCGCAGGTGCGCTGGGCGAGCTGCAACATCTTCTCCACGCAGGACGAGGCGGCCGCAGCGGTCGCGGTCGGCCCGCACGGCACGGTCGACGCCCCCGCCGGTGTCCCGGTGTTCGCGTGGAAGGGCGAGACGCTCGAGGAGTACTGGTGGTGCACGAGCCGGATCTTCGACTGGAGCGCCGAGGCTGCCGAGGCCGGTGCCGACTGGGCCGGACCGAACCTGATCCTGGACGACGGCGGCGACGCGACCATGCTGCTGCACACCGGTGCCGACGCCGAGGCAACCGGGTCCGCGCCCGAGCCCGCCGCGGATGCGAGCGCCGAGTGGCGGATCGTGCTCGACACGGTCGCGGAGTCCCTGCGCGCGTCGAGCGACCGCTGGACCCGGATCGCGGCGGACGTGCAAGGCGTCACCGAGGAGACCACGACCGGCGTGCACCGCCTGTACGACCTCGCGCGACGTGGACAGCTCCGCTTCCCGGCGATCAACGTGAACGACTCGGTGACGAAGTCGAAGTTCGACAACAAGTACGGCATCCGGCACTCGCTCCCGGACGGCCTGAACCGCGCGACCGACGTCCTGATCGGCGGCAAGGTCGCCTTCGTCGTCGGGTACGGCGACGTCGGCAAGGGCGCGGCCGAGGCGCTGCGCGGACAGGGTGCGCGGGTCATCGTGTCCGAGGTCGACCCGATCTGCGCACTGCAGGCCGCGATGGACGGCTACCAGGTCGCCCGGCTCGCGGACGTCGCGGGCGAGGTCGACATCGTCGTGACGTGCACCGGCAACCTCGGGGTCGTCGGGGTCGAGGACCTGCTCGCGCTCAAGCACCTCGCGGTCGTGGCGAACGTCGGGCACTTCGACAACGAGATCGACATGGCCGGGCTCGAGGGACTCGCCGGTGCCGAGCGCGTCGAGATCAAGCCGCAGGTGCACGAGTGGCGGCTGCCGAACGGGCGCTCGGTCCTGGTCCTCAGCGAGGGGCGGCTGATGAACCTCGGCAACGCGACGGGTCACCCGTCGTTCGTGATGAGCACCTCGTTCACGAACCAGGTGCTCGCCCAGATCGAGCTGCACACCCGGCGCGACGCGTACCCGACGGGCGTGCACGTGCTGCCGAAGCACCTCGACGAGAAGGTCGCGCGGCTGCACCTCGACGCCCTCGGCGTCCGGCTCACCGAGCTCCGGCCGGAGCAGGCCGACTACATCGGCGTCCCGGTCGAGGGGCCGTACAAGCCCGACCACTACCGGTACTGAGCCGGGCGCGCCGGCCGGCGCGGGCACGTCGGCCGGCCGGCGACGTCGGCGCCGAGTCTCGCGCTGGCGGACGAGACGCGCGCGCAGGAGCCCGAGTCGTGTCCGCCATGCCGAGTCTCGCCCCCGCGGCGCGTGCCGCGGCGGGCGCCCCGCACCGCACCGCGGGCACGTCGGCGCGTCAGCGCGGGAAGCCCGGCGGCCGGCCCGTTGCGGCCGCGGCGGCCCGGTCGAGCACGGCCGCCCGGGCACGCAGCGCCCGGGTGTCCCGGTCCCGCCGCAGCACGACGACCCCGGCCAGGAACACCTCGGCGGGTACGGGCGGCAGCGGGTGCACGTGCGGGACGACCTCGGCGGCGAGCCGCTCGGCCGTCGCCACCCGAGCCGCCGGCGCCAGGTCGGCGGCCCCGCGGAAGAACGCACCCAGGCGATTCTCGAGCCGCTGCGGCAGCGCCGAGACGTCGGCGGTGCCGGCCCACGCGGTGAGCTCGACGGGCAGGAGCACCTGAGCCGGACGGTGCCGGACGGCCCGCTCGTGCTGCACGACGGTCCCCGCGAGCAGATCCCCGAGGCGCCGCGGCCGACTGCCGAACAGGGCGACGACGAGGGCGATCGACCCGAACGAGCCCCACAGCTCCAGCAGGCCGACGAGCGCGCGGGTGATCGCGTGCCGGAAGCCGACCGCACCGCCGTCGAGCCGCACGACCCGGGTGCCGGTGGCGAACCGGCCGACGCTCCGACCGCGGGTGACGGTCTCCAGCGCAGCCGGGACGAGCACGAGCACCACGACGAGGACGCCGATCGACAGGGCGGCTCCCCACGCCGGGTCGAGGCCGTTCGGCCACAGCCGGGACATCCCGAGCAGCAGCATCAGGTACAGGACGACGAGGTACAGCCCGTCGAGCAGCCCAGCGGCGATGCGGAGCGCGATGCCGGCGGGCTGGACGTCGAGGGCGACCGCCTCGCCGACGACGAGCTCGTCCGCGGTGTCGTCGAGCGCGTGGACGTACCGCGCGTCGGCCAGGTCGCGGGGCGCTCGCGTCGTCGGCATGGCATCATTCTGTCGCACGGACCGAACGGTGGGACAGCACCGGACGGCGAGACGACGGGGGAGACGACGTGGACCTGGACGCCTACGAGGCCGTGCACCGCGACCGCTGGCAGGAACTCGACCAGCTCGCCCGCGCGCGTCCCCGCACCGGGGCCGACGCCGACCGGCTCGTCGCCGGGTACCAGGCGGCCGCCACCGACCTCGCGCGCATCCGCGCCGCCTCCCCTCGCACGGCGACCGGGGACCGGCTGTCGCTGACGCTCTTCCGCGCCCGGCTCCGGCTCACCGGCACCCCGGTCGACCCGCTCACGGCGCTGACCGGCTTCCTCGTGCTCCAGCTCCCCGCCGCGCTGTACCGCATCCGGTGGCTGACGCTCTGGGTCGCCGCCGCCACCGCGGTCGTCGCGGCCGTCGTCGCGGTGTGGATCAGCACGACACCCGGCGCGCTCGAGACCTTCGGGACTCCGGAGTCCCTCCGCCGGTACGCCACGCAGGACTTCCAGGCGTACTACTCCGACCACGGCCTCGGGGCCTTCACCGCCCAGGTGTGGACGAACAACGCGTACATCGCCGCGAGCATGGTGGCGTTCGGCATCACCGGGCTCTTCGTGCCGTACTCGATCGGGCAGAACGCGATCAACCTCGGGGTGTCGGCGGCGATCATGCACTCCGAGGGCCGCCTCGGCGACTTCTTCGTCTGGATCGCGCCGCACGGCCAGCTCGAGCTCTACTCGATCTTCCTCGCCGGGGCCGCGGGACTCCGGATCGCCTGGTCGTGGATCGCACCGGGGGAGCGGACGCGCGGCCAGGCACTCGCCGAGGACGGCCGCGCGCTCGTCACCGTCGCCCTCGGTCTGGTCGGCACGCTGCTGCTGTCCGGGCTCGTCGAGGGCGTCGTGACCCGCCAGGACTGGCCGTGGCCGGTCAAGATCGGGATCGGCACCGTCGCCCTCGCAGCGGTGCTCTGGTACCAGTGGGTGCTCGGCGGCCGCGCGTACCGCGCCGGCCAGCGCGGCGACGTCGAGGAGTTCGAGCGCGGCGCGACCGCGCTGGTCGCCGGCTGATCCCGGGGAGCCGCCACGCGCCTCCAGGCCGTCAGAGCCGGCCACCCGCCTTCGCACGGACGTACGCGTCGGCGACCAGCGGCGGCACGTCCGAGGGTCGTCCGCTGACGACCTCGGCCCCGGCGCGTCGGGCCACGTCCGCGACGCCGGCCGCGTCGAGCAGGGAGCGTTCCGCGGCGGCCCGCCGGTACACGTCGCGCTCCGCGCCGGACGGGAGGCCCGCGGCCCGTCGCGCGGACCGCCCGCGTCCGCCCCGGGTCCGGCCCGGCACGCCCCCGGTGACGGCGGCCGGGTCACCGGCGGCGGTGCGCTGCACGGCGGGGTCCTCGACGCCGGTGACGACGACCGCGTGGCGACGGGCGAGGCGGGGGAGGACCGCGAGCAGGTCGCCCGACGAACCGACGGAGTCCAGCCCGGTGAGGAGCACGACGAGGGCCCTGGCGGTCGTCACACCGTCGACGACGCCGGGGACGGCGGACCAGTCCGTCGCGCGGAGGCCCGGTTCGACGGTCGCGAGCACCTCGCCGAAGCGCTGCACGACGTCCGACCGGGTGGCGCCGCGGACGCGGTCGCGGACCGCGTCGTCGAGGACCACGAGGTCGACGCGGTCACCGGCCGCGGCCGCGAGGGCACCGAGCAGCAGCGCCGCCTCGATGAACGTGTCGAGGCGCGGTTCGTCCTCGATCCGACCGGCTCCGGAGCGCCCGGCGTCGACGACGACCACGACCCGGCGGTCGCGCTCCGGTCGCCAGGTCCGGACCACCAGGTCCTGCCGGCGCGCGGTCGCCCGCCAGTCGACCGACCGGACGTCGTCGCCCCGGACGTAGTCACGGAGCGAGTCGAACTCGGTGCCGTGGCCACGGAGCTGCAGGGTCGTCTCGCCGTCGAGCTCACGCAGTCGGGCGAGCCGGGACGGCAGGTGTCGGCGGGAGCGGAACGGCGGGGTGACGACGAGCGTCCCCGGCGCTGCCAGGACCCGCTGCCGTGCGGCGAGGCCGAGCGGCCCGATCGCCCGCACCGCGACCCCGGTCGTGGTGCGACGGCCGCGACGGAAGGGTGCGAACCGCATCCGCGCGGTGCGGCGTTCCCCCGGCGGCACGTCGAGGCGGAAGCGGCGCGGCTGCTGACCGGCCGAGGGCTCCCACATGTCGCGGAGCTCGGCGCGGAGCCGACGGGTGCCGTCGTTCGCGACGACGAGCGTGCCGTCGGCGGTGGCGTCCCGCCGTGCCGCGCGGGGCATCCGCCGCTCGATGCGGAGTCGCCCCGGGTCCGCGGCGAGGACGACGTCGAGCGCCGCGCCGACCACGACGACCGCCACCCAGGCGAGCCCCGCCCAGCCGCTGCCGAGCAGGACCGTCGGGACGACGGCGACGGCGAGCAGGACGACGAACCGACCGGTGACCGCCACTAGATCGGCACCCGGACCTGCTCGAGCACCTGTTGCAGGACGTTGTCGGCACCGACGCCCTCGAGCTCGGCGTCCGCGGCCACCCGCAGCCGGTGGCGCCAGACCGGCACGGCCATCGCCTGCACGTGGTCCGGCGTGATCGCGTCGTAGCCGGTGAGCCACGCCCAGGCCTTCGCCGCGGCGAGCAGGGCCGTCGCGCCGCGCGGACTCACCCCGACGCGGACCGACGGGGCCTGGCGGGTCGCGCGGGCCAGGTCCACGACGTAGGCGAGCACGTCGTCCCGCGCGGCGACGGCCTGCACGGCGCGCTGGGCGGCGCGGACCTCGTCGACGCCGAGCGCGGGCGTGATCCCGGCGGAACGCACGTCCCGCGGCACGAAGCCGTCCGCGTGCCGACGGAGCACCTGCCACTCGACGTCGCGCGGCGGCACGTCGAGGACGAGCTTCAGGAGGAACCGGTCGAGCTGGGCCTCCGGCAGCGTGTAGGTGCCCTCGAACTCGATCGGGTTCATGGTCGCCGCGACGAAGAACGGGTCGGGCAGCGGGTGTGCCGCGCCGTCGACGCTCACCTGGCGTTCCTCCATCGCCTCGAGCAGGGCGGACTGGGTCTTCGGGGGCGTGCGGTTCACCTCGTCCGCGAGCAGCACGTTCGTGAACACGGGGCCCTCGCGGAACGGGAACGTGCCCGTCGACGCGTCGTACACGAGCGACCCGGTGACGTCGCCGGGCATCAGGTCCGGCGTGAACTGGATCCGCTTGGTGTCGAGCGACATCGCCGCCGCCAGGCTCCGGACGAGCAGCGTCTTCGCGACGCCCGGGACGCCCTCGAGCAGGACGTGCCCCTGCGCCAGGACGCCGACGATCATGCCGGAGACGGCGCCCTCCTGGCCGACGACGGCCTTGGCGACCTCGGAGCGGAGCCGCCCGAAGGCCTCGCGCAGGTCGTCGCGCCGGATGTCGGGCCGAGCAGCGTTCCGGGCGTCGGGCCCTGCGTCGGTGGCCGCGCTGCTGGTGTGGTCGGTCACGGTCGTGCTCCTCGGTGCTTGTTCGACGGCGGGTGCTGGTTCGACGGCGGGTGCTGGTCGGGCGGCGGGTACTGGTCGGACGGCGGCTGCCGGTGTTCTGTGCGCCGCTCGCTGGTGGTCTGGTGCCGGTCGTCCGCCGGGCCGCCCGTCGCGGCGCGCAGCGACCGTTCGAGCGCATCGAGCTCGGACACCGCCGCGACCAGCGTCCGGTCGTCGCGGACGGGCCCGCCGACCAGGACCGCGCCGACCTCGGAGTCGGAGCGCCCGGTCGCGCGGGCGACGGCCCGGACGACGTCGTCGACGTGCGTGCTGCGGGGCAACCCGAGCCGCCCCGCACTCCGTCGGAGGGCGGCGACGCGCAGGGTGTCGAGCGCGTGCGTGCGGTCGCGGGTCCTGGCGTACAGGCGGGCCCGTCCCTCGGTGGTCTCGGCCGCGCGGACGACGACCGGCAGCCGCTCGACGACGAGGGGTCCGAGGCGTCGACCACGCCAGACGGCCGCAGCGACCGCGACGAGCCCGAGGAGGGCGAGGACGCTCGGCACCCACGGCGGGGCGAGCGAGCCGAGCGTCGGCGCGGCGTCACCGCCGGCCGGGGTCGGCACGTACCAGCTCAGCGTCGGGGTCGCGCTGCTCTCGCCGCCCTGGCCGAGCAGCCCGAGGGCGAGGGCCGCGTCGCCCGCGGTCGTGATCGTGTCGTTCCGCAGGGCGCCGGTGGTGCCGAGGAGGACGACGTCCCCACCCGCCGTGGCGGTCCGCGCGATGCCCCACCCGCGGCCGTCACCGAGGTCGGTCGACGCGCAGAGCTCGACGCCCGCGGTGTCGGCGTCCGGCGCCGCGACGTAGGCGGTGCCCTCGGTGGTGACCGACCGGGCGGCGGCCACCGCCGGCACGGGGCACGTGGTCGTGGACACGGTCCGGCGCTCGGTCACGCGCGACGCGGGCTCCAGCGGCAGCCCGACGGCGTCGAGCACGCGGGCGTCCTCGGTGACCAGGACGACGTGGGCGGCGCGGGCGACGATGCGCCGTGCGACCGCGGGGTCGAGGACCCCGGCGGAGTCGTCGACGAGGACCGTGCCGTCGCCGACACGGCCCGCGTCCCGCACCACGTCGACGGCGACCCCCTGCTCCTCCAGGACCCGGACGAGCGCGCGGGAGCCGCTCGCGGTCGTCGAGGTCGGGTCGAGCGGGGTCCGGTCCGTCGGCGCCGATCCCTGCACGACGGCGGTGGCCACCGCGAGGACCAGTGCGACGGCGACGACGAACGACCACAGGGCGATCCGGCGGGCGCGACCGCCGCGACCGGTCCCCGCGGGAGCCGGACCCGCGGGTGCCGGGGCCGTGGGCGACTCGGAGGGCGCGGTGCGCTCCCGGGTGGTACCGGCCGCGCTCACGCGGGGACCGCCGGTTGGTCTGGGCGGACGGGGCGGGTGGTCCACACGGTCCGCTCGGTGCCCAGGACCGCGCGGGCGATCGGTTCGTCCGCGGGACGACCGAGGTACCGCACGGCGTCGAACGCGGCGGCGGCCCGGGCGATGGCGTCGGCGGCGTCCGGGAAGGACGGCGCCGCACGGTCGGCGATCGCGCGGGCCGTGGCGCCGGGCACGTCCGGGACGAGGTCCCGTTCGCCGAGGCCCCTGGCGATCGCCCGGTAGCCGTCGAGGACCGCGCCGTCCCAGTCCCCGGCGCGCAGCGCTGCCCGTGCGGCCTCGGCGACGTCGCGCGCCGGACGCAGGTCGTCCGCGTCGAACACCCCGCCGATCGAGTCCGCGGCGGTGCGGGCGCGTCGGCGGGGGAGTCCGCGGGCGACGACCACGAGGACGACGACCGCGACGAGGACGACCACGGCCGTCCAGAGCAGCGTCTGCGCGACGGCGGGGGACCCGAGCCCGTCGGCACGGAGCGACTGCAGCCAGTCGAGGACCGCGCGCGACGCCCGGTCCCACCAGGTCGGCTCGACGGCCGCGTACTCGCTGCGCTGCAGTTCGCGCTCGAGCAGGTCCCGGGCCTCGTCCGGACCGGGGGTCACGGGCGACCGTCCGGCTTCCCGCCCCAGGTCGGCGGCTCCGGCTGCTGCGCGGGAGGGACCGGCCACTGCGGCGGCTGCTGCGACCACTGCTGCTGCGGGGTCCACTGCTGCTGCGGCGGCCACGGCCGCCCCTGCGCGGGCAGGAGCGGGTCGGCGGGCGCGAACGGGTCGCTCGGCTGCCCGGTCTCCAGGTGCGCCGCGATGCGCTGGTCGAGTCCCTCGGTGCGGATGCGTCGGTCGACCGCCAGGAAGGTCGTGATCGAGGCGGACAGCACGTCGACGACGCACTGGACCGCGATCACGAGCAGGCTCCCCACGACCAGGGCGACGACCGCGCCGACCCCCACGCCGGCCCGCGCGCCCGTCTGCCCGAGGGGGTCGAAGGTCCCGCCGAGCAGCAGCGCCCCGATGGACAGCGGCGTCGCGGCGATCGACGCGGCGAACCCGAACACGACCTGCACGAGCAGCAGGATGCCGAAGGTCCGCCAGAACGCACGCCGGGTGAGTCGCCACGACTGCGCGGCCGCGGCGAACACGGACCGGCCCTCGAGCGCGATCGTCGGGACCGTGAAGACGAACCGCGTGCCGAGCCAGGCGGCGAGCACACCGAAGCTGAGCGCGAGCACGACGAAGAGCAGGACGACGCCGCCGAGGCCCACGCGACTGCCCGACCCGATCGCGGCGACGCCGGCGAACGCCACCAGGCCGAACACCAGGGCGGCGACCACACCGGCGCCGGCCTGCAGCAGGATCCAGGCGAGGACCGACCACCGGCGACCGGCGAGCAGCCGCCACAGGCCGCCGAACGATGCACGGCGACCGAGGATCCGCTGCCCGGTGTCGACGGCGACGGGCGCCACGAGGAAGCCCCGGCCGAGCGAGGCGATGAAGGGCAGCGCGACGGACAGGAGCAGCCAGAGCGTGATCGACCCCGCGGTGACCGCGTCGGCACCCCGACCGGCGTCGACCGCGGCGAACATCCGCGACTGCAGGGCCTGCTGCCCGAGGGTCCCGGCGAGGGTCGACACCAACCCGAGCACGCCGCTCAGCAGCAGGCTCCAGAGCAGCAGGACCCGGGCGTTCCGCCGGAGGACGGTGAACGCACCGGACAGGACGTCCCCCAGCCCGAGCGGTCGCAGCGGCAGCACGGGACGCGAGCCGGCCTGCTGCGGCCCGGGCTTCCCGGACCACCCGCCGGACGGCGGCTGCGCGCCGGACCACGCACCGGACGGCCGCTGCTGCCCCGACCACCCGCCGGACGGCTGCGAACCCGGTGCCGGTGACGTGCCTCCCGGCCGATCCGTCCCGTCACGCGACCCGGACGCTCCCGGTACCTGCCAGTCGGACATCCCCGCCCCCGTCGTCATCCGTCGGCCGCGCTGCGGTCGCGCGCGGACACTCCCATCCTGTCGGAAAACCCGGCCGTGCGGGGGACGGCGCTATCGTGACAATGGGTGCCGGTCCGGCACCACCGCCCGCCACCCGGAGTCCACGCCCATGACACCGCGCATCCTCGTCGTCGACGACGACCAGGCCCTCGCCGAGATGATCGGCATCGTCCTCCGCTCCGAGGGCTACGAGCCCGAGTTCAGCGGCGACGGCAACGACGCCGTCGACGCGTTCCACAGCACCAAGCCCGACCTCGTCCTGCTCGACGTCATGCTCCCGGGCATCGACGGCATCGAGGTCTGCAAGCGGATCCGCGCCGAGAGCGGGACGCCGATCATCATGCTCACCGCGAAGGGCGACACCGCCGACGTCGTCGCGGGGCTCGAGAACGGCGCCGACGACTACGTCGTGAAGCCGTTCAACCCGAAGGAGCTCGTCGCGCGCATCAAGACGCGGCTCCGACCGACCGCATCGGACGCCACTGTGCTGCACGCGGGCGACCTGACCGTCGACGTCGCCGCGCACGAGGTCCGTCGCGGCGACACCGTCATCGCGCTCACTCCGCTCGAGTTCGACCTGCTCCGGGCGCTCGCCGAGAAGCCGAACCAGGTGTTCACGCGCGAGATGCTCCTCGACCAGGTGTGGGGCTACCACTACAAGGCGGACACCCGGCTCGTGAACGTCCACGTGCAGCGACTCCGCGCGAAGATCGAGCACGACCCCGACAACCCCCGGATCGTGACCACCGTGCGCGGCGTGGGGTACCGGGCCGGAGGAGCCTGAGCACCGTGTCGTCGGGACCGTCGCGCGACCTCTTCGGCCGCGGCTGGGCGGCGCGCGCGCGTCGCCGGGTCCGCCGGTGGGTCCGGCGCGGCTGGTACGCCGTCGCCTGGCTCTGGCGACGCTCCCTGCTGGTCCGGTCGGTCGCCATCACCGTCCTGACCACCGGGCTCGCCGTCGTGGTGATCGGCACCGCGGTGATGATCAGCATCTCGAACAACGTGTACGCCCAGCGCCGCGACCAGATCGAGGCGGAGTCGGCCCGGGCGACCGTCGTGGCGCAGGGCATCTTCGACGCGGCGACGGCGGCCGAGGACAACAACCAGACCGAGCTCGAGACGCTGCAGAGCGAGGCGCAGCAGGCGATCCTGTCGAACACGACGAGCCCCGGCGGCACGAGCATCGCGATCGAGCGGAGCCCGGACCAGTCCACCCCGCAGACCCTGCAGAACCTGGCGAGCTCGGACTTCCCGGACGAGGTCATCACCGACGCACTCCGGCGCGAGGTCGCCAAGGACACCGGTCGACTGAGCCTGCAGGCCGTGCGGCTCGACGACGGCGGCCGTCGTGAACCCGGGCTGGCCGTCGGGTCGGTGCTGCAGATCCCGAGCGCGGGCCAGTACGAGCTCTACATCGTCTACGACCTGTCCGACGCGCAGCAGACCCTGGACTTCGTCTCGCAGACCCTGTCGATCGGCGGCGTCGCGCTCATCGTGCTCATCGCCCTCGTGACGTCCCTCGTCGTGCGGCTCGTGGTGGTGCCGATCCGTGGTGCGGCGGAGACCAGTCGGAAGATCGCGGCGGGGCGCCTCGACGAACGCATCCCCGTCCGCGGGCACGACGACATCGCGATCCTCGCACGGAGCTTCAACGACATGGCGGACGCCGTGAGCCGGCAGATCACCCAGCTCGCCGAGCTCTCCCGCGTGCAGCAGCGGTTCGTGTCGGACGTCTCGCACGAGCTCCGGACCCCGCTCACGACGATCCGGCTCGCCGGCGACATGCTCTTCGACTCCCGGCACGCCTTCGAGCCGTCGGTCGGTCGGTCGGCGGAGCTCCTGCACGCCCAGGTCGAGCGCTTCGAGCTCCTGCTCGCCGACCTCCTCGAGATCTCCCGCTACGACGCGCAGGCCGTGCAGCTCGACACCGAACCCGTCGTGCCCGCGTCCCTCGCGGTCGACATCGTCGAGGAGTTCCGACCCCTCGCCGAGCGCGCCGGCGTCGACCTGCAGCTGGCCACCCCCGGCGGCCACACCACGATGCAGCTCGACGCGAAGCGGGTCCGGCGGATCCTGCGGAACCTCGTCGGCAACGCGATCGAGCACGGTGATGCGAAGCCCGTGCAGGTCGTGGTCGACAGCGACTCGCGCAGCGTCGCGATCGCCGTCCGCGACCAGGGCGTCGGCATGCCGCCGGAGGACACCGCCCGCGTGTTCGACCGGTTCTGGCGGGCCGATCCGAGCCGCAAACGCACGATCGGGGGGACCGGGCTCGGCCTCGCGATCTCCCTCGGCGACGCGCGGCTGCACGGCGGACGCATCGACGTGTGGTCCCGCCCGGGCGAGGGGTCGACCTTCGTGCTCGTGCTGCCGCGCGGCGAGCAGGTCGGCACGGCGACGTCCGCGATCCCGCTGCCCGAACTCGACGAGGCGTACGACGGCCCCCGGGCCGTCCGGGAGGAACGATGAGGAACACCCTCCGAGCCGCGGTGGCGACCGCGCTCGCGGCCCTGACCGTCGTCGCGGTCACCGCCTGCGCGGCCATCCCCACCGACGGCCCCGTGCGCGCCGGCCAGTCGGTCAAGGACGAGTCGATCTCCGGGGTGGACTTCCGCCCGGACAAGCCCGTCGACGGATCCGACCAGACCGCGATCCTGCGCGGCTTCGTCGCCGCGGGCACGGGCGCCCAGGACGACTACGCGATCGCCCGGGAGTTCCTCGCGGACGGCTTCGCGAAGAAGTGGAACCCGCGCCGCGGCGTGACGATCCTGCAGGGCAGCGGCACCGTCGAGCGGGTCGCCGACCGCGAGCTGACCTACACGCTCACCGCGAGTGCGACCGTCGACCAGGACGGCGAGTACACCCAGGCCGTGCGCCCGACCACGTCCACCCTGACGTTCCAGTTCGTCCGGCAGGACGGCCAGTGGCGCATCGCCTACGCGCCCGACGGCATCATCCTGACGCCGGTCAGCTTCGAGTCCGTGTTCCAGGAGCACGCGCTGTACTTCTTCGACCCCACCTACCAGTTCCTCGTGCCGGACGAGCGGTGGTTCCTCGCGCGCTCGTCGACCAGCACCCGGATCGCGAGCGCCCTGCTCGCCGGACCCGCTGACTGGCTGAAGGGCGCCGTCGTCTCGGCGTTCCCGGAGGGCACGCAGCTCTCCTTGAACGCGGTCACGATCGACAACGGCACCGCGCTGGTCGACCTGTCGAGCGACGCCCTCAGCTCGAGCAACGACGACAAGGCCCGGATGCGCGAGCAGCTCACGCGCTCCCTCGCCTCGGTCGCGTCGGTGTCCTCGGTCTCGATCACCTTCGAGGGCGCCACCTTCTCCGGCGCGGAGCAGGACGGCACCCCGGCGCAGGTGAACCCCGACGTCGACCCGCGGCCCCTGGTCGTCCGGGACGACCAGGTCGGCTTCGCGACGGCCGGGGGCAAGGTCGCACCGCTCGGCGGCGGGCTCGCCGACACCGTCGCCGGGCTCGACCCGCGGTCCCTCGCCCTGTCCGCGTCCGGCACGGTCGCCGCGGTCGGCAACGCCAGCGGCGTCGTGGTCGCCCGCGGCAAGGACGCCCTCCGCGTCGACGCGACGCCGGGACTCGTCCCGCCGTCGATCGACGATCTCGACTTCGTGTGGGTCGGCCGGTCCGACGACACCGGCCAGGTCACGGCGTACGGCCTCGGCGGCGACCCGCACGCCGTGAAGACGACGCTGCCGCAGGGCAAGCTCGTGTCGTTCCAGCTGTCCCGCGACTCCACGCGCGCGCTCGCACTCATCGAGACCGCGGACGGTCCGGCCCTGTACGTGATGGCCGTCGTGCGTGGCGCCGACCGGACGCCGACGAGCCTCGGCTCGCCGGTGCGCGTGCAGGCCGCGAGCGGCGACGCCGTCGGCGCGGCCTGGGTGAACGACAGCGACGTCGTGTCCGTCGCCCAGACCGACGCCGGTTCCGAGGTCGTCCGCTCCACGGTCGGTGGGCAGTCGAGCACCCTGCCGAAGGCCGAGGGCGTGGCGACCGCGGTCGTCGGGGGCGACGGCGGATCGATGCTCCTGCGGATGTCGGACGGGTCCGTGCTCCGGTCCACCGGCGGTGGCTGGGACACCACCGGGGTCACCGCGGACGTCCTCGGCGTCCAGCGCTGATCGGGCGGCCCACCCCGTTCCTCCTCCACAGGCCGGCCGGACAGGAGGCCCGTCCACCGTCCTTCCTGTCGGCGCGCGTCCGCAGGACGGTCACCCCGAGCATGGGGACGTGACCCGAGCGCAGCCCGACCCACCCCCGCCTCGCGACCGCTGGGCGGACGCCGCCCTCGCGGTGCTCGGTCTGGTCCTGCCGGTCGCATGCGTCGGGTGCGGCGCCCCGGACCGGGCGCTCTGCCGGTCCTGTCGCGCCGAACTCGACGCGCTCCCCACGTGCCGCCGCCTGGTGGCCGGCGTGCGGCTCGACGCCGCGTGGTCCTACGAGGGCCTCGTCCGCACCCTGGTGCTCGAGTGCAAGCTCCGGAGCCGCGTCGACCTCGCCGGGCCGCTCGCCGGACGGTTCGGCGTGCTCGTCCGGCGCGCGCTCGCCGACCACCCCGAGGCGGTGCTCCTGCGCGTCCCGCCGTCACGCCGCGGAGCTCGACGTCGCGGGTTCGACCCGGTGGTCCTCCTGCTGGGGCGCGCGCGGCTGCGACGACCGCGGGCGCTCGTGCGCGTCCGCGTCGGTGGCCCGGGGCAGCGGGTCGCCGCGGGGCACGGGCAGAAGGAGCGGACGGCCGTCGAACGGGTCGTCGCGACGGTCGGCACCCTGCGCGCCACCGGCGTGACCGATCGGGACGTCGTGCTCGTCGACGACGTCGTGACGACCGGGGTCACGATGGCCGAGGCGATCCGGGCGGTCCGCGTCGCTGGCGGCCGGGTCGTGCGGTGCGTGGCGCTCGCCGAGGTGGACGCCCGGTGACGCCTGGGTGTCCGGTGGGTGTCCGCACCGACCCGCCGAGGGGTGGTGACGGCGGCTCGGTCGGGGGTCTAGCCTCGCGGCAAGGCGTCCGGGATCGCCGGATGGAGGCGACGCGCCGAAGTACGGATGGGAGCCGCCACATGGACGTGACGATCACAGGACGGAACGTCGGGGTCACCGATCGATTCCGCACCTACGTCGAACAGAAGTCCGAGAAGATCGACGTGCTCGCCGACCGCGCCCTCGCCTTCGAGGTGCGCCTCAGCCGCCACAACGAGAAGTCCGGCGGCAGCGGGGGCGAGGACCGCGTCGAACTGACCCTCATCGGCCCCGGCCCGCTGGTCCGCGCGGAGTCCGCGGCGTCGGACAAGTACGCCGCGTTCGACCTGGCGTTCGCGCGCATCACCGAGCGGCTCCGCCGGGCGCGCGACCGCAAGAAGGTGCACCGCGGACGCCACCGCCCGACCTCCGTGGCCGAGGCGGCCGGCACCGCGTTCGAGCACATGGGCGTGACGCCCGCCGACGGCAAGCTCATCGAGACCGTCGCGACCGGGGCCGTCCCCGTGGTCGAGGAGGCACACGAGGACGACGCCGACGTCTACTCGCCCGTGGTGATCCGGCACAAGGTCTTCCAGGAGTCGCCGATGACCGTCGACGACGCGCTCTACCGGATGGAGCTCGTCGGGCACGACTTCTACCTGTTCGTCGACGCCGAGACCCACCGACCGAGCGTCGTCTACCGCCGGAAGGGCTGGGACTACGGCGTGATCGGCATCGACGACGGCGACTCCGCCGACCAGGTCGCCGAACCGGACCGCACGGCCGCCACGGTCTGAGTCGCACCGACGACCGACGGTGTGCGCGGCCCGCGACCGGGCCGCGCACACCCGCGTCCCTCCCAGCGCAGGGACCTGGCGGGTTGCTAGCATGACTGGCTGTTCGGATCGCGCAGGTCGCGCGCGACGACCCCGTAAGGAGCTCACGTGGCAAACGTGCTGGAGAAGGTCCTCCGCATCGGCGAAGGGCGCACCCTCCGTCGGCTGAAGGCGTACGCCTCGGCCATCAACGACCTCGAGGACGACTTCGCGAGCCTCACGGACGAGGAGCTCCAGGACGAGACGAAGGAGCTCCGCGAGCGCTACGCCAACGGCGAGACCCTCGACGACCTGCTCCCCGAGGCCTTCGCCGCGGTGCGCGAGGCAGCGAAGCGCACGCTCGGCATGCGGCACTTCGACGTGCAGCTCATGGGCGGCGCGGCCCTGCACCTCGGCAACATCGCCGAGATGAAGACCGGTGAGGGCAAGACCCTCGTCGCGACGACCGCCGCTTACCTCAACGCGATCCCGTCGCGCGGCGTGCACGTCATCACGGTCAACGACTTCCTCGCGTCGTACCAGTCCGAGATCATGGGCCGCGTCTTCCGCGCGCTCGGCATGACCACGGGCTGCATCATCGCGAACCAGACCCCCGCCGAGCGCCGCGAGCAGTACGCCGCGGACATCACGTACGGCACGAACAACGAGTTCGGCTTCGACTACCTGCGCGACAACATGGCGTGGCAGGCCTCGGACATGGTGCAGCGCGGGCACTTCTTCGCGATCGTGGACGAGGTCGACTCGATCCTCATCGACGAGGCCCGCACGCCGCTCATCATCTCCGGTCCGTCCTCGGGCGAGGCCAACCGGTGGTTCACCGAGTTCGCCTCCATCGCCACGCGGCTCATCCCGGGCGAGGACTACGAGGTCGACGAGAAGAAGCGCACCGTCGGCGTGCTCGAGCCCGGCATCGAGAAGGTCGAGGACTACCTCGGCATCGACAACCTGTACGAGTCGGCGAACACTCCGCTCATCTCGTTCCTGAACAACTCGATCAAGGCCGTCGCCCTGTTCAAGCGCGACAAGGACTACGTCGTGATGAACGGCGAGGTCCTGATCGTCGACGAGCACACCGGTCGCATCCTGATGGGCCGCCGCTACAACGAGGGCATCCACCAGGCGATCGAGGCGAAGGAGGGCGTCGAGGTCAAGGCCGAGAACCAGACCCTCGCGACCGTCACGCTGCAGAACTACTTCCGCCTGTACCAGAAGCTCTCCGGCATGACGGGTACCGCCGAGACCGAGGCGGCCGAGTTCATGTCGACGTACAAGCTCGGCGTCGTCCCGATCCCGACGAACAAGCCGATGCAGCGCATCGACCAGACCGACCTCGTCTACAAGAACGAGAAGGCGAAGTTCGAGCAGGTCGCCGAGGACATCGCCGAGCGCCACGAGAAGGGCCAGCCGGTCCTGGTGGGCACGACGAGCGTCGAGAAGTCCGAGTACCTGTCGAAGCTCCTCGCCAAGAAGGGCGTGAAGCACGAGGTCCTCAACGCCAAGAACCACGCACGCGAAGCCGCGATCGTGGCCCAGGCCGGTCGACTCGGCGCCGTGACCGTCGCCACGAACATGGCCGGCCGCGGTACGGACATCATGCTCGGCGGCAACTCCGAGTTCCTCGCCGTGCAGGAGATGCACGCCAAGGGGCTGTCCCCGACCGAGACGCCGGAGGAGTACGAGGCCGCCTGGGACGAGGTCTTCGCCGAGGTCAAGAAGACCGTCGAGTCCGAGGGCGACAAGGTCCGCGACGCCGGCGGGCTCTACGTGCTCGGCACCGAGCGCCACGAGTCGCGCCGCATCGACAACCAGCTCCGCGGTCGTTCCGGCCGCCAGGGTGACCCGGGCGAGAGCCGCTTCTACCTGTCGCTCACCGACGACCTGATGCGCCTGTTCAACTCCGGTGCCGCCGAGAGCCTCATGGGCCGCTCGAACGTGCCGGACGACATGGCGATCGAGAACAAGCTCGTCAGCCGCGCGATCCGCTCCGCCCAGGCGCAGGTCGAGGGCCGCAACGCCGAGATCCGCAAGAACGTCCTGAAGTACGACGACGTCCTGAACCGCCAGCGCGAGGCGATCTACAGCGACCGTCGTCACATCCTCGAGGGCGACGACATCCACGAGCGTGCGCAGACGTTCCTGAAGAGCGTCGTCGACGACGTGATCGACACCCACACCGCCGAGGGCAACGCGGACGACTGGGACCTCGACGCGATGTGGACCGAGCTCGGGACGCTGTACCCGATCTCGATCTCCATCGACGAGGTCATCACGGAGGCCGGCTCGAAGGGCAAGGCGACGCGCGACTTCCTCGGGCGGGAGATCCTGTCCGACGCCAAGCTCGCCTACCAGAAGCGCGAGGAACTCCTCGGCGAAGAGGCCATGCGCGAGCTCGAGCGCCGCGTCGTCCTCTCGGTGATCGACCGCCGCTGGCGTGACCACCTGTACGAGATGGACTACCTCAAGGACGGCATCGGCCTCCGCGCCATGGCCCAGCGCGACCCGCTGGTCGAGTACCAGCGCGAGGGCTACGCGCTCTTCCAGAGCATGATGGGCCAGATCCGCGAAGAGTCGGTCGGCTACCTCTTCAACCTCGAGGTGCAGGTCCAGTCCGACGGCGACAACGCCGTGATCGAGGCGAAGGGCCTCGGCGAGGGCGAGGCCACCGGGCTCGAGTACTCGGCGCCGTCGATCGACGGCGAGGTCGAGGTCCGCGACGAGCAGGGTCGCCTCGAGCAGGCGGCGACGGCCCGCGCCCAGAAGGCGCAGGCCGAGGCCGAGGCCGCCGCGGGTCCCGAGCAGGGCTCCGCCTTCGGGAACGCAGCCACGGCCTCCGGTCAGGCCTCGGCCAACAACCGTGCCGAGCGCCGGCAGGCAGCCAAGAAGGGCTGATCCGCAGCGGCCCACGAGCGCGTACGCGACGGACGGGAGGCGCGGTGCCGGCGGGCACCGCGCCTCCCGTCCTCCTGCTGGGCGCGTCGTTCAGAGGACGCCGACGACGACGGCCCGCCAGCGGCCCTGCCGGAGCTCGAGGCGGAGCGCGACGGCGCGCGCATGAGCGCGGGTGTGCACGACGACGGCCGCCTCGACCACTCCGGGCGCGACCGGGCAGAGCCGGACCGTGCCGACCTGGACGAGCGGCCGTGATCGGGCGCGACGCCGGAGCGCCCGGGCGCGCGCGGCGACGGCCGCGCGGTGCAGCAGGTGCCGGTGCACGTCCTCGGTGACCCACCGCGCGATGCTGTCGACGTCGCGGGCACCGGCGAGGACCTCCACGACACAACGGGCGAGGGCAGCGGCGACCTCGGCCGGGTCCGGCGGGGCGTCGGCGTCCGGCGTCCCGGGTTCCGGTGGCGGAGCCGGTGTCCCGGCGGGCCGCGGAGCCGGGACCGCGGCGACCGCTCGGACTCTCGTCTCCGATCGGTCGTCGTCGTCCTCGTCGTCGAGTCGATGCGCGTGTCCTGACACCCCGGTCCCTCCCATGTGGCGAACGTACGAATGTGTACGACATGAGAAATACGAAAGCAGCGTGGCTGTGGAGGCGTGCCGTTGTCCACAACGGGCCGCACCTAGACTGACGTGGTGTCGACCCTCAGTGACCTCGTCCTCGCGCAAGGCCGATCCTCCGAAGCGGACGTGGAGTGGCTCCACCTGCTCGTGGGGGACTGGCAGCTCCTCGCCGACCTGTCCTTCGCCGACATGGTGCTCTGGGTACCGACCGCCGAGGACGGCTCGTTCGTGGCCGTCGCGCACGCCCGGCCGAGCTCCGCCGCGACGCTCTTCTACCGCGACATCGTCGGGCAGGAGATCCGCGAGGAATGGCGCGAGCAGGTCACCGAGTGCTTCGCCGCCGCCCGGGTCGTCGACTCCGCCGAGCCGGACTGGTACGAGGACACCCCGACGCGCGTCCGGGCGATCCCGGTGCTCCGCCGACTGAACCCGAACAGCGCCGAGACGACCGAGCGTCCGATCGCCGTCGTCACGCGGCACTCGAACCAGGACGAGATGCGGACCCCGAGCCGCCAGGAGCTCAACTTCACCGCGAGCGCGAACGACCTGTTCGGGATGATCGCCACGGGTGACTTCCCGGACCTCGGTGCCCCGGCCGGCCCCCGCCGCGGTGCGCCCCGCGCGAGTGACGGGCTGCTCCGCCTCGACACGAACGGCGTCGTCACCTTCGCGAGCCCGAACGGCCTGAGCGCCTTCAACCGCATGGGCTTCGAGGGTGAGCTCGAGCGGAAGTCCCTCGCCGAGGTCACGACCGAGCTGATCGGCTCGCAGCTCGACGTGGACGAGTCCCTGCCGCTCGTCGTGACCGGGCGGGCTCCGTGGCGCGCCGACGTCGAGGCGAAGGGCGTGACGGTCTCGTTGCGCTCCATCCCGCTCCGCGACCAGGGCGACCGCATCGGCGCGATCGTGCTCTGCCGCGACGTCACCGAGCTCCGGCACCAGGAGCGCGAGCTCATCACCAAGGACGCGACGATCCGCGAGATCCACCACCGCGTCAAGAACAACCTGCAGACGGTCGCGTCCCTGCTCCGCATCCAGGCACGCCGGACCCACTCGGACGAGGCCCGGACGTCACTGCAGAACGCCATGCGTCGCGTGGCGGCGATCGCCGTCGTGCACGACACCCTGTCGACCGGCCTCAGCCAGAACGTCGACTTCGACGAGGTGTTCGACTCCGTGCTGAAGCTCGTGACCGAGGTCGCGGCGTCCCACAACACGACGGTCCGCCCGAAGAAGACCGGCGAGTTCGGCGTGCTGCCCTCGGAGGCGGCGACCCCGCTCGCGCTCGGCCTCACCGAGCTCGTCACGAACGCCGTCGAGCACGGGCTGGACGGCCGCGACGGCGAGGTCGAGATCGTGGCGAACCGCTCCGACGACCACCTCGACATCGAGGTCCGCGACAACGGCCGAGGCCTGCCGGAGGGCAAGGTCGGCTCGGGGCTCGGCACGCAGATCGTCCGCACGCTCATCCAGGGCGAACTCGGCGGGACGATCGACTGGCACACGCTCACCGGCAGCGGCACCGAGGTCACCATCACGATCCCGTTCCGCTGGCTCACCGCCGCCGGCGCCGCGTAGCGCTCGGCGCCGTGGGCCCGCCCCAGGCTGGACACACGACGACGCCCGTCGCTCCCAGGGGAGCGACGGGCGTCGTCGTGTCGTTGGTGCTGCTGCGTCAGGAGGCGCGGCGGGCGCGGGCCGCGCGGCGCTTCAGCGCACGACGCTCGTCCTCGCTGAGGCCGCCCCAGACGCCCGAGTCCTGGTTGTTCTCGAGGGCGTACTGCAGGCACATCTCCGTCACCGTGCACCGAGCGCAGACCGACTTGGCCTTCTCGATCTGGTCGACGGCGGGTCCGGTGTTGCCCACCGGGAAGAAGAGCTCGGGGTCCGCGGTGAGGCAAGCTGCCTGGTCACGCCAGTCCATGTGTGGTGCTCCTTGATGTCGATGCTCGAACGGCAGGCCGGGGCCGCGGCTCGGGGATCGGAACGCTGGGCATGCACAGGGCACGAGGGGAGACCTGTGGGGGAGGAATCCGCTGGGAGCGAGTCTGACGCCCGCTGAACGCTCGGGGGAGGAGCGTCGAACCGCGGGAGACGCACACCACATCGTGCCGTCCAAACGACCTCGAATATCGTTCCATACTGGTGGTACCAAATCAAGGGTTCCATCTGGAGGATCGCTGTGTCCGAGACCACCCCGAACGGCCCCGGCCCCGTCGCCGGTCGATCCCCGGCGTTCACGACGCTGCTCGTGGTCGTCGGCCTCGAGGCGCTCGCGCTCGTCGTCGTGACGGTCGCGCTCCTCGTGGAACTCCTCGTCGCGCCGGCGTCGAGCATCGCTTCCGCGATCGCGCTCGTGGTCCTCGCCGCGATCGCCGCGACCTGGCTCGTCGCGATGTTCCTCGGGCTTCGGAACCACCGCTCGTGGGTCCGCTCCGGGATCATCGTCTGGCAGGTGCTCCAGGGCGCGCTCGCGATCGGCGCGTTCCAGGGCGTCTTCCGCGTCGCCTGGGTGGGCTGGGTGCTCCTCATCCCGGCACTGGTCGGCCTCACCCTCGTGCTCTCGCGGCCGATCACGGCCGCGCTCGTCCCGCGCGGCCAGCGGGACGACTGACGTCGCGTCTCGGGACGTGAGCGCGAACGGACGGGAGGCGCGGTGCCAGCTGGCACCGCGCCTCCCGTCCGTCCGTGGCTGGGTTCAGACCAGGCCGAGCTTCTTCCGGAGGCTGGCCACGTGACCGGTCGCCTTCACGTTGTAGAGGGGCAGCTGCACGCGGCCGTCCTCGTCGACGACGATCGTCGAGCGGATCGTGCCGGTGACGATCTTGCCGTAGTTGTTCTTCTCGCCCCAGGCGCCGTAGGCGCGGTGCACGGCGAGGTCGGGGTCGCTCAGCAGGGGGAAGGTCAGGGCCTGCTCGTGCTGGAACTCCTTGAGCTTCGCCTGCTCGTCCTTCGAGACGCCGAGGACCTCGTAGCCGGCCGCCTGGAGCGACGTCATGTTGTCGCGGAAGTCGCACGCCTCGGTGGTGCACCCGGGGGTCGAGGCCGCCGGGTAGAAGTACACGATGACCTTCCGACCGCGCAGGTCGGCGAGCGCGTGCTCCGTGCCGTCCTGGTCCGGGAGGGTGAAGTCGGGGGCGGTGTCGCCGACCGCGAGACGGTCCGTCATGGTGCTCCTGTTCGTGTCCGGTGCCCGAGTGGTCGTGAGCACCCAGAACCCATGCTATTGTTGTTTCCCGTTGCAGCACGCAAGTGCGAGAGCAGCAGACAACTCAACACCATGCGCCTCTAGCTCAATTGGCAGAGCAACTGACTCTTAATCAGTGGGTTCTCGGTTCAAGTCCGAGGGGGCGCACCACACAGCAGGCCCGGTCGGATCATCCCGACCGGGCCTGTTTCGTTGTCCGGCGATGTTCTCGGGGGCGAGCGACGCGACACGCGCGGGGTGTGGATCTCGACGAGATCCAGCGGGACGGATCTGTGGCCGTCCGCGGTTCGTCCGCGCCGGGCGCGATCGGTCGGCCGTCGGGTGCTGTCAGGCCCCGGAGGTCGTGTCGGGCAGGTCGACCACGCGGGTCGGACCCGACTCGGGGACGAGCGTCCCGGCCGAGGCGGCAGCGAGGTCGGCGCGCAGGGCGTCGAGGGCTTCCTCCGGCACCCAGAGCGAGAACGTGGCCGTGGCGCCATACTCGGGGGTGTCGAACGTGGCGTCGTGGTGTCCGGCCCAGTCGCGCAGCAGGTTGTCGATCCGGCCGGCCTCGGCGTGCGGCACGGCCACGGTGGCCCGGGTGCGCTCGGCTCGTCGGACCAGTGCTGCCTGGTCGAGCGCCTCGGAGACGGCCGACGAGTACGCCCGGACGAGCCCACCGGCGCCGAGCTTGACGCCGCCGAAGTACCGCGTCACGACGACGACCAGGTCGGTCAGGTCGCGGCGCCGGAGGACCTCGAGCATCGGGACGCCGGCGGTGCCGGACAGTTCGCCGTCGTCGGAGGACCGCGCCTGGTCCCCGAGGACGCCCGTGACCATCGCCGTGCAGTGGTGCCGCGCGTCCCAGTACCGGCGTCGGACCTCGGCGACCACCCGCTCGGCGTCGGGGACGTCCACCACCGGCGCGACCGTCGCGATGAACCGGGAGCGGTTGACCGTCCGTTCGTGCTCGACGGTGCCAGCGACGGTCGAGGGCAGGACGCGGGACATCCCGACAGGCTACGGCGGGACCGCGCTACCATGGCGTGCACCGCTGGCGACTGGGGAGGAGTCCGATCGACATGACGACCACCGATCCCAAGGGTGGCGCGCTCGACGCGGCCGAGCTCGCGCGCCGGCTCAACCTGCTGCTCGACTTCGAGGAGTCGCAGCGTGGCGCCCCGGTGCCGTTCTCCGCGGTCGAGGACTACGTCGCGGCGCAGGGCGGTTCGCTCTCCCGCGCGAAGTGGACGTACATGATCTCCGGGGACGGCCGGCGCAACCGCGACACGGACCTGCTCCGCGTGCTCGCCGGCTTCTTCGAGGTGGACGAGCGCTTCCTGCTCGAGGACAGTGCGGTCCCGGAGCGGATCGGTGCCCAGATCGAGCTCGTGCGGGCACTCCGCTCGGCTCGGGTCAGTGGCTTCGCGGCGCGGACGTTCCCCGGGGAGCTCTCGCCCGACGCCCTGCGGCGCATCGCCCGGGTGCTCGAGGAGGAGTCGGCGCGGGGGAGCGTCGCATGACCGGGCCAACCGGCCACGGCGAGGCGTCCGCCTCGGTACAGGCGTTCTGGACGAGGGGGGAGCGCGAGGGCTGGTCGGACATCGACCAGGCCGTCGCCGCAGCCGCGGACCACGTCGGCAAGCCGATCGTCGTGCGCGAGGAGTCGTTCCTCAGCGAGGAGCCCGTCTGTGGCTTCGTCGCGACGCTCGAGCACCAGCACCTCGTGATGATCTCGCCCACCGCGTCCGAGACCTTCCGGGCGTTCGTCATCGGCCACGAGCTCGGACACGTGCTGCACCGCCACCAGGAGCACGCGCCGCAGTCCGCCTACGTCCGCGACGTCATCCCCGACGTGCCGGAGTACAAGGTCGAACGCGCCCTCGCGCGCGGCATGTTCACGAATGACTACGAGCACCAGGCCGAGCTCTTCGCCGACCAGCTCGCGGGTCTCATCCGACGGCACCGCGGCCGGCCGAGTGCCTTCCGCGGGGTCTTCGGGTGATCCTCGCCGTCGCCCAGGCGCTCGTCCTGGTCGTCGGGAGCGTCGTCCTCCTCCGACTGCAGCGCGGACAGGACCGCACCCTCGCGGTGACGTTCCTGCTGTTCGCGGCGACGGTCGTCACGAACGTCGACCCGCTGTACCGCTGGCTCGACCCCCTGCTGGGCGGGCAGAACGTCGTCACGGTGCTGAGCGACTGCCTGATGGTCGCCGGGACGAGCACGCTGCTCTGGGGCGTCGCGAAGGCGGTCGGCGCCGCACGTCCGTGGCTGCGGACCACGATCGTCGTCGCATGCGTGGTCGTCGTCGTGGTGGTCGACGGGGCGTTCGTCGCGCTCGATCGTCCCGCCACGACCACGACGTTCATGCTCGTCGCCGGGGACCAGCCGGCCGCCGCCGTGTACTCGATCGCGCAGACCGCGTACCTCGGCACGGCGTTGGCCGCGACTGCGGTCATCTGCGTGCTCCACCTGCGCGAGGCCCGCACCGCCGCCGACCGCCTCGGCCTGTGGTTCATCGTCCTCGGCGGGGTGCTCGGTGTCGTCCGCATGGTCGTGGTGGTCGTCATGGACCTCGCGCACGTCGCCGGTCGGCTCGACGTCACCCACGCCCTGTCCCTGCCGTACGACGTCACGACCCCCGGCGCGGTGCTGTGCACGGCGTCCGGGATGCTCCTGCTCGTCATCGGCCACCAGGTCGCGCGTCGTCGGACGAGCCGGCGTCTCGACGCCGCCCTGGCCGCGCTGGAGCCGCTGCACGAGCGCATCGGCACGGACAACGCCTACCCCGAGTCCACCGACGCCGCCACCCGGGTGAGCCGCCTGATCGTCGAGATCAACGACGGCGCGCGACGAGCCCGCCGTCCGCTCGACCCCGACGACCGTGCCGTCCTGGCCGCCGCGGAGTCGGCGCTCGACGATGCGGCGGGCACGGCCTGACGTCGTTCTGCATCGGAACGATCACGTTCCCGAGCACGGCTCGACCTCCTGTGGACCAGCCGTGTAGGGTCTGTAGCACGTGCTACACGTCGTGTGGTGCGCCGGGGCGGACTCGGCCGCGTTGGGGGCGGCCGAGCACCCCCGGGTCCCGCGGCACCGGCGGTTCCCGAGCGCAGCGGCCGATGGGTGCGGTGTCTAGACTCGTCGCGTGACCGTCTTCGCCGCCATCGTGCTCTTCGTCGCCGCCGTCTTCAACGTCGTCACGTGGCCCCGGTTCTTCCAGCGCGTGGCGAAGGACGCCCGGGCGCGGGACGCCGCCGGCAAGCCGACGACCTTCTACTCGGTGCACCTCGTGCTGCTGCTCATCGCGTTCGCGATCGCCCTCGCCGCGGTCGTCGCCGGCGTCCTGCTGCTGCTGGCCTGACCCGCGCCGCAGCGTCGGGACCACGTCCGGACGCCGCGCCGCGCCGCAGCGCCGCGCCTCAGGACTCGGACGGCAGCGGGTCGCCCAGCGCCCGACCGAGCACGAGCGCCGCGATCCGCTCGTCGGACGTGTCGAGCAGCACCCGGTAGGTGTCCGACGCGGTGACGAACTCCACGCACACCGCGTCGAAGTCGCACGGTTCGATGCGCCAGCCCCGCACCTCGTCCATCGGGACCTGCGTCAGGGTGTCGCGCTCGAAGCTCGTCTCGGCCCGCACGAGCTCGTCGTACACCCGGATCCGACCGATGGTCCCGCGCCACGTCAGCTGCAGGTCGAACGTCGGGGCGGGGGAGACAGAAGGGTCCGGCACACGCCGATCGTACCGACGCGTGCCGGACCCGTGGAAGGTTCCGGGGCGAACCGCCCGCGCATTCCGGATGACATGGGGACGCGCGGACCGTCCGTGCGGGATCATTCCCCCCTGCTGTCACCGTCCTTGCCGCGACGGACCTGGTTCGCCGGGTCGCGGACGCCGATCGGGTACGGCCCGGTCACGCCCTCGCGGAGCGCTGCGATGCGCAGGATCCGGTCGCGCTGCAGGAACCACCCGACGACGAGCAGCGGGATGATGACGACGAGCGACGCGATCGTGTACGTCCCGACCGGGTAGTCGATCGCCATGAGCACGACGACCGACGCCAGGAACGCCAGGGTCAACCACGACGTCACCGGAGCGCCGGGCAGGCGGAACGTCGGCTCCTTCGCCAGGCCCTGCTTCGCCCACTGCCGCAGACGCATCTGGCAGAGGATGATCGTGCCCCACGCCGTGATGATCCCGAGGCTCGCGACGTTCAGCGCGATCTCGAACGCCTGCGCCGGGACGAAGTAGTTGAGCGCGACGCCCGCGACGGTGAAGGCCGCGGTGAGCAGGATGCCGGCGTAGGGCACGCCGCCTTTCGACATCTTCGTGGTCCACTTCGGCGCCGAGCCGTTCATGCCCATCGAGTGCAGGGCTCGGCCGGTGGAGTACAGACCGGCGTTCAGCGACGACAGCGCGGCGGTGAGCACGACGAAGTTCATGATCGAGCCGGCGATGACGCCCACCTGCGGGTTGCCGAGCGACGAGAAGAACGTCACGAACGGGCTCTGCCCGTCCTTGTACGACGTGTACGGCAGCAGCAGGGAGAGCAGGACGACCGACCCGACGTAGAAGACCGCGATGCGGAAGACGACGGAGTTGATGGCGCGGGGGATGACCTTCTCGGTGTCCTGGGTCTCGCCGGACGCGGTGCCGACGAGCTCGATGGCCGCGTAGGCGAACACGACGCCCTGGACGACGAGCACCGCGGGCAGCACGCCGTTCGGGATGAGCCCGCCGTTGTCCTGCCAGATCGAGAAGCCCGTGCGGACGGCCTCGCCGCCGGTCTCCACCGGGAACGCGAAGACGAGCCAGACGAGCGCGATGACGAGGAACGCCACGAGCGCGGCGACCTTGATGAGCGCGAACCAGAACTCGAGCTCGCCGAACACCTTGACCGCGACCATGTTGGCGGCGAGCACGACGACCAGGGCGATGAGTGCGAGGAGCCACTGCGGCGCCGCGGTGAACGCGCTCCAGTAGTGGAGGTACAGCGCGACCGCGGTGGTGTCCACGATCGACGTCATCGCCCAGTTCAGGAAGTACATCCACCCGGCGGCGTACGCGAACTTCTCGCCGTAGAACTCGCGGGCGTACGAGATGAAGGACCCGGAGGACGGGCGGTGCAGCACGAGCTCGCCGAGGGCCCGGAGGATGAAGAAGGCGAAGATGCCCGCGACCAGGTACGTGACCGCCAGGGCCGGTCCCGCCGTGTTCAGGCGGCCGCCCGCGCCGAGGAAGAGTCCGGTGCCGATGGCCCCGCCGATCGCGATCATCTGCAGTTGCCGGGGCTTCAGACCGTGCTGGTAGCCCTCCTGCTCGTGCGAGAAGTCGTTCGCGGGCGTGCGGGACACACCCGTGTCGTTCTGCGCTGTCATGCGCGCCAACCTACATGCGTGTCCGCGCCGGGGTGGAACGGAGTGCCGACCTGAACGACACCACAGGTCCGGGCGATGCTGAACACGACCGGTGGGGGACCGGACAGCATGGACCGATGGACACCCTCCTCCGACTCCTCGTCGCGATCGGGATCGCCCTGCTCGTGACGGCCGCCGCCGCGCTCGTCCTGCACCTCGTGCTCCGGACGATCGCCCGACGGGAACGCTGGGCCGCCGTGCTCTCCCGACGCACGAAGCACCCGTTCCGCTCGATGCTCCTCGTCGCCCTGACCTGGGCGGCCTTCGCGGCCAGCGTGCCGCGGAACACCGAGGCGTACCCGTGGCGCGACGAGGTCTCGCACGCGTTCCTCATCGTCACCATCGCGGTGGGCTGCTGGCTCGCCTGCGAGATCGCGATCTTCCTCGAGGACCTCGGCCTGCACCGCTACCGCGTCGACGTCCCGGACAACCGGGTTGCGCGGCGGATCCGCACGCAGGTCCTCATCATCCGACGGCTCACGGTCGCGGTCCTCGTGATCATCGCGGTCGGCGCCATCCTGCTGACGTTCCCCGGGGTCGAGGCCGCCGGTGCGAGCGTGCTCGCCTCGGCGGGGCTCATCTCGGTCGTCGCGGGCCTCGCGGCGCAGTCGACCCTGGGCAACGTGTTCGCCGGGATGCAGCTCGCGTTCTCCGGGTCGATCCGGGTGGACGACGTCGTGGTCGTCGAGCAGCAGTGGGGGCGCATCGAGGAGATCACCCTCACCTACGTCGTCGTGCACCTCTGGGACGACCGCCGGTTCGTGCTGCCGTCGACGTACTTCACGAGCACGCCCTTTGAGAACTGGACCCGTACGGGCAGCGAACTCCTCGGCGCCGTCGAGTTCGACCTCGACTGGCGGATCAGCCCGACCGAGATGCGCACCGAGCTCGACCGGATCCTCGGCACGTCGACGATCTGGGACGGCCGTACCAAGGTACTGCAGGTCACCGAGGCGGTCGGCGGCCTGGTGCGCGTGCGCATCCTCGTCAGTGCCCGGGACGCCGGCGGCCTGTTCGACCTGCGCTGCTACGTGCGCGAGGAGATGGTCGAGTGGGTGCAGCGCGAGCACCCGGACGCGCTCCCGCGGCAGCGCGTGCAGGTCACGCAGGGCCGGGAGGCGGTCGGCAAGGCCCGACCGCGCACCGAGGAGCAGGACGCCTCGCTCTTCCGCGAGGGCGACGAGCGCTCCGCGCTCTTCACCGGACCGATCCAGACGTCCGGCATCCGCCCGGAGGACGTCCCGCCCGCGCGCTGAGGGACGCGACCACACGACGGATGGGCGCGCCCCGCTCAGCGGTGACGCGCCAGCGTCACGCGGGGCGCGCCGACCGAGCCTGCGAGGGAGGGGTGCCAGCCGACACCGTGCCTCCCGTCCGATGGGTGGTCGCGCTGGCGACCTAGCTGTACTGAGCCGTCAGGTTGTTGACACTCGGGCTGCGGGCGTGAGTCCGTGGCTCGAGTGGATCCGTTCAGTGTTGTAGTGCTCGATCCAGGGTG